>JBBIQJ010000034.1:0-19137 GCA_037442385.1 Armatimonadota bacterium
CAGAATCAGTAAGACCGTTGCCACCAGTGCCGTGCCCATCGCCACGCGCCAGCGGGGGCGCCGTGCGGGCAGCCACCAATAAAGCAGGCTGATTCCCAGCCACAGCATAACCGGCAGCAGCGCCCGGTTTGCCGCGTAGCCCAGCCAGTAGCCAAGAGGCAGGTGATCAGGCACGCGCTCCCGAATTGCCGTCAGCACCAGCTCCAGCACCAGGCTCGCGCCCATCAGCCCTACCAGGATCAGGATTGCGCTGCTGGCAATCAGGCGTGTCAGGAGCCAGTTCAACACGCCTATCTCCGCATACGGGGGCGCCTGCCACACTTCATCCAGTGAGCTTTTGAGCGCCTGCAACAGTCCCGACGCTCCCCAGAACGCCAGCAACAGCCCCACAAGAGTCGCGGTCGCGCCAGAACCGCGTTCCAGAGTCTGGGTGAGCAGCTGCTTCACCAATCGTGCCGCGCCTGCTCCCAGAGTTTGCTCCAGCGCTTTGAGAATCTGCTCCACCACGCGCTCTGCGCCCAGCAATGAACCCAGCACACCCGTTATCACCATCAGCAAGGGAGCCAGCGTCAGCAATGAGAAAAAGGCAATCGCCGCTGCATGACGCGCCACGCCGACACGCCCCCAGAGCGTAGCGACTTTCAGTGTAAAATGAAACCACGCTTGCTTCTGGAGCCAGGCGTTGAGGCGTGTCCACACTATCGTCGGGCACACACGAGACTGCGCCGATAGGTCGGGTGGCTCAGGTGGTCAATCGATTGACCACCTGAGGAGCGGGCGCTGTGAATAAAGTAGCCTTCACCAATGTAGATACCGGTGTGGTCAATCTCTTTGCCGTTAACCGCAAAGTAGAGCCGGTCGCCGGGGCGCAGGTCTTCAAAGCGAGTGATGGGCGTGCCGACACGCGCCTGCTCGCGCGCACGGCGCGGAAGCGACATCCCGAACTGCTCGTAGATGAGTTTCACAAAGCCAGAGCAGTCCAGTCCATCGCGTGGGCTGTTTCCACCCCACTTGTAGCGCACACCCAGATAGCGCATCGCCAGCTGGGTAATCCGATTGGGGTCCACACCGCGTGGGAGAGTGTAGACCACCTCATAGTCGGTTATCTGGAGCGCCTGCACCGGGATCCAGCCGAGCTTGCCGTTTTGCATCAACACGCCGCACCATTGTCCGCGCCGCTCGCGCATCATCAAGTAGTAGCGTGCAGGCACATGCCAGTAAAGCGGCGCGTGGGGGTCAGGAGTGCGGTGAATACCCGTGGGACGCTTCACCAGCACCAATCGCCCCAGTCGGTGGCTCACATATTCTGGCGTGCGCGTGTTCGGACTGCGCGGCATTTCAGGCACTCCGTACTTCTGTTTCGGCAATCGGAGGTTCCCCTCGATGGCGCACCCTGTGGCGCTCGGCAATCAAAATACAGCGCAGGGTCTCCAGAGCGCGATTGATGTCGTCGTTCACAACCACATAGTCGTATCGGGGGATATATTCCATCTCGCGCCTGGCGTTTTCCAGCCGGAGCTGGATAGCTTCTTCGGAGTCGCGCCCGCGTTTGCGCAGGCGTCGCTCCAGTTCCTCGAGCGAGGGGGGCGCCACGAAAATCAGAACGGCTTCGGGGAACTTCTCGCGCACCTGCATTGCCCCCTGCACATCAATCCGCAACACCACATCGCGTCCCGCGTTGCGCAGCTCTTCCATTTTATGCAGGGGCGTGCCGTACCAGTTACCATGCACATTCGCATACTCCAGAAACGCGCCCTGCGCAATCATCTGCTGGAACTCCTCTTCGGTAACGAAGTAGTAGTCGAGCCCGTGCCGCTCCATGCGAGTCTGCGGGCGTGTGGTATAGGTAATCAGCCGGCGCACTGTGGGAGCCACCAGCTGCCACTGCTCAATCAGTGTGTCTTTCCCCACGCCTGCAGGACCCGAAAGCACAATCAACAACCCGCGGGTGGGGGGCTTCAGAATCGTGTTCCAGTCCACGATACACCTCCTTACGAAAATAGCCCGCCGCGTCGGCACTGGGAGCGGCTTTCAGATGCCCACACACTGCTTCCCTCTTCCTCGAGGAGCAGCCCTTTCCCAATTATCGGCAAAGAGCGTGCTATTAGTATACCCCATAAGTTTTCGGTGTCCTGCCGTTAGAACAAACTCGGCACGGTGGGGTCAACCCACACATCGAGCAGGGTAGGCTGGCGGCTGGCAAGCGCCCGCGGAATCGCTTCCTCCACCTGTTCGGGGGAAGTGAGCCGTTCGGCGTGGACGCCCATACCCTGCGCGATCGCCACGAGATCAAGATGCGGCACATCCAGCCCCTCGCGCATGCCCGCGCCGGGGTAAAACGCCATCGTGAAGCTCTTGAGAATGTTGTAAGCGCGATTGTTCAGCACCAGAAACAGCACAGGCGCGTTCTCTTCGCGGGCGCTCCAGAGCGCCTGAACCGAATACATTGCCGAGCCGTCGCCTATCACGCACACCACAGGGCGGTCGGGCTGCGCCATCTGGATGCCCACCGCCGCTGGCATCGCCCAGCCTAGACCGCCGCTGGCGGAGGTGTAGTAGTCGTTCTCGCGCCCCAGCCGTACGAACTCTCGTAGACACAGGCTGGCGGAAACCGCCTCGTCCACCACCACCGCGTTCGGGGGCAGATGGCGCGCCAAAGTGTGAAGCACAAAAAACGCGCCCATCTTGCTACGCGCGCGCGCCGCCTCCGAGCGGCGGCGCGCTTCCTCCACCGCGCGGGAGGGCATCGTGTAGTTTCGTGCGGGCGCATGCGCCGCAAGCCACGCCAGCGCGCGCCCCACATCGCCCACAAAAGCGCGCTCCACAGGCGCACGGGTTGCCGCGGCAGGATCGTCCGTAATCAACATCGCGCGCACACCGGGCGGCACGATTGGTCCCGCAAAATACGGGTAAAGCAGAAACACCGGCGCGCCCACCACCAGCACAAAATCGTACGGACTCAGCGCCTGCAAAATTCGGGGCACAGCAGGCAACAGCATTCCCTCATACAGGGGATGATTCGTGGGGAACGCCATGCGCGAGTTCAGCGGCGCGTGATAGACGGCGCATCCCACTTTCTCGGCGAGCGCGACGGTGGCGTCTATCGCGCCTGCACTCCCCACACCTGCTCCCACCACCAGCGCGGGTCTTTGCGCCGTGCCCAACGCCTCGGCGACCACCTCCAGTCCCTGCGGCGCATCGGGCGTGCGAACTTCGCGAAGACGCGGCGGCTCCGCAGGCGCATCCCAGAAATTCATCGGAATCGACACGAACACGGGACCCCGCGGTGGGGTCATCGCCAGATGATACGCCTGCTCCAGCACATCGGGCACATCGCTGGGGTAAACCACCTCATAGGCATACTTCACTACAGGGCGCGCCATGCTCACCAGGTCCGCCGAAAGCAGAGGCTCATGGAACAGGTGGCGCGTATCCTGCTGACCGCAGGTCACGATGAGGGGCGCGCCGTTTTTGAACGCGGTGAACAGCACGCCCATCGCGTTGCCCAGACCGGGCGCCACATGCAGGTTCACCAGCGCGGGCGCGCCCGACGCCTGCGCATAGCCGTCCGCCAGCGCCAGCGCCACGCTCTCTTGCAACGCCAGCACATAGCGCACGCTGTCGGGCAGATTTACCAGAAAGGGCAACTCTGTGGAACCGGGATTGCCAAACAGATAGCGGATGCCCCGATGCGCCATCCACTCGAAAGTCGCCTCGCGAATGTTCATACCCCCGGCTTTTCGACGCGCCGTTCGAAAATCCTGTTGCGAACGGGCTATAATTAGGACTATGGAACTATTGCTCGGCGCGTTGCTCTTCTGGTTCAGTGGCATGGCACAGGCAGAAATGCCAATCCTGACCTCCCAATCGCGCGTGCTGGCCTCGCCGACGCGCATTCTGGTACGCTTCGTAGACGAAAAGGCACGCCAGCAAGCCGAAGCACACGGCTACACCCTTCTGCGCGACATCCCCGAAATTGACTACACCGTTGTACGAGTACCATGGGGTCAGGTGGACGAAACGATTGCCCTGATGTCTCAGCGCGGCTGGGTGAAGGAGGCTTACCCCGATCACGCCTATCAACTTGCTTATAACCCCAACGACCCCCTGTTCCCTGACCAGTGGAACCTGTTCAAAATGCAGGTGCCCCTGGCGTGGGACTGGACTCGCGGCACGCCACAGGTGGTGGTGGCGGTGCTGGACACGGGCGTGGACTACACGCATCCTGAACTCGCGCCGAATCTTTGGGTCAACGGCGCGGAAACCCCAGGGAACGGAGTGGACGACGACAGCAACGGCTATGTGGATGACTATCTGGGCTACGACTTCGCCTACAACGACGCCGACCCGATGGACGACCACGGGCACGGCACCGCCTGTGCAGGGATTGTGGCAGGCGCGGGCGATAACGGCTTCCAGCTGGCAGGCGTCGCCTATCAGTGCCGGATTATGTGCGTGAAGATTGGGCTTTCCAACGGCTACAGTTATGATTCCATGTTCGCGCCTGCGGTGATTTACGCCGCGAACATGGGGGCGAAGGTGCAGAGCATCAGCTATTTCAGCGACGACCTGACCCCTGCCCTGCGCGCCGCCACCGATTATGCGTGGAGCCGTGGCTCGTTGCTGGTGGTCGCGGCGGGCAACTACAACGAGCCGTTCCCCCTTTACCCCGCAGGGTACGACCGCGCGGTGGGCGTGGCTGCCAGCACCCAGACGGACCGCAAGGCGAGTTTCTCCAACCTGGGCAGCTGGGTGGATGTGGCGGCGCCGGGAGTCGGCATTCACGCAACGACTCTGGGTGGAGGCTACACAACAAGTTTTGCGGGCACTTCCGCGGCGGCGCCCAACGCGGCGGGCGTGGCTGCGTTGCTGTGGAGCTGGCTGCCGAATACCCGTATTGAGACCATTCGCGAGGCGCTCGAATATTCCGCAGAGGTGATTCCCGACCCGCGGGTGGGCGCGTATGTGAACTACGGGCGCGTGAACGCGAACCGCGCGCTTCAGTACCTGCGCGAAGCCACTTTCTTGCCCGACGGCACAGCGCTCTGGTCGCCCATTCAGCCCACCCTCCACTGGATTAGCCCCGCACGCATGCCTGCCACAGGAGGGCGCCTGACAATAGCAGGGCGCTACTTCGGCTGGCGACCCGAAATGGGGCGTGTGATGCTGGGCAATCAGCCATTGCGTGTGCTGGAATGGACCGATAGTAAAATCGTGGTGGAAGTGCCGCCGCGATTCCGCCCCAACTGGCTCGGGGTGCGCGTGCGCGGCTATCCCAGCAACCGCCTGTGGCTGGAACCTGCCCGAACGGTGCGCACGCGCCAGGCTGCTCCGGTAGACCGACAGGTCTCGGGCTATACGGTTGGCGCGTCGGTGCAGGGAGGATGGCGCGAACTGCTGGATGCCGATGGAAGCGTGCTGACTGCCAAAGCGCGCGACGATAATGGTAGCCTGACGCTCTACTTGCTCGTGCGGGGGCTGGATAAGGGCCGCACGCGCGGTGCGCTACGCATTACCTACCGACGCATGGGACAATCCATGAACGCGGGCGCTACCGAGACGCTGGAACTCTATCACTTTGACAGCGGCAGCTATCCGTATGGCATTTTCACAGTCGCCTATACGGGCAGTGTGCCCGATGCGTTTCAAACGGTTTCGGTAGCGTTGCCCGGCAATGCATCGCAATATATCTCGTATGAGGGCGACCTGTTCGTGCGCATCCGCATACCGGAGGCGGGCGCCAGCGGGCAATTGCGGATTGACCAGCTGCGCATCGAGTGGGACGAGTAGCCTACGCCGCCACCGCCGCGCCCAGCACTTCTGCCCGCGCAACCTGATCCACCACCTGAATGTCGGTGCGTGGCGCTATTTCATGGTAGGCAATCACATGGATGGAAGGCAGCTCGCTGCCGAGTAGCTTGCGCACAGGGAGCCGCAGGTTTCCTGCACACGCTAGCACGGGCAGATAGCCTTTGGCGCTCACCTGCTGGGCATGCTGGGCAATCGCGTGCAACAGCGCCCGCGCCTGTGCTGGCTCCAGACTCAGCACCACGCCCTGCGGAGTCTGCTCCACGCGCTCCCGCAAATATGCCTCCAGCGCAGGCTCAAACACTATCACATGGAGCTTGCCGCGCGGGTCCACAAGGCGATGCGTGATGGTGCGCGCCAGCCCCGCCCGCACATACTCGCCCAGCGCCTCCGTGTCGCGAGTGCGCCCCGCGTAGTCGCCCAGAATCTCCAGAATCGTGACCAGATCGCGAATCGGCACGCCCTCGCGCAAAAGATGCTGAAGTACCTTCTGCACTTCACCGAGCGTGAGCAGGTCGGGCACGACTTCCTGCACCACGACGGGGTTGTGTTCCTTGATTGTCCAGCAGTTGTTGTACTTCGGCGCGTCCGAGCAGGTCGGCGGCGTGCTGACGCACCACTTCGGTGAGGTGGGTCGCCACGACGGCAGAAGGCTCCACCACCGTGTAGCCGAGTCGCAGGGCTTGCTCGCGCATGCGCGGCTCAATCCAGTAAGCCTGCATGCCGAACACAGGTTCGGTGGTGGGCTGACCCTCAATCGGGGGCAGGTCGCTAGAGGAGGGCATCGCCAGCAACATACGCGGTTGCACTTCCGCCTGTGCCACCCCCTCGCCCCGAATCCGAATCTGATACTGGTTCGCTCGCAAGCGCACATTGTCCCGCACCCGCACGGAGGGCATCACAAACCCCAGCTCGGTCGCCAGCTGACGCCGAAAGCCCGCGATACGCTCCAGCAAATCGCCCCCCTGCGAGGAGTCCACCAGCGGCATCAGCCCGTAGCCGATCTCCAGCTCAATTGCATCTACTTTCAGCAGGGGTAGCACCGCTTCGGGACCTGTGGGAGGTGGTGGCGCGGTGCTGGCGTCCGCGGCGGGCGCGCTCGCCTCCTGCGCCGGCAGTAGGTTCACCCGACTCGCGAGATAGCCCAGTCCCGCAATCGCCAAGCCAACCCCAATGAACTGGAGTTTGGGAAAGCCAGGCACCAGCGAGAGCAGGGCAATTGCGACGCCCGCGCCCATCAACACCCGCGGATAGTTCAGCAACTGCGCCACCACATCCTGTCCCATCGCCTGCTCGGTGGAAGCGCGAGTCACCATCAAACCCGTCGCAGTGGAAATCAGCAGGGCGGGAATCTGCGCCACCAGACCCTCGCCAATCGTGAGCAGAGTGTAGGTCTGAAGCACCGTCATCGCGTCGCCCTGCCCCCGCAGGAAGCCCACGGCAAACCCACCAATGATGTTGATCAGGATAATCAGTACAGCTGCGATCGCGTCGCCCTTGACGAACTTGCTCGCGCCGTCCATCGCGCCGTAAAAGTCCGCCTCCAGCTCCACCATGCGCCGTCGCCGACGCGCCTCTTCCTGGTCTATCAGTCCCGCGTTCAGATCGGCGTCAATCGCCATCTGCTTGCCGGGCATTGCGTCCAGCGTGAAGCGCGCCGCCACCTCCGCCACGCGCCCCGCGCCGTTTGTGATGACCACAAACTGCACCACCACCAGAATCAAGAACGCCACCACGCCCACCACGAAATCGCCCCCGACCACGAACTGTCCGAAGGTTTCTATCACCTTGCCCGCGCTGCCTGTACCCAGAATAAGCTTCGTCGCGACGATGCTCAGCGCCAGCCGAAACAGCGTCGTGACCAGCAATAGTGCAGGGAACACCGAAAACTGGAGGGGGTTCGTGATGTTGACCGCCATCAGGGCAATTACGATGGAGGCGGCAAAGTTGAACACGATAAAGGTGTCCAGAATCCACTTGGGCATGGGCACAATCAGCATCGTGACGACGACAAGGATTGCCAGCGCAATCATTAGGTCGGAGTTGCGCAACGCTCGCGTCAGCCAGTTCGCCCACGCCATACAGGTTCAATTGTCGGCGTGTCAAAGTCCGTTCTGCAGGGTGCAGGGGGGCGGGCTAACACCCACTGCCGAAGTTGAACAGCACCGCCAGCAGGTCGGTATCGTCCACGGTACCGTCGCCGTTCACATCTTCAGGCAACTCCGAACCCGACTGCCCGAACGCAAACAGCGCCGTTAGCAGGTCGGCATCATCGATTTGCCCGTCGCTGTTTACATCGCCCGCCCGTAGCGTGAGATTCAGCGTGGTGCTCTGCCCATAGGAGAAGCTAAGGTTCTGGACACGCGCACACAGCATGCCGGGCGCCGACACCACCAGGTCGTAAGTGCCACGCCGCACATCCTCAATGCGGTACTGCCCACCGGAATCGGGTGCGGTGGTATAGGTCGCAACCGTCTGCCCGTCCGACGGGCGGCGGAACTCGATGCGGAAGCGGAACCCCTGCGGGAGCCGGGGCAAGCCAGCGACCTGCACAGTGCCCTCCAACACGGGCACTTCCAGCGCCAGTATCCAGAAGCCCGTTTGAATATCACCTGCCAGAATGCGATCGTCGCCCAGATAGGGATAGACCGACCAGCAGCCGTTGTAGCCTGTGGCGCCCGTATAGGGCGAGGTGTCGAAACTGGCGACCCACTCGAGGCGTTTCGCATCAGGGTTGATTTCGAACACCTGCACGCCCGCCTCGTACCACGAGACATAGACGCGATTGCCCTTGACGAAGGGCTGATAGGCGCCGGTAGCGCGCGAGGTGGGCAGGGCGAAGCTATCCCGCAACACGATGTCCAGCCCACCACTGCTGTTCGGAATCGCTTCATAGAGCTTGATGCCACCGCCAGTGAACTCTTCTGCCGTCACGATGAATCGCCCATCTTCGGACGGCACTGCGGAGTGGGTGGAGTTGCCCGGCGCCGAGCCGAGCAGGCGCGGCGGCTGAGTCGCCACATTGCTCACATCGTAGACCCACACGCCGCTGTCCCATCCAGACGCATAGAGGCGACCATTGCGGGCGTACACCTCATGCACGAAACTGGAACCCACATTCTGCACATGCCATCTGGGTGTGGTGATGGTGCCGAACGGCGCGGCGTCAGGCGTGAGCCAGCGCAGATCAATCACGGCAAACTCCGGGCGACGACTGTTCGCCAGATAGAGAAAGCGCGAGCCGGGATCGTACGCAAGGGTATGCACCCGCCGAAAGTTGGGCACATTAATGTTGCCCAGGTAGCGCGGGTTGTACGGGTCCCGCACATCGGCAACAAAAGCGCCGTCGGAGCCGCTGGCACTTGTTTCGTTGCCCGTGAACAGCAGCCCGTTGCTCGCCTGCACATCCTCCGGACCCGACTGATTGCCCGGCGACGGAATGTAATAGATGCTCGCCAGCACAGGCGCGTCGGGATCAAGAATGTCCAGAATAGTAACCTGGGCGGGTCCACCGCCGCGCTGGTAATGGGCGCCGAACAGGAAGTGTCCGTCGCCCCACACATCGGCGCAAGGTACCGAGGAGGTCCAACGTGCCCGCACATGCATATTCACGGGCGGTTCCTGACCGTGCCCCGTTCCACAAAGCGCCAGTACCAGCGCAAACAGCCAGTCAGAACGCCTGTTGATTGCCATAACGATTCACTCCAATAAAGATTCGCCTGGCACAGGGCGATTTCCTACACGAGGCGGGTTGTGCCGCGCGTAAATTGTTACATTGTTTTAGCGTGTCCGCGCTCAGAGAACGCAAGGGCTACTTTAGCACACCATTTTTCGGTGATTGTCAAGGGGCAGGAGCAAACTGGGGCAGCAAGTGGGAAGGGCACACGGCAGTGCGCCCCTGCTAGAGTATCAGAGGTACTGCAGGGCGCAGGGCTAATGTTTCTCAGCGAATGGTTTCCAGCACGGTCTCCACAATCGCGTTTGCATTAATGCGATATGCGGCGAGCAGCGTTTCAGGCTTGCCCGAACGGGGGATTTCCCGCACCGCCAGCGAAATCACCCGAACGCCGTGCCCCTGAACCGCGGCGGCGACCGCCTCGCCGATTCCGCCCTCGGGATAGTGGTCTTCTACGGTGATAATGCGTCCGCCCGTTTCCTGTCCACAGCGGATGAGCGTCTCGCGGTCCAGCGGTTTGACCGAGTAGAGGTCTATCACCCGTATCGCGATTCCCTGTTCCCGCAGAATCGCGTGGGCTTTGAGCGCCTCGTGGAGCGTGATGCCCGCGCCCACCACCGTGGCGACATCCTGCGCGCTCCGGCGCAGCACCTTGCAGCCGCCAATTGGAAACTCTTCGCTGTTGTCGTAAATCACGGGGGTTTTGGGGCGCGTCGTGCGCAGGTAGGCGATGCCGGGGTAGATGGCCATGCGCGCCACCAGCTTCACGGTGGAAACGGCATCGGCAGGATACAACACAACCGCGTCGGGGATGGCGCGCATCATGGCAATATCTTCCAGTCCCATCTGCGAGGGACCGTCCTCGCCGATGGAGACGCCTGCGTGTGAGCCGCAGAGTTTGATCGGTGCGCGCCCAATCGCCGCCATGCGGATAAAGTCAAACGCACGGGTCAGGAAGCAGGCAAAAGTGGAGGCGAAGGGGGTTTTACCGCAGTCGGTCAGCCCCACCGCAACGCCCACCATGTTCTGCTCGGCGATAAAACACTCCACAAACCGCTCAGGCAATGCGGCGAGAAACTTTTCGGAGAAGGTGGAGTTTTTGACATCGCCGTCCAGCGCGTATACCGTGGGGTTCGCCTTCCCCAGCGCGACCAGCGCGTCGCCGTAGGCCTCGCGCGTGGCGACTTGCTGCCCCAGCGTGTAGGTGGGCAGGGTAGGCGTCTCTGTTGCAGTCTCTTTCCACTCTAGGGCGGCAGGGGGCTGAACGCGCAGAGCGCGGGCGCGCTCAATCTGCTCTGGAGTGGGCGTCAGCTCGGCAATCGCCTGCTCTGCCATGTCGGGGGGCAGGGGCTTGCCGTGCCAGCCTTCTTTGTTCTCCACGGCGGAGGCCCCCTTGCCCTTGAGCGTGCGCGCCAGAATCACATAGGGGCGTTGCACCGTCTCGATGCGCTCGTAGGCGCTCAGAATCTGCTCAAAATCGTGCCCGTCAATTGGGGCGACTTCCCAACCGAAGGCGCGGAACCGCTGGGCGTAAGTTTCCAGATCGTGTTGTAACATCGTCGGCTGGCTCTGTCCCAGTCGGTTCACATCCACAATCGCAATCAGGTTATTGAGCTGGTAATGGCTGGCAAAGGCGCAGGCTTCCCACACGGCGCCTTCAGCGGTTTCACCGTCGCCCATCAGGCAGTAGACCCGCGCAGGGATGCCGTCGCGCTTCAGTCCCAGCGCCATCCCCGCGGCGATGGAGAGTCCCTGCCCCAGCGAACCCGTCGCCGCGCCGTACCAGCGGAATCGAGGCGTGGGGTGTCCCTCCAGGTCGCTGGTGAACTCGCGCAGGGTGTCTAAATGCTCGACCGGGAACGCGCCTGCCTCTGCCCAGGCGGCGTACAGCAGGGGCGCGGCGTGCCCTTTGGAGAACACCACGCGGTCGTTGGCGGGATTGTGGGGATTGGGCACATCGTAGCGCAGGCGCGTGAAGAAGAGCGCCGCCACCAGATCGGCTGCCGACATACAGGTCGTGGGGTGCCCTGAACCCGCGCGCGTGGTGGAACGGATGGAGTGAATGCGTAAGAGATTCGCCTTGGCTTGCAGCGCCTCGATCAATTGTGGGTTCGCCATCATCCTGCTCCGTCGGGGGTTAGTATACCCCATCAGTGGGTTCGGGCGCAGTAGGTGATTTGCTCAAACTCTTCAGCGTTCAGACTCGCACCGCCCACCAGCGCGCCGTCAATTTCGGGCTGATGGAGGAGTTCGTGCGCGTTGGACGCTTTCACGCTCCCCCCGTACAGAATGCGCACATGCTCGCTGAGTTCGGGTTCAAAATGATGCGCCAGCCACTGGCGAATCCAGCCGCAGACCCGGTTCGCCTCGGCGGCGTCGCATACCTGCCCCGTGCCGATAGCCCATACCGGTTCGTAGGCAATCACCAGCTCGTAGAGTTCATCGGCGACCAGCCCCTCCAGGGCGCCCTGCAGCTGCGTTTCTATCACCGACTCGGTTTGCCCCGCCTGACGCTCTTCGAGCGTTTCGCCCACACACAGGATGGGTTTCAGCCCGTGCGGGAGTACGGCGCGTATCTTACGGTTGAGCGTGGCTTCGTTCTCTCCAAAATAGCGCAGAATCGCTTCGGTAAAGGTAGGGGCTGGAGTGCCGAAGCGTCCGCGCGTCTCGGAGTGCCCCAGAATCACATATTCGCAGCCGACCGCCACCAGCATCGGGGGCGCAATTTGCCCCGTATATGCGCCCGAATCTGCCCAGAACACATTCTGGGCGCCGAGTTTCATCTCGCTACCGCGCAGGGCGTCCGCCACCGCAGGGAGCGCCACGAACGGGGGACACAGCACAATCTCAATATCTGTGCGCATGCCGATTCGCTGGCGCAGAGTGTTCGCCAGCGCACCCCCTTCGGCAGGAGTCAGATTCATTTTCCAGTTGCCTGCGATCAAACAGGTTCGCATGGGCGTCTCACCACCTCTCTAATTGCCCGCCGCGAGCAATCTTCCTGCAGGCGGGCGGGGCAGAACCGTTGCGGAGGCTCCGTTGCACGAAGGCTCGTTCCGTTTTTTCGCCGCGAGGGGCGGGGCGAAGAAGGCGCGCTACCCGAACCCTCTACCCCCCCTTCTTCCCCAGACGCGGGAAGAT
Source organism: Armatimonadota bacterium (assembly GCA_037442385.1). GTDB lineage: Bacteria > Armatimonadota > Fimbriimonadia > Fimbriimonadales > GBS-DC > LDYB01. Next base: position 12,626 of record JBBIQJ010000034.1, read on the forward strand.
GGGTTGCGGCGGTTGTAAAGCGTGTCCTGCGGGGAGAGCGCCAATCTGGATCGCCTCCTCCCACAGGGGCACACGGGGCAGGCTCAACTGGCGCGCGATTTCCTCAGCGACTTTGGGCATCGCGGGGGCAATCAGCGCGCTCATAATGCGCACCGCCTCCAGACCGCCGTACAGCACCTGCGCCGCACGCTCCATATTGCCCGCCTTCGCCAGCGACCATGGCGCCTGCTCCTCATAATAGCGGTTGATGGCGGCGATAATCTCCCACGCCTCGCGCAAGCCCTGCGGGAAGTCCACCGCCTCGTACGCCTCCGCCACATGCGCGACCTGCTGCTGGAACAGCGCCGCCAGCCCCTCGTCCACGCGTACGCCGTCGGGAAGACGCCCCTCAAAATAGCGATGCCACATCGAGAGCGTGCGATGCACCAGATTGCCCAGATCGTTCGCCAGATCGCCGTTATAGCGCGTCTCAAACCCCTCCAGACTGAACTCGGCGTCGGAGTCGGTGGGCATCTCACGGAGCATGAAGTAGCGGAAGGCGTCCACAGCGTACGGGAACGCACAGCCCGACGCCTGGCTCAACTCTTGCGCCACCTCCAGCGGCTGATACACATTCCCCAGCGACTTGGACATCTTCTGCTTGTTCATAATCCACCAACCGTGCCCGTAGAGCGTTTCGGGCAGGGGCAGTCCGAGCGCCATCAGCATCGCGGGCCAGATGGTCGCGTGGAATCGGGGCAAAATGTCCTTGCCCATCAGCTGCAGGTTCGGTGGCCAGATGTCTAGATAGGCGTCGCCGCGCTCCAGCCAGCCGGTAGCGGTCAGATAGTTCAGGAGTGCATCAAACCACACATAAATCACCGCGCCATGAGGGTCATCGGGCACGGGAATACCCCACTCGGTTCCAGAGCGCGAGACAGCGACATCCTGCAATCCTTCCGCCATGAAGCCGAGCGTCTCGTTGCGTCGTGCTTCGGGCAGAATGAAGTTCGGGTGGCTCAAAATATACTCGCGCAGGGGTTCCGTGTAACGCGAGAGTCGGAAGAAGTAGCACGGCTCATCGCGCCACTCCAGCGGTTTGCCACAGTCGGGGCAGGCACGCTCCGCCCCCACCTTGCTTTCGGCGAAAAAGGTCTCGCATGAGATGCAGTACCAACCCGCATAGCGCCCTTCGTAAATATCGCTCTGCGCCCGCAGGCGTCGGAACACCTCAGACACCACCTTTCGGTGGCGTGCTTCCGTCGTGCGGATGAACACATCGTACTCAATATGCAACGCCTGCCAGGTACGGGCGAAAACCTCCGCCATCTCGTCCACAAACTGCTGGGTCGGCTTGCCCTGCTGCTGGGCGACCTGATGCACTTTGGGAGCGTTTTCGTCCGTACCCGTCAAAAAGTAAACTGCCTGCCCGCGCTGCTTGCGATAGCGTGCGCAGGCGTCCGCCACAATCGTCGTGAGCGCCGTGCCAATATGCGGCACACTGTTGACATAGTAAATCGGCGTCGTGATGTAGTAATACCGCGTGCCCATGATGTTTATAGTGTACCCGCTCGGAATACAGTATAATTCGCCATGCAGGAAAACGCCCCATACTCCCTGCACGAAGAAGAGCCAACACACGAGGATGAGAACGGACTCCTCTCGCATGGAGAGGGGATGATTCGGGTGGGATTCCCAGGCAGCCTGATGGGGATGGAACCCTTCGAGGAGCTGGGCTGGCTGCTGAAAGTCTTTTATTTTGTAATCGTCTATTTTATGATTTATTACTTTCAACAATTTCTGCTTTACATGGTAGCGAGGGTTTATAAGAATTGCTATCGCTCATGGTTCTGGCGGTGGTTTACAGCACTGGTGGCGGGAGCGACGATTATGGTGGGAATTGCGTTGCTCGATGAGTCGCTGGACGAACGCAGAGCTGCCGAGAAAACTACCGAAGAAATTCTGCGTGAATCCCGCGAGCGCCTTCAGGAGTGGCTCACTCCGCGCCGCGATTGAATCTTCACAGGTGAACCCGTTGGAATCGGGACATGCAGGAATCGCGCGCTTGAGTGGGAATTGGAATCGCGATGGCGGATTGGGTCATTCGGCGGGCGCGCGGGGTACGGGGACGCTGGACACCCCCAGGCGATAAATCCATCTCCCATCGCGCCGTGATACTGGGCATGCTGGCGCACGGGCGCACCGAGATTCGAGGCTTTCTGGAATCGGACGATTGCCTGCGCACTGTCGCTATCGCGCGCCAGCTGGGCGCCACCGTAGAGCGCACAGCAGAAGGGGTGTGGGTGGTGGAGGGGCTTGGAAGGCGCGATTTTCAGGAGCCGAACGATGTGCTGGATGCGGGCAATTCGGGCACAACGGCGCGGCTTATGGCGGGCGTGCTGGCATCCGCGCCGATTTTCTCGGTGCTGACGGGCGACGAGTCGCTCCGTCGCCGCCCGATGCGCCGCGTGGTGGAGCCGCTCCTGCGGATGGGCGCCCATATCGACGGCAGGCAGAACAGCTCGCGCCTGCCCCTGGCGATTCGCGGGGGCGATTTGCGCGCGATTCCCTATCAAACGCCTGTCGCCAGCGCGCAGGTCAAATCATGTGTGCTACTGGCAGGGCTGCGCGCCTGCGGAGTCACGGAGGTCATCGAGCCGACCCTTTCGCGCGACCACACCGAGCGCATGCTCCCCGCCTTCGGAGCTGCGATTGAGTCGGCTATCGGGAACCATCACCACCTCCACCGCGTGCGCCTGCGTGGAGGGCAAGCGCTCACAGGGATTGCGCTGATTGTGCCGGGCGATTTCTCGTCTGCTGCGTTCTGGATTGCCGCGGCGCTGATGCTACCCCAATCCGACCTGATTGTGGAGGGGGTGGGGGTGAACCCGACCCGAACAGGCATGCTGGAGGCGCTCGCCGGCGCAGGAGTGCATCTCCGCTGGGAGCAGGTGGGCGAATCGGCAGGGGAACCCATCGCCACTCTGCGCGTACAACCCCAGCCCCTGCAAGCCATGTATATTGGCGGCGACCTCATCCCCCGGTTGATTGACGAAATCCCCATCATGGCGGTGCTGGCGACGCAAGCGCACGGCATCACTGAAATCCGCGACGCCAGCGAGCTGCGGGTCAAAGAGTCTGACCGCCTCGCGACCATCACCGAAGAGTTGCGCAAAATGGGCGCTCGAATCGAGTGCCTGCCCGACGGCTTGCGGATTGAAGGTCCCACACCCCTGCACGGCGCATCTGTTCAGAGCCACGGCGACCACCGCATTGCGATGGCGCTCGCGATTGCAGGGCTGATTGCCGAAGGGGAAACCCACATCGAGTCGGTGGAATGCGTGCAGACCAGTTTCCCCGATTTTGAGCGTACCCTGAGCGAACTGGTGGTCTACTGAAGTGCGCGCACCCGCGCCGCAATCGCTTGAATCGCCTGCCCCACCCGCTCCCGCGCCACATAGATGAACCCGTCCCGACTGAGCGCCCCCGCCACAAAGAGGCCAGGGACGGGCGTTTCGTAGGTTTCGGGGTCATGCAGGGGCTTGCCCGACTCGTCTAACGGTGCGCCCAGCGGTGCCAGCAGGCGCGTATCGGGTTCCAGCCCGATCAGGGTCAGCACGAAGTCCACAGGCAAGCTGAGTTCGCCTTCTGCCCACCCCAGATGCACGCAGGTCGGCTCAATCTTTTGAATCACGGCGCGGGGCAGGGGGGTGATGCGTTTTTCGTCTACCCGAATCTGCACCTCACGCAGGATGAACGGGCGAAACCGCGCCGCCTCCAGCGTATCGGTCTCGATTGCCAGCCAGACCTGGGCGTCGGCGTCGGCAAGTCGGATTGCCGCCTCGCCCGCCGAGTTGCCCGTGCCCACAATCAGCACGCGCTTGCGCCAGAAGCGAATCGGCTCATCGTAGCGCGTCAGCACATGGGGCAGGTCAGCGCCCGGCACTTGCAAACGACGAGGCTGCCCCCAGATGCCCGTTGCCAGCAATACCGTGCGTGTGGGGTAGCGTTTTCGGGGCGACTCGTGGGGCAGGCAGACTGTATGGACTGTAAACCCATCCCCAGCAGGCTCAATCCGCTCCACGCGCTCGTAGGTGTGGACCACGAGATTTTCGGCGGACGCCACCTTGCGGTAGTAGTTGAGCGCCATCTCGCGCGTGGGCTTCTCATCGTGCGGTGTGGGGAATGGATAGCCCCCTATCGCCAGCTCGTCCGCAGGTGAAAAGAAGCGCATGCCTATCGGGTACTCCACCAGCGACTGGCACAGCGTGCCCTGCTCCAGAATCAGGAGGTTCAAGCCTGCTCGCCGCGCCTCGATCCCTGCGCAGATGCCAATCGGTCCTGCCCCAACGATAATCAGGTCATACATCGCCTTAGAGGATACCCGACCCCACCAGTTGCGCCACCTGCAGGTCGGGGTTCTGGAGCGCGTCGCGAAGCGCCTGCACGGCGTCTTCCGCCAGAATCACGCCGATCAGCTCGGTGCTGTGAATCGGCGTTCCCAGCGACTCCGCTTGAGTCTGCACATAGCGTAGCACCCGCACGAGGCTCGTGCCCGATTCGCTGGGGGCGAGCGTTCGAGCCGTGCGGGTCAGATTCAGCGAGACCTGCGCCACCTGGCGCGTGGGGAGCCACAGCCCCAGCGCCCGCACGCCGAACAGGTCGGGGTTGTGGTCGCGCTCCTCACGAATCTTTCGGGCAATCGCTTTTGCAACCGAGACATCCTGTGTTGCAAGGTTCACATTGAACGCAATCAGGGGGTCGCGCACGCCCATCACCGTTGCGCCCGCGGTGGGATGGAGCCGCGCTGGTCCGTAGTCGGGTCGGCGGATGCCTTCCAAAGGGTACCCCACCCAGCCTTCGAACTGCCCTTTGCGCAGGGTGGGGAGGTCGCGGATGCGTCCCTCGCCCGCAGAGTATTCATAAAGATAGACAGGCACGCGCAATCGCCTGGCGAACGCCCGTGCCACCTGATGGGAAAACGCGACTGCCTGCTCCAGAGTCAGCCCCGCCAGCGGCACGAAAGGCACCACATCCACTGCGCCGATTCGCGGGTGAACTCCCTGATGCTTGCGCAGGTCAATGCGGGCTACCGCTTCCGCTCCTGTCTGAAGCACCGCCCGTTTCACCTGCGCCAGCGTGCCCGAAAACGCCAGCACCATCCGGTGATGGTCGTAGTCCCACGAAAGGTGGTGGATGACGACACCCGCGTCGCGCGCTGCGTCAGCTATCGCCTGAATCGTTTCTCGATGGCGCCCTTCCGAGAAGTTGGGCACACACAGCATCCGCGCCTGGCTCATCACATCAGGCGAGTCGTTTCGCGGGGGAGGTGGAATTCCTGTCAGCGGTGAAGCGGTTCCCTCCGCTTCGCAAGGGGAGCGGGGTAGAAACACATGCGAGACCCGTTAGACCGTCCAGTCTTCGCAGACCAGATCCGGAACCCGCGCGAACTCACGGATGTTATTCGTGACCAGCACAACCCCATTCGCAAGGGCAATTGCCGCTATCAGCAGGTCGTGGGGACCGATCGGCTGCCCGATGGCGGTCGAGCGGGCGCGAATGGTTCCATACACCTGAGCCGCGCGCGAACAGAAGGGCAACACATGGAACGGCTCAAAAAACGCCTCAAGCAGGTTGAGGTTATGCGTCGGGTTTTGACTGCGCCACGCGCCATAGTAAAGCTTTGCCGGAACAATCGTACATAACGCTACCTCGCTGGGCGCAAGCGCCTTCAGTCGCTCCCGCATCCGTGAGTGCGGATAGCGTAGGTAGTCGATGCAGGTACTGGGGTCAAGGAGATACTTCATCGCTCGCGTCAAGTGAGGGACGCACTTCGTAGCCGCCTGGCGCAGGGCGTTCGAAATCGCCTTCCCAGCGTCCGCAGGTGGTCTCGAAAAAGTCCTCCGGCCAGCAAGAGGCAGGGTGGGACTTCACCGCTCGCGCCGTCAGGAATGCCTCCACCTCCCCTGTGGGCAAGGTGGTGGGAACCTTCACCTCCAGCACGCCGTTGTCGTCCACCCACGCCGTGATGTGGATGCTCAGTGTATCCATATCCTCTGAAATTCTATCCCAGCGCAGAACCCCGCGTGAATGAATAAGCGCAGGCGCATGTATCCCCTCCCAAGCCTTTGCGAGAGGAGGTAAATTGGCGAGGGCTAACGCCAAAGTTGAACGGCACAATCGGTGAGTCCGCAGCGCCCCAGAGGCGGATTCACCGTGTCTGCGTGCGCATCACCCACACGAAGAGCGGCGTGCCCACCAGCGCGGTGATGACGCCCACAGGAAGCTCTACCGGTTTCGCCAGCGTGCGAGCGAGCGTATCCGCCCACACCAGCATCAGCGCGCCGCCCAGCGCCGAAAGCGGGATTAGCACGCGATGGTCGCCGCCCACTCCCCGACGAAGCAGATGGGGCGCCATCCAGCCTACAAAGCCGATAATCCCTGCCACGGCAACCGTTGCCGCGACCATCAGCGAACCCGCGGTCAACACGCCCCACTTCAGCCGCTCCACCGACACCCCCAGATGAAGCGCC
>JBBIQJ010000035.1:0-18720 GCA_037442385.1 Armatimonadota bacterium
GAACCCCACCATCATCGTGAGCAGGAATGCGCCCGCGGTATACAGGGCGCGCTCGTGCGGTTCCGTGCGCACCAGCGAACTCTGCGCCATCACCAGCGCGTACAGGCTCACCATCAGCGCACAGAGCGCCATCCCGTAGCCTTTCATCACGCCGAAGCTCGCCAGCAATACCGCCACCCAGACCAGCACGCCGTAGCGTCCCCACTCCTCGCTGCTGGCGAACCCGCGTGTGAGCGTTGCGCCCCCCAGCGCAATCAGCACTAGCTCCAGCCAGGGCGATTCCGAGCCGCTGAGCCGATACCCCACAGCCGTTGCCGTAAAGCCCCCAAAAAGCAGGGCATAGGGAAGCCACCACGAAACCAGCCCTTTGCGCCCGCGCCACGCTATAATCAGCAGGGTCAGCATGGCACAGCCTGCAATACAGACCGCCAGCCAGCGCGGCGTGTTCGCTTTGAACGCCAGCACTGAGGTCCAGCTGAGGGTCAGCACGCTGAGTGCGATTGCCTCCGATTCGGGCCATGCCCTGCCCAGCAGGACCCAGAACAGTACGGTGGCGATGCCGATGCCCCACACGGCGTACACGAAATCGTTTGGCAGGAGCGCCAGCCCCAAAAGCGGCGCACAGAGCGGTAGAATCGCCCCCCACGCCTGATGCCAGCGCATGCTTAAAAATGCGCCCATCAGCCACAATCCCGCCGCGGTCAGCACCCCCCAGCCCAGAGCGCCCCCCGTTTGAAAGTAGGGTAGCGGCTCCGAAGGCACGGTCAACCCGAACGCCAGCAGTGCCAGCAGCCACACACCCGACAGCGCGAAGAAAGGAAGTCCCTCCCGGGTACGCGCCATCAGCACCGCCACGAAACCCAGCCCAAAACACACACCGGCAACTGCCCACGCCAGAGCGCTTATCATTCTATTTCGCCTCCTTGCGGTCGTGAAAAAATGTACCCGAAAAGATAGATGGATGAGGCGTGTGAGCGTTTCATGACGCCCCTTGCTCAAAACCTCACGCATGTGGGGTATACTTTTCCCCAGCACTGCAAACCCATTCAAGGAGGAGCCGGTAAATTGAGCAAAATAGGGATTGGAATTATTGGAGCAGGTGGCATTGCGCAGGGGCAGCACATGCCCGCCTATGCGCGATTGAGCGATAAGGTTCAGATTGTGGCGGTGGCGGATGTGAATGAAGATGCCGCGCGCGCCGCCGCCGAGAAGTTCAATGTGCCCCACATCTACACCGACTATCGGGAGATGCTCCAGCGGGATGACATCCACGCCGTGAGCGTTACCACGCCCAACTTTCTGCACAAAGACGCCACGATTGCCGCGCTGGAAGCGGGCAAGCATGTGCTGTGCGAGAAGCCGCTTGCCCGTAATCAGCACGAGGCGCGCGAGATGGTACAAGCCGCGCGACGCACAGGCAAAATCCTACAGGTGGCACTCCAGTGGCGCTTTTCGGGCGTGGCGCAGTTCCTGTATAAATACATTCGTGAAGAAGGGAACCTGGGCGAGATTTATTATGCGCGTGCGCACGCTCTTCGGCGCCGCGGCATCCCCGGCTGGGGCGTGTTTATCGACAAAGAGAAGCAAGGCGGCGGACCGCTTATCGACATCGGCGTGCATATTCTGGACGCAACCCTCTGGTTGATGGGCTATCCGAAGCCTGTTGCGGCGTTCGGCGCCACCTACACCAAGTTCGGAAACCGCCCCGATGTCGTCGGGCTGATGGGGCAGTGGGACTACACGAAGTTCACTGTTGAGGACTTCGCGGTGGGTCTCATCCGCCTCGAGAACGGCGCGACGATTACGCTGGAGTCCAGCTTCTGCGCCAATATCGAGGGCGACGAGTTCAACACCCTGTTGCTGGGCGACAAGGGCGGTGTGTTCGCGAACCCGATTGGGCAGCCGCCTGTGCGTATCTTCACGGAGCATAACCGCACGCTCTACAACCTCGAGCCTGCCCACCTGCCGCAGGTGAACGCCTACCACGCGGAAGTGGAGGCGTTTATCGATGCGATTCTGAACAACAAGCCCTCGCCCGTGCCTGGCGAACACGGGTTCTATCTGAACGCCATTCTGGACGCTATCTACGAGTCGTCTGAGACCGGGCGCGAGGTGCGAATCGACACTTCGCTGTAAGGGGCGATAGAGGGAAACGAGCAAGAAAACACGCTGGCGGCTCTCGCCGACGGCTGAAGCCGTTCCTGATAGGCAAAGCGAGCCTGCGCTGGTTTCTTCAGCCGACGGAGGTCGGCTTCATTTCATAGGGACGGCTTTAGCTGCTCTGTCGCAAAGAACAGTGGATTCGCTGATACGAGTGGCGTTGGGGCGCGGTCGTCGCGCCCCACGCGGCGAAATGAATCGTGCCGCGAGGTGGAATGCGAATCCTTGCGATAGAGCAGGTGAACCCGCCTCTGCGCTCTGGTGTATAACCTGCCCTTAACCTCTCCATCGGATACAATCTTATGCCATGCAAGCCCTACAGCGTTATGGATGGAGCCTCTGGGTTTTGTTGTGTGTTGCCTCGGCGTTTGCCCAGCCCCACCCGTTGCTGAACGCGGGGCCGATGCTGGCATATGCCGAGATGACCGAGACTGCGATATGGGTACAGACAACACGCCCTGCGACCGTGCAGATTCGCTACTGGCAGAAAGGGCGCCCTGAAACGAGCCACCTGACCCCGCCCATTCACACGCAGGCGGAAAGCGACCATATCGCCCTGTTCCGCCTGACGAATCTGCCGTTTGGCACGCGCTTTGAGTTTGAACTCTATATTGATGGCGAGCGGATTGCACGCGACTACCCCCTGGAGTTTCAGACCCAGCCTCACTGGCGCTGGCGCACGGAGCCGCCAGAGTTCACCTTCGCAGTTGGCTCATGCGCCTACTTCAACGACCCCGTAGTAGACCGCCCTGGCACTCCCTACGGCGGCGATTATGGAATTTTTCTCGCAATCCACCGCATGCGCCCCGATTTTATGCTCTGGCTGGGCGATAACATTTACTATGTGGAACCCGATTGGCTTACCGAATCGGGGATGCGCCACCGCTGGCGCATGAGCCGACGCTATCCCGAACTCCAGCCTCTGCTGGGTAGCACGCACCACTATGCGATATGGGATGACCACGACTACGGTCCCAACGACAGCGACTCCAGCTATCGTCTCAAGGATGTGGCGCTGAAAGTGTTCGCTGACTACTTCCCGCAGGTACGCTACGGCTTGCCAGAGGCGCCCGGCTGTTTTTACCGATTCGAGTGGGGCGATGTGGAGTTCTTCATGCTGGACGACCGCACCTACCGCACGCCCAACAAGATGAGCGCCTCGCCTGAGAAGCGCATGCTGGGCAAAGCGCAGATGGAGTGGCTCAAAAACGCCCTGCGAAACTCCCAGGCGACCTTCAAGATTATCGCCAACGGAGGACAAATGATAAACCCGATGGTCTACTTTGAAGGCTTCGGGCTGTTCCCTGAAGAGCAGAAAGAGCTGCTAGAGTTCATCGTGCGCGAGAAGATTACAGGTGTGGTGTTTCTGTCGGGCGATCGGCATATGACCGAGCTGTTGTGCCTCACGCCCCCAGGCGGCTACCCCCTGTATGAGCTGACCTGTAGCCCCCTGACCTCTGGCCCTGCGCGGGGGCATCCTGACGAGGCAAAGAATCCCGCGCGTGTGGAGGGTACATGGGTGACTCAGCGCAACTTTGCTTTGATCAGGGTGCGTGGTAAGCGTGGCGAGCGCGAGCTGGTTCTCAGCGTGCATGATAAGGATGGCAATCGCCTGTGGGAGCGCACCCTCCGCGAGCGTGAGCTGCGCTGGTAAATTGAAAAAGCCCCTCCGATGTCGGAGGGGCTTTTGAAAGTTTAGATTGGCGGCTTACGGTTGCGCAAGAAAGAGGGGACTTCCAGCTCTTCGGGGCTGGGTCTGCCAGGGCGTGTTTCAGGGGGCTGGGTCTGCTGGCGTTCGCTGGGGCGGGGTGGGGCGAACGGGTTAGGAGCGTGCAGTCGCGGGTTGGGTTGCTCCAGAGGATGCGGGTCGCGCTGGGCGCGCGGCGTTACCACCGCTTTGCCTTCGGGCGCTTCAGGGAATCCCGTGGCGATAATGGTGACCTGTACCACATCGCGCATTTCCGGATTAATCACATGCCCGTAGAAGATGTTCGCCTCTTCGGGGTCGCCCAGTTCGTGCAGGTAGAGCATCGCCTCGCGGAACTGCTGGGTGTTGAGCTCCTCGCTGGAGGTGATGTTCACCAGCATGCCGCGCGCGCCCTCGATGGAGCCTTCCAGTAGGCGGCTGTTGATGGCTTCCTGCACGGCTTGCAGAAGGGCGTTCTCGCCGGTGCCTTTGCCAATGCCCATCAGCGCCGTGCCCGCGTTCTGGAGAACGGTGCGCACATCCGCGAAGTCCACATTGATGAAGCCGGCATTATAAATCACATCGACGATTCCCTGTACCGCGTGTCGTAGCACATCATCGGCGATGCGGTAGGCTTCGGTGATAGGGATGTTATGGTCGGCGGTATCGATGAGACGGTCGTTGTGGATGAGGATGAGGGCGTCTACATTCTGTTTGAGGTTGCGAATGCCCTGTGCGGCGATGTTCGCGCGGCGTTTCCCTTCGAAACTGAAGGGATAGGTTACAACGGCGACGGTGAGGGCGCCCAGGTTCCGGGCGATTTCCGCGACGACAGGGGCGGCGCCTGTGCCGGTGCCTCCACCCATTCCTGCGGTGATGAAGACCATATCGGCGCCCGCGAGGAGCTGCTGGATCTCTTCGCGGTTTTCTTCGGCGGCGCTTTTGCCCGTATCGGGGTTGCCGCCCGCGCCCAGTCCGCGGCACACGGTCTTCCCCAGCTGCAGGTGGACGGGCGCCTTTGACTTGAGGAGTACCTGCGCGTCGGTATTCATCGCAATGAACTCAACGCCCTGCACGCCCACCTCTACCATGCGGTTGACGGCGTTGCCTCCGCCGCCGCCCACACCAACCACCTTGATAGAGGTGGACCACTCAACAATCGGCAGATCGCTCTGCTGAGTCTCGGTCAGTTGCTTGCTCGGTTTTGCCATCTTAGCACTCCTTGCTGTAGTGATTTTTCAGGAATGTCGCTTGAACAGGCGACGGGTGAGTTGCATAATCCGTTGCCATAGACTGAGAAGACCCTCGTGTGCCATACAGGGAGGCGCCTGTTGCGCCCCATAAAGCACCAGCCCTATCGCGGTCGCATAAGCAGGTTGAAGCAGTTCCGGCGAAAGCCCCGCGATAGCGGGCTGGGGATTGCCCAGCCGGACAGGCAGGGGATCAAAAATCTGCCGCCCCAGTTCGGCAGTGCATGGCAGGCAAGCGCCGCCGCCGGTCAGCACCACGCCTGCGGCAATCCTGTCGTAAAGACCGGAGTCGATCATCTCTTCTTTTGCCAGGGTAAGCAGCTCTTTCATACGCTCTTCGATAACCTCCGCCAGCAGGCGACGGGGTATGCGCCGCTCCTGCTGGCTGGTAATCTCCCTATAGGATACCCGTTCCTCTTCGGGTACATAGGGCGAATAGGCGCAGCCGTGCGCGATTTTGAGCCTTTCCGCCTCTTCGGGCGAGGCAACTCGGAACAGCAGGTAGATGTCGCGCGAGACGCTCTGCCCGCCGAGTGGCACGATGCCCGAATAGGCGAGCGCGCCTTCGTGGAAGATGGCAACATCGGAAGTGCCGCCGCCGATATCAATCAGCGCAACGCCCACCTCGCGCTCTTCTTCAGAAAGCACCGCCAGCCCCGAAGCGAGCGGTTCCAGTACCAGCGCTTGCGGGGTGAGACCGGCGCGTTCGACACAGCGTCGAATATTCTGCAGGAAGGTCAAACCTCCTGTTATTAGCACCCCTTCCGCTTCCACATGGCGGGCGCTCATGCCGAGCGGATTCATCACATGGGGTTGACCGTCCAGAATGTATTGCCGAATCACCACATGCAGCAGCTCGCGGTCGGGGGAGAGCATCACCTGCTGGAGCTGGAATTTGAGACGCTCGAGGTCTTCGGCAGCTACTTCGCGGTCGGGGCGCGTGATGGTGATTTCCGCGCGCCGGGGAATCGACTCGATATGTGCCCCTGTTACGCCCACGAAGGCGTGGGTAATCTCCACATCGGCTTTCTGTTGTGCTTCCTGAACTGCTTTCTGGATGGCAGTAGTGGTCTCCTCGAGGTCTACCACCTGCCCCTGACGCAAGCCTTTGCATGGGCTGGAACCGTGCGCAATCACTTCCAGCGCGTTTTGGGCGTTCCACCGCGCCACTACACAGCAGACTTTGGTCGTCCCGATATCCAGCCCGGCAATTAGGTTCATCCACGTTGCCTCTTGAGAGAGATCTGGTTCAGGTAATAGCGCCGAATTAGGGAGAGGTTTAGGAACATCCGCCCGCCGAGTGTGACCACCGCGGCGAGGAACAGGTCTACGCCCAATCGGTCGCCGAGATAAGCCAGCAGCGAGGCGAGCAGGGCGTTCACGATAAAGCCCGACACGAACACATCGGGGTGGAAGCGCCCTTCCAGAGCCGCGCGCCAGCCCCCGAAAGCCGTGTCCAGCCCCGCCAGCGCCGCCAGCGATAGGTACGCCGACCACTCCGACGGAATCGGCACATTCACAAACAGGTAGGTAATCAGAATTCCCAGCGCCAGTCCCAGCAAGCCAACCGCAATCATCTGGATTTCCCCTCCGAAGCGACAGGGCGTGCGAAGCGAAACTGGGTAGACCCCGTATAGGCGGGAACGCGCACCGAGGCGAGCTGTTTAATCTCCACCATTTTGGGGTCGGCTTCGATAATGTCTTGAAGCACGCCGCCGGGCATCCGCAGTGCGCTTTCCAGCGTCTGTGGGTCGCCAATCGCATGAATCACAAACGGCGACGCCATTTTGACATCGTTCACGAAAATCACGGGTCCCACGCAGCGAATCCCTGTGGTCGCCACGATCCGTTGCCCGTTGATACTGATCGCCTCTGCGCCTGCCTGACGCAGCTCGTTGACCACCCGGAGCAGGTCGTAGTCGTGAATAATAAACAGGTCGGGGAGCGCCGATTCGATGGAGCCGGGGTCCACTTTTTTGGTGCTGTCGCGCAGGATGAGCTCGATACCCGGTCCTTCCACATCGGTCAGCCCGGCGAGCATTTTGGCTTCCTGCAGGCTCTGATTGAGAACCTGCGCCTGCTTTGTGCCGGTCGCGAGGGCGTTTTCGAGTTCGGTGATTCGGGCGCGGAGGCTGCGAATCTCTTCTTCCAGCGCCTGCGCCGAGCGCTTTTCCTGCAGGTAAGCGCGCGCTAAATCGGGGAAGCGGGCGCTGGGGAGTTCGGCGGTGCGAATCTGTACCTGTGCTTTGAGGGACACCGCCAGCAGAATCCCCACCACCAGCCAGATGAAAAAGAAGGTAATCATTTGAGTACGGCGATTTTCATTCATTGACTTCACCCCCTGTCAATTTAATCGCGGGCGCAACGGGTGATTTTATGTCGATATATTCCCAGTGCGCCATCTGCAAGTCAGCATGGGCCAGAATTTGGCAGATCAGCGGGATTTGTTCGGTCAGCGGCGCGGCGTCCCCCAGGCGGAAGGTCAGCGCGAAATCGTGGGCGCGTGGCTGGCAGTGAAGCTGCAGCTCCCCCGACTCGGCAATCACGATTCTGGCTTGTCGGGTGCGTCCTGCTTCGTGAACGGCTTTCAAAACTTCAAAAGCGCGACGCATCGCTGGGTGTTTCATCTCGCCACTCGCTGGGGGTTCCGGAGGCGTCTCGGTGCAAATCACGCCGCCCAGAACCGTAGCAGGAGGTTTCGGCGCGTGGAACAAAAATCCTGTCGTGTCGAGGTAGCGTTTTTCGCCATTTGGGTAGCGCACTTCAATAAACGGTTCGCGGGGTCGCACGATTAACTGTGCGTGACGGGGGGTGTGGGGACGCCATGTAGCGTCTGCCACCCAGTCTATCTGCTGGAGGGCGTGCTCGGCACGGCGCGGCAGGTCCGAAAGGGGGATCGGGGTTTGCAAGCAGGATGCGAGCTGGGCTTGCACGGTGGCGCGTGCAGGCTCTGGCACGCCCGTAATCTGGAGTGTTTGCAGCTGGGTTCGTGGCGAGAACCAGAGGCTCACGCTGAGCGTCGTCAACACCGCATAAGCGAGAATGGCATCCAGTTTGCGCAGGAACGCCACCCAGTTCCAGCGAAGCACGCCCCTTGAAGCGCGTTGACGGCGCTTGCGCGGGGTGTCAGGCAGAACGGCACGGAACCGACCCCCCGGTTCCATCACCGAGATAGCAGGCTGTGCTGGAATGCGCTTGCGACGCCCACGCGAACGCTTGCGAAGCCTCATAACCCCTCCAGTGCATCCCGAATAATACGCTCAATCAACTCAGCGAAGCCGATTCCCGCTGCTTCGGCACTACGCGGCAGCAGCGAGGTCGGCGTCAAACCCGGCACGGTGTTGACCTCCAGCACGTACGGGATGTGGTCGCGCACTATCATGTCCACGCGACTCAAACCTCTGCAGCCCAGGGCGCGGTGTGCGATAACCGCGGTCGCTTTGAGCAGTTCCAGCACTTCCTCGGGCAGGCGCGCGGGCACAATCTCGTCTGTCATGCCCGGAATGTATTTCGCTTCGAAATCGTAGTAGCCCGATTTGGGGGCAATCTCCACGGGGGGCAGGGCAAGAGGGTTGCGTGTGCCCAGCACCGGCACGGAGACTTCCGTTCCCTCAATGAAGGCTTCCACAAGGGCGGCGTTATCAAACGCGAGCGCCTTGCGCAGGGCGTTCGGCAGAGCATCCCATGCAAACACCCGCGAAGTGCCCAGAGTGGACCCCCCCTGATTCGGTTTAACGATGGCGGGCAATTGGAGCGCCTGCTGAATCCGTTCACAGGTCTCCCACGAGTCGTCGTATGCCAGCACGGCGGGAGGCGTGGCTAAACCTACTTCTTTGAAGAGAATCTTGGCGGCGTGCTTATTCATGGCTAACGCGCTGGCAAGCACGCCGGAACCTGTATAGGGGATGCCCAGCAGCTCCAGCAAGCCCTGAATTGCGCCGTCTTCCCCGTGCCGACCGTGCAGGGCGATAAAGGCGAGGTCTGGGCGCTCTTCACCAAGCAGCTCCCTGAGGCTCCAGATGCCTTCTCTGGCACGGGGTAAAGCGGGGTCTACAGGAATGCCGAGGTAGCGTTCGGGGTTCAGCGCCTGCAACACGCGCATGCCCGACAGGAGGGACACATCGCGTTCGGGTGAGTCGCCGCCCATCAACACGGCGATTCGAAGGCGTCGCACCTGCCCGCGCTCCTCGAGCAGTCGGAGGATGGTGGGTGCAATCTGGTCAATATCGCCTGCGCCCATCGTAACCACCACATCGTTCGGCTTGAGGTGGGGCAGCAGGCGTGAGGGGATCTGCTCTTTGATGGGAATATAGAGCGTGGGGGGCGTTTCGCGTGCGAGCAGCCCGTCGGCAATCAGCGCGGCGCTCACGCCCGGAATCGGCTTCTCGCGGGCAGGGTAGATGTCGGTTATCACCACGAAGTCGGCACGGGCAAGGCTCTCAATAAAGTCGGCGAGATGGTCGCGTGTGCGACTATACATGTGGGGCTGGTAAATCACCACCAGCCGACGGTTGGGGAACCGCTGACGCAGGGCATTCAGCGTGGCGTGGATTTCAACGGGGTGATGTGCGTAGTCGTCGATTACTGCGACGCCGCCCGCCTCGCCGACAATTTCCTGACGCCGTTTGACCCCGTGGAACTGCGCCAGCGCCGCCTGCTGAACCTCGATGGGAATCTGGAGCGTCAACGCCACCGCAATTGCCCCCAGCGCGTTCTGCACATTGTGGTCGCCAGGGTAGGGCAAGTGGAACGAGGCTTGCGTGCTGGCGCCCAGAAACAGAGGCGCGTAGACCACAAAATCGGTCGCCAGGTGAGAGCGAGCGGTAATTTGTCCGTGAACTTCGTTATCGGCGCCGAGTCCGTAGGTGACCGTTGGGCGCTTCTGACCCGTGTATTGCTGGATGCGTTTGATGAGCAGCTGAACGCCCCGGCTGTCGCCTCCCAAAATATGGGTGCCCCCGGGTTTGACCCGGTGCAGGAACCGTTCGAAGCTTTGAAGGAGTTGCTCCAGGGTGCCATGATAGTCCAGATGGTCAGGGTCTATATTGGTGATAACGGCGATTTCGGGCTGGAGGTCTAAAAACGACTCGTAGGCTTCACACGCTTCCACAACTGCCCACTCGCCCTGCCCTAGTCGGATATTGCCCTGCCATGGCTCGGGGTAGGGGGTATCCGCGCCGATAAGGACGAGCGGGTCGTAACCCGCGTGTTCCAGCATGGTGGCAATCATGGCGGTGGTGGTGGACTTGCCGTGTGTGCCGGAGACGGCAATCACGCGGTGGTGACGCAGGAGCCACCCCATCAGTTGGGAGCGTCGCCAGAGGGGCAGGTTGCGTCGCATAGCTTCCACCACTTCGGGGTTGTCGGGGTGTATGGCGTCGGAGACCACCACCCAGTCGGGAGCGCCCATTTGCTCAGGGTCGTGCGGGCTGTAGGCGTGGATGCCCAGCGCGCGGAGCGCGTGGAGCGTGGGTGTTTCCACCAGGTCGGAGCCGCTGACGGCGATGCCCTGCGCGTGGAGCAGCCGCGCCAGTGCGGACATGCCCGCGCCCCCGATGCCAATCAGGTGAAAACGCATCGTGGGGGTCGGCTCCCGCTCGGTTGTCAGTCGGATACCCGTGGTCGTGAGCATCACACAGCCTCCTCGATCAGGTTCACGATTCGTTCGGTCGCGTCGGGAATAACCCACGCGGTGCCTGCCTCGCTCATCGTCTGGCGTTTCTGGGGGCAATCACGCAGTTCCAGAAGATGTTGTGCCAGAAGCTGGGGTGTGAGCGCGTGCTGCTCAATCACGACTCCAGCCCCCCGTGCCGCCATCGCCTCACAATTATACCGCTGATGACCCCCTGCCGCGTGGGGGTAGGGCACAAGAATCATCGGCAGGGCGTTGCGCGCCAGCTCGGTGATGGTGCCCGCGCCGCCGCGCGCCAGCGCCACGGAAGCGGCGCGATACGCCAGCCCCAGCTCGCGCCCCTGCAAAAAAGGCACGGGACGGTAATTGCCGTTTAAGCCCAGCCGATCGGCAGTGGCGCGCACGGTCTCGTAGTGGTCAGCGCCTGTGATATGAAGCCACTGAAGCTCGCCTGAGGGCAAATACTGAACTGTGTTGAGGACGGCTTCGTTCAGCGCCTGCGCACCCTGGCTGCCGCCAATCACCAGCACGGTGAAACGGTCTGGGTGAAGCTGAAAATAGCGTTGCGCTTCGGTGGGACTGGCTTCGGTCAGGTAGACTTCGGGACGCAGGGGCAGTCCTGTGCGTGTGATAGAAGCCCTGAGGAAGTGAGGGCGCGCTTCTTCGAAGTTGATGCAAATTTGCTGGGCGCGACGCGCCAGCCAGCGGTTTGCCTTGCCTGGCAGGGCATCGGGTTCCAGCAGAATCATGGGGCGTTTGCGACGGGCATGGGCGGCGGCGATTGGCATCGAGGCGTAGCCTCCTGTGGTGAAAAGCAGAACCGCGCCAAATTGCTCCAGAACCCGTCGCGCCATGCGTATCGCGCGCCAGAGCGTAAGCGCGACCGACCACGGAGTGCGCCGCGTGGAGCGCAGTCCTTCCATCGGGAGCAGCTCTTTGGGGAAGGGGAGCGGAATGCGCGATTCCAGTCCGTGCTGGGTTCCGAGGTATAGTACCTCGTGCCCGCGTGCCTGCAGCGCCTGCCCCACCACCATGGCAGGGAACAGATGACCGCCCGTTACGCCGCCCGCGATAGCGATTTGCATGTTATACCTCCCGCGCGATGGATTGCGCCACGCCGAGCGCCGCCATGAGGGAAACAAGCGCCGAGCCGCCCGCGCTCAAAAAAGGAAGCGGTATCCCCACAGTGGGGAGTAATCCCACCGCCATGCCGAGATTCATGCCTGCGCTGAGAGCAATCCAGAGTGCCAACCCCCCTGCAAAGAGCCGCCCGAATCGCGTTCGAGCGCGCATCGCCAGGCGGAAGCATGCGTAAACCAGGCTCCCCAGTAGCCCGATGGCGACCAACCCACCCAGAAACCCCGCTTCTTCGGCGATTGTGGCGAAGATGTAGTCGCTTTCGGCGGCTGGCAGATAGCGCTTCTCACGCCCCATGCCCAGCCCTACACCCGTCAACCCGCCACTGCCCACCGCTAGCTGCGAGTGAACCATCTGGTAGCCAAAGCCCTGCTCGTCGGACCACGGGTCCAGCATCACCAGAATGCGCTGAATCCGATAGGAGGTTTTATGCGCGTCCAGAGACTCTTCAGAGAGATGGCTCTTGACGAGAGGAATCGCAATCAATGCCATCACGCCCAGCACACTCGCGAGGAATAAAAGCCCCAGCTTCGCGAGGTTTGCGCCTCCCAGGAATGCGACGCTTACGCCCAGCGCAAAGATAAGCATCGCCGTGCCCAGATCGGGCTGGCGCTCCACCAGAACCACCCCGAAAACCCAGACGCCAAGCAACAGATAGGCGCTCCGCGTCCATCGCCTGCGCTCTGGCAAGGCATACAGCGCACAGAACCAGAACAAGCTCGCCAGTTTAAACGCCTCCGACGGCTGGAGCGTAATGGCGCCCAGAACCGGCACGGGCACCCGAATCCAGCGTTCCGCGCCATTAAATGCGTGCCCCAGCGGGGTGAACTGTATCAGCGCCAATATTGCCACACACAGCACCATCCAGAGAGGCGCGGTTTGCTGCCAGAATCGTGGGGGGACGGCAGCCATGACCGCCATGACAACAAACCCCACGACGATCCAGAGCGTCTGCATAATCCCCAGCCGAAAGAGCTGGAAAAGCGAAGTCTGGGCGGTAGCCGGCTTCGATAATTCGCCGATATTGACACTGAACAGGAAAAGCAGGCTCATCACGCAGAGGGCGACTGTTAGCCGCAGGAGCATCTTATGGGGGAAGAGGCTGGGATTGCGTGTGAGGGTAGGCTTCGCTAGCGGCGAGGGCGGCAGAGTGGGCGAATACACCGCGGCATGAGAGAGTGCGCCATGGCGTTTCGGACGGGCAGTAGGGTGGGCTTTCATGGGGCATACCTCCTGACAAGCGTTTTGAACTGCTCACCGCGTTCGATAAAGTCGCGGAACTGGTCAAAGCTAGCGCACCCTGGCGCGAGAATGACGGTCTCTCCCGGTTGCGCCAGTTGCAGAGCGCGGGGCACTGCCTGCTCCAGCGTGCCCACATATTCGGCGTGGCGATAGCCGCGGGCGCGGAGCGCGGAGAGAATCGCCTCGCCGTCGCGCCCAATCAGCAGCACATAGCGGCAGTGGCGGGCGAGCGAGTCCGCTAAGGCGTGCAGGCTCTGATTTTTGTCGATACCGCCCGCAATCGCTATACAAGGCTTGGGGGTTGCCTGGAGCGAGTGTTCTAAAGCGGCGGCGTTCGTACACATGGAGTTGTTGATGAACAGTACGCCATTAATCGCGGCGACACGCTCCATGCGGTGGGGCACTCCTTGAAAGGTGGCGAGCGCGTGCGCTACTTGCTCGCGTGTCGCCCCCAGAATGCTGGCGACATGCACACTCACGAGCGCATTTTCGAGCGTATGCTCCCCGATCAGCGCGGGCATCGGGATTTGAGAAAGGTCTAATGTGCCGTCCGCAAGGGGCACGAGGGGGTTCTCGCGGGCGAAGTAGTGCACATGCCCTGCCGATTCTACCGCGCGAAGCCCCGAAACCCCTTCCTGCTGGAGCCAGTGCAAAAGCTGGGCTGTGCCCCTGTCGCGGGCGTTCAGAACCGCCCAGTCGTGTTCGGTCAGGTGATGCAAAATTTTGCCTTTGGCACGGGCATAGGCTTCCCACGAGCCGTGATAGTTCAGGTGGTCTTCCGTGATATTGGTAATCACGGCGATACGGGGGCGGAACTGGTGGGTATGGAGCAGCTGGAACGAGCTGACCTCGGCAACCAGCCATTCGTTGGGCTGGGCGCGATGTGCGGCGCTGACCAGTGGCAAATCGTGCGCCGTGCCTGCCACATTGCCGCACAGATGCGCTTTGTAGCCGAGCGTCGTCAGCATGTGGTGGGTCAGCATGGTGCTGGTGGTTTTGCCGTTCGTGCCTGTGATAGCGATGAGGGGCGCCTGTGCAATCTGATACGCCAGTTCAATTTCGCCCCATACGGGCACGCCTGCGCGCGCCGCTTCGGCGAACAGGGGGTGGCTCGGCGGCAAGCCAGGGCTGACCACAATCAGGTGATAGTCCGTGAGGGGGTGGGGGATATCCTGATTGGGGTAGAAGGGGATTCCTGCTTCGGCGAGCTGCTGGCGTGCCGTGGCGAGCGCTTCGGCGGAGGCGCGGTCAAACACCGCCACCTGGGCGCCACGCTCCTGAAGCGCCAGCGCGGCTGCCAACCCGCTCCGACCCGCACCAATCACGGCAACATGCTTACCTGTGAACATGGATCCCTCCCCAGAGCAGGAACGCGCCCATCGCACAGAGCGCGCCCGCAATCCAGAAGCGCACCACAATTTCGGGTTCTTTCCATCCCAGCAGCTCGAAGTGGTGATGGATCGGTGTGGCTTTGAAGATTCGGCGACGGAGCGTTTTGACCGCTGTGAGCTGGATGACGACGGTGATGACCTCCATCGCAAAGACGCCCCCCAGCAGCGCCCATACTGCCCCGTGGGGGAGTGTGGGGTTCAGCGTCCACTCGCGCCATGTGAACATTCCGAAGGCGGCGCCTAGCGCCATCGAACCCGTGTCGCCCATGAACACTTTCGCAGGGTGGGTGTTCCACCAGAGGTAGCCGAGCGAGGCGCCTG
Source organism: Armatimonadota bacterium (assembly GCA_037442385.1). Taxonomy (GTDB): domain Bacteria; phylum Armatimonadota; class Fimbriimonadia; order Fimbriimonadales; family GBS-DC; genus LDYB01. The sequence continues at coordinate 14,821 of JBBIQJ010000035.1, forward strand.
CCCACACGCCGCCCAGCGCCGCGACGCTTGCCTCCTGCGCCATCACGCTCAGTGTCCCGAAAGCAATCACCGAGAGTCCCCCCGCCAAGCCGTCCAGCCCGTCGGTCAGGTTCAGGGCGTTCACCCAGCCCACCAGCCACAGCACGCCGATTGCCCCCCAGAGCCAATTCGTGTTCGGGGCGAGGGACGCCGGCGTTGCGCTCTGCAGCTGAGGGGGAACCTGCGACGCCAGCCAAAGGCTGAACACACCCGCCGTCACCTGCAACAGCAGCTTGGTTTTCCATTCCAGCCCGCGCCGCCCTGTCCAGCGTCGAATCAGATGGTCGTCCACCAGCCCAATCAGTGCAAACAGGAACGCCCCTGTCAAAATTGCCAGCATGGAGGGGAGCAGGTACTGCTTTTCCCCCTGGAGCGCATAAGCGATCAGCCCGCCCAGCACGCCGCAGAGGATGATAAAGCCCCCCATCGTGGGTGTGCCTTCTTTGGGGCGGTGGGTTTCAGGCGCGTAAGAGTAGATGGTCTGGCGGATGTTCAGTTTTGCCAGCCATCCAATCATCGGCTTGCCCAGAATCAGGGCGGTCAGGGTTGCAATCAAGGTTTCCATCGTCATACGCGGCTCAGCGCCTGCTCCAATCCGATGGCGCGGGAGCCTTTGAGCAGCACCCAATCGCCTTTTTGCACATGGCGCGCCAGCCATTCGCCTGCCTGCAGCGGCGTCTCAAAGTGGAGGATCCGTTGGGGAGGGAATCCGCCTTCCCTGGCGGCCGCCGCCGTCCATAGCACATCGACGCCCACCAGCACGAGATAGTCCAGCGGTTGCGTAGCGAGCCAGCGTCCCAGGTGCCAGTGGAGGCGCATGCTGTACGCGCCCAGTTCTTTCATATCGCCCAGTATCGCGATTCGGCGTCGGGCAGGCGCCTGACGAATCAGCACATTCAGCGCGGAGCGCATCGAATCGGGGTTCGCGTTGTAGGCGTCGTTAATCAGCACCCAGCCTTCGGGCTGGCGCTGGATGTTCATGCGCATTTCGGGCATCTGGAGGTTCTGGAGCGCCCGGGCGGCTTTTTGGGGGGACGCCCCCATCAGGGAAGCAGTCAGCAACGCCGCGCAGGCATTATACAGCAGGTGTTCGCCCAGAAGGGGCAGGTCTAACACCACAACGCGCTCCGAATCGGAAGACAGGGGCACGCGCTCCGCGAAGCGAATCGTGCCGATGGTGTGGTCGGGGTGGAGTTCTACTTCCACAAGCTGGGCATCCGCCTCTTCGTGGCGCCCGAAAGCATAGATGGGGCAGTTGCATCGCGATCGCAGGAACTCGTAGAAGCGGTCGTCGCGGGGCAGGATGGCGATTCCGTCGGCAGGGAGCGCTTCCAGCAGCTCCGCTTTGGCTTCGGCAATCGCCTGACGGCTCCCCAGCAACTCCACATGCGACCAGCCAATCTGGGTGAGGACCCCGACGCGCGGTTCGGCAATCTCAGCGAGGTAAGCAATCTGCCCGCGCCCGCGCATCGCCATCTCCTGCACCAGAAAGCGGTGATGAGGTTCCAGCCCGAACAAGGTGAGGGGCACGCCAATCTCGGTGTTGTAGTTGCCGAGGTTTTTGTGAATGGCATCGGGATACTCGGCGTCCAGCGCGCAGGCGAGCATTTCTTTGGTGGTGGTTTTTCCTGTGCTGCCCGTAATGCCAATCACGGTGGCGGGCATCTGACGGCGGTAGTACTGTGCCAGTTTACCGAGCGCCTGCACAGTGGACGGCACGCGCAACAGGGGCATCTCTTCTGCGCCGAGCGGGACATACTCCACCAGCGCGGCAACCGCGCCCCTGGCGAACACTTCCTGAAGGTACTGGTGTCCGTCGGTGCGTTCGCCCCGAAGCGCCACGAAGAGGTCGCCCGGTTGCACCAGTCGGCTGTCCGTACAGACCCCTGTAACGAGCTGTTCAAGGGGGAGGAGTGGGGGCTGCGGCTGCGGGGTTCGCCACTCCCCCCCGTTGGGGAGCTTCGCCTGCAAGACTTCTACCACTTCAGCCAGCGGGATGGGTCTCATAGTCGCTTCGCTCCTTGTTGTGTGTTTTCGAAAAACTCCAGAACGACCTCCCTGTCGCTGAAGGGGTATTTAGTGGTTCCGATAATCTGATACTCTTCGTGTCCTTTGCCTGCAAGCAGGATGAGTTCGCCCGGCTGGGCGGTTTGCAGGGCATAGTGAATCGCCTGGCGACGGTCCGGTTCCACCACAACGACCACCCCCGGCGCGCCTGTGAGTCCCTGCTGGATGTCGCGCAGGATGGCATGGGGGTCTTCGGTGCGGGGGTTATCGGAGGTGAGAATGACCCGGTCGGCGATCTGCTCGGCGATAGCGCCCATCCGTGGGCGCTTGAGCGGATCGCGATCGCCCCCGCACCCGAAGACGACGGTCAATCGGGAGGGTTTGAGCTGGCGTGCGGTTTCCAGCACGCGCTGGAGGGCATCGGGTGTGTGCGCGAAGTCCACAAACACTTCGAATGGGGCGGGGATGGGCACGCGCTCGAACCGCCCCGGTACGCGCTCCAGACGGGCAATCCCTCTCTGGATGGCTTCTGGGGCGATTCCCAGGCTGAGCGCCGCGGCGACCGCGCCCAGCGCGTTGTAAAGGTTATACGGCGCAGGAAGCGAGGTGCGCACATGGAACGGCGTGCCTTCCCAGTGAACCACAAACTCAATTGCCTCGCGCCCGAAGCGGATGTCGGTGGCGTAGACCCGCGCCGAGGATTGCACACCAAAACTCCAGAGGTCGCCTTTCGCACGCTCTGCGAACCATGCCCCCCACTCGGCATCCCGATTAATCACCGCGCGGAACGGTTTGTCCGAAGATTCTGCCAGCTCCGTGAACAGGCGCAGTTTTGCCTGCGCATACGCCTCCATCGTGCCATGATAGTCCAGATGGTCCTGGGTCAGGTTGGTGAACACGGCGGCGTTGAAAGCGATGCCGTCCGCGCGTTTCTGGTCTAAAGCGTGTGAGGAGACCTCCATCACGCCTGCCTGCACCCCCTGTGCCTGCGCCTGCGCCAGCAAGTGTTGAATCTGATACACTTCGGGGGTAGTGAAATCCAGTGGTTCGCCGAAGGGGGTGCGCTCACTCGAAGGTTGCTCCAGATAAGCGCCTAAGGTTCCTATCAGTAAGGTGGGCATCCCTGCGCTGGCGAGAATCTTTTGCAGGTAGTGCGTGGTGGTGGTTTTGCCGTTGGTTCCCGTAACGCCGACCACGCACATCTGGGCGCTGGGGTGGTGGTAGAGCCGTTGCGCCATCTGCCAGAGCGCTTCGCGCGTGTCGGGCACAACGGCGAAGACAGCCGTGCCGGGCGGGAGCGCCTCGCGATGGCTTATCACGGCACCGCACGCGCCTCGTGCGAGCGCGTCCGCTACGAACTGATGCCCGTCGTGGTGAGCGCCCCTGAGCGCTACGAACAGCTCCCCTGGATGCACACGACGCGAATCGACCTGCAGAGCGCGCACTTCGCAGTCGCCGCGCGCCTCCACGATGGGGAGACCTTGTAGCAGCTCCCTGAAGTGCATCAGCCTATCCCTCCTGTGATGGTGAACTCTTCGTAGACGGGGCGCTGGGGGGCGTGCGAGCGCTGGGGTGAGCGGTTCGGAGGTACCTTCCAGTGCCACATCAGAAACTGGGCAATCTGTCGGAAGACGGGCGCGGCGACCTCGCCGCCGTAGTAGCCATTGCGCGGTTCGTCAGCAAGCACCATGATAATTGCACGCGGGCGGTCGGCGGGCACAATCCCGATAAACGAGGCGATATATTTGCCCGACGCGTAGCCTCTGCCGGGGAGAGCCTTCTGCGCGGTGCCGGTTTTTCCTGCGACCCAGTAGCCTGCCAGACGCGCCTTTTTGCCCGTGCCCTCTTCCACAG
>JBBIQJ010000036.1:0-18277 GCA_037442385.1 Armatimonadota bacterium
CTTATGGTGGGAGCCGTCTACTGGTCGTTTCCCCCTGAGGTAAAGACACGGGTTCTCCGGCAGGAGGTTGTGTTCCCTGGGGTGGAGCATGAAGGTTCAAAGCCTCCTGTGGCGGTTCTGGAGTCATCCACCCCAGCCGAGGCGCCACCCCAGCCCGCTGTGGAAGCGCCGAAACCCCAGTCGAAAGTCTCGGAACCGCCCAAACCTGCCAAACCTGTTGTGAAGTCTGCGCCCCCCAAGCCTGCTCTGGAGCCTGCCCGAAAACCTACCTCAAAACCTCCCGTGCGTCGGGGAGCGCCCCCGCGCAATCCTGCTCCAAAAGCGCGCGCCTCCCAGCCGACCGCCCCGCCAGAAGGCACGATTGAAATCTACGACGCCGAAGGCAACCTGATCCGACGCCAGAAGCTACAGGAGGAACGCCGATGAGACCCTTTCAGGAAGAGCCGCGTATCACCCTTGAGGCACAGGGCAAAGATGCTCGCGAGGTCTTTGCCGAACTGTTCGCGCAGGCGCAAAAAAGTTTCGTGGTGAATGTGGACGTGGAACGCAAAGTGTACCTGAGTCTGAAGGAGGTGCCCTTCTTCAAAGCGCTCCAGCTGCTCTGTGAGGCGACGCGAACCCGTTTCGCGGTTCGGGATGGGGTCTACTATATTGAACCGCTGGGCGCGAGCCTGCCCCCTGAATCGCCCCCACCTGCCGAAGCGAAGCGCATACGGCTGGTGGGCACGGCGATACCTCTGCGGGTCGTGGCGCGCGAGATTGAGAAGCAGGCGGGCGTGCGTGTGGAGGTTGCCCCCGATGTGCCCGATTTGCGCCTGTCGCTGAACCTGCCCCAGAGCGAGGTGGAAACCGTGCTGGACGCCCTCTGCGCGGGCACAGGCTTGCGCTGGGAACGCACGGCGCAGGGCTATCGAGTTACGCTCGCGGAACCGCCGAAGGTGCGCTCTACCCCCGCGCCTGCCCCCGCCCAAAGCGGGGGCATACGCCCTTCGTCCGCCGCGCCCCACACCGCGCCCCCACGCCCCACACCGCCGGAACGCCCGCTCCGGTGTCCCAAGTGCCGCTACAACCTGCAGCTGGACTGGCGCTACTGCCCTATCTGTGGCGCGTTTGTGAAGCATCTCACTGACCGCGCGAAACGCGAACAGGGCCCGAGATGAACTGTTACTGGCATCCGCACACCCCCGCCGTTGCCCAGTGTACCGACTGCCGAAAACCGCTCTGTGCGGTCTGTCGGGTCTTCGTCAACACGCATCCGTACTGCGAAGCTTGCTCGGCGAACCACTATCAGCAGAGTCCGATTGCGGCGTTTTTCTTCGGGTTGCTGGTGCCGGGTTTGGGGCAGATTTATAACGGCGAGTATCTCAAGGGGGTGCTAATCCTGCTTACGGGCTGGCTGATTCTGCCGTGGATTTACGGGATTGTGGACGCCGTGGTGGTCGCCCAAGCGATTGCCGAGGGGCGTCGCCCAGCGCAGGGGGTACCGCCGGGCTACATCATTCTGGCGCTCAAGATAGGTGTTGTTTTCCTGAGCTGCCTTTATCTGGGAGTGATGTGGACGGTGGCGAGTCTGGCGAACCTCTACTTTCTGGGGGGGTTCTGAGGGTATAATCGTGCAGGTTGCGGAGCGATACCGATGGAACGGATGCCGGAGAGCGCAGTTTTGTGGGTCTTAGGGTTGCCGTTTGCAGGCTTTTTGTTTCACGCGCTGCTGGGCGGCTGGCTGATTCGCGTGCTGGGCGAGCGCACAGGGAAGTGGCTGGTCGGTTTTGTGGGCACGGCGGTCGTGCTGGGCGCGTTCGGCTTCGGCTGGCAACTCTATCAGTGGCTCCTGTCGCAGGCGCAACCCCAGCATGCGTTCGTCGCTGCGGAATGGCTCCGAGTCGGCTCGTTTCAAGTGGCGTTTGAGTTTCTGGTGGACCCCCTTTCGGTGCTGATGGTGCTGATCGTAACGGGCGTCGGGGGGCTGATTCACCTGTACGCGACGGGCTATATGGCAGAGGATACCGATTATGCCCGATTCTTCACCTATTTCAACCTGTTTATCTTTTTCATGCTGGCGCTGGTGCTGGCGGGCCACTTTCTGGTGATGTTCATCGGCTGGGAGGGAGTAGGGCTGTGCAGTTACCTGCTGATTGGCTTTTTCTACCGTAACGCGCAGTGGAAAGAGAACACCGACGCCGCAAATAAGGCGTTTATTGTGAACCGCATCGGCGATGTGGGCTACCTGCTGGCGATGTTCCTGATTTTCAGCCTGTTTGGCACGCTCTCGTTTGTGGAGGTGAACGCGCAGGCGCAGAGCGTGCTGACAGCGGGTTCCGCCACGGCGCTGGCGATTGCCTTACTGCTGTTTCTGGCGGCGTCGGGCAAATCGGCGCAGTTGCCGCTCTACTTCTGGTTGCCCGACGCGATGGCAGGTCCGACGCCCGTGTCGGCTCTGATTCACGCGGCGACGATGGTGACGGCAGGGGTCTACCTGATGGTGCGGGTTCACCCGCTGCTGCTGATGTCGCCGACCGCGATGGGGATTATTGCAGGTGTGGGCGCCGTTACCGCGCTCTTTGCAGGCACAATTGCCATGGCGCAGACCGACATCAAACGGGTGCTGGCGTTCTCGACGGTAAGCCAGCTGGGCTATATGTTTCTGGCGGTGGGCGCGGGCGCGTTCTGGGTTGGAATGTTCCATGTGGCGACGCATGCGTTCTTCAAGGCGTTGCTGTTTCTGGCGGCAGGCTCGGTGCTGATAGCGCTCCATCATAGGGGCGATATTCGTCAGATGGGCGGGCTGGTGCGCGTGTTGCCCCTCACCGCGCTCACGATGGCAATTGGGGTGCTGGCGATTGCGGGCATTCCGCCGCTGTCCGGTTTCTGGTCTAAGGAGGCGGTGCTGCTGAGCGCGTATGGGGCGCAGTCGCTGCTGTTCTGGGTGGGTGTGGCGACGGCGCTGGTCACGGCGGGCTACATGGCGCGGTTGTGGGTGCTGGTGTTCTGGGTACCTCCCGCGCATGAGGCGCATGCCGAGCGCGAGCGCTACTGGAGCGTGCTGGGCGTGCTGGTATTGCTGGCGGTCGGCTCGGTGGGGTTTGGCTGGCTTATGCCAGGCGAGAAGGCGTTTCACGAGTTCCTGAAGCCGGTTGCGGAAGCGGCGTCGCCCCTGCCGGAGACGGGCAAGTCGTTTGTGTTTGGGGTTGCGCTGGGCGCGAGTCTGGCAGGGTTCGCCTTTGCGTTGACGTGCTATCGTCGCGGCATGCCCCAGCCCGAAGCGCAACTGGCGGGCGTGTGGGGCGTTCTGCATCGCCAGTACGGCTACGATGGGTTGATGCGCAAGCTAGGCGTAGAGGTCGGCGGCGCGATTGCCATGTTCTTCACGATAGTGATAGAAAATCTGATCGATGGCATCGTTATGCTGGTGGGGCTAACGGCGCGCGGGTTGGGGAGCCTGTTGCGTCCCGTCCAGAGCGGTTATGTGCGCTCTTATGCCTTTGTGATGATGCTGGGCGCGTTGCTGCTGCTGGCGGCGGCGTTTATTTACGGGTTGCGATAGGTCAGGCAGGCTTATGGAAAAAGCGTGGTTAATCTTGCCAGGGCTGCTTTTGCTGATTGGCGGTGGCGAGTGGTTAGTGCGTGGCGCCTCGCGTCTGGCTTCGGCGCTGGGCATCCCGCCCGTCGTGATTGGGCTGAGCGTGGTGGCGTTTGGCACCAGTGCACCCGAATTGGCGGTCTCCATTCTTTCCGCCTATCGGGGACAGTCGGATATCGCGGTGGGCAATGTGGTGGGGAGCAACATCGTTAACATCCTGCTGATTCTGGGGCTTTCGGCGGTGGTTGCGCCCCTGACGGTGAGTCTGCGGATTATCAAGGTGGAAGTGCCGATGATGGTCGGCACGGCGCTGCTGTTCGTGTTGCTGGGGATGGACGGGCAGCTCAGTCGCGGGGACGGCGCGTTGCTGGTGACGATTTTCGCCATCTACCTGATCTGGATGGGGCGAACGGCGCGGCAAGAGCCAGAGCTGGAAGCCGAACTGGAGGAAGTGGAGGAACTTGCTAAGCCGCCTGTCGGCGCCAAAGACTATGTGAAGATTGTTTTGCTGATTATCTTCGGCTTGGGGGGGCTGGTGCTGGGTTCCGAATGGCTGATTCAGGGGGCGGTGTCGCTGGCGCGCGCGATGGGTGTCAGTGAACTGGTAATCGGGCTGACGATTGTGGCGGTGGGGACTTCCCTGCCCGAACTGGCGACTTCGGTGATTGCGAGCGTTCGGGGCGAGCGCGACATCTCCGTTGGCAATGTGGTAGGAAGCAACATTTTCAATATTCTCTCGGTGCTGGGGTTCAGCAGTCTGGTGGCGCCCGCAGGGATTCAGGTAGCGCGGAGTGTGCTATTTTTCGACGCGCCCGTGATGATTGCGGTCTCCATCGCCTGCTTCCCCGTATTTTTCAATGGCTTTCGGATTATGCGCTGGGAAGGCGCCGTGTTTGTGTTCTATTACATCGCTTACACGGTCTATCTGATTTTGCAGGCAAGCGCACATGATGCCCTGGAGACCTATCGGCTGGTGATGGGGGGGTTTGTGCTACCCTTGACAGCGCTAACGCTTCTCGCGTCGGGTGTTTTTGCATGGCGTCAATATATCAAGGGCAAGTCGCTCCAGTCGGCACGCTGGACAAAAAATTGAGGTACACTTATTGCTGGAGGTTCTTCTCATAGAGCGTCGCGAAGAGGTGTTAGAGCCACGAAACCGTCAGCTGGAAGCGGTGTTTCAGATTACTTTGGCGTTGTATGCGCGTGCAAAGGAAGGTCTTCGAGCGCCTGTCCTGGACGAACTCCTGCAGGAAACGCTTCAGGTTGCTCTGGAAGTGGTGGGCGCCGATGCAGGAACACTGTATCTCGCCAACCCTGAGCGCCAAACACTGGTTCTGCGCTATGTGGTCGGCGAGAAAGCGGAACAGCTGCAGGGCATGGAAATTCCCGACGATAAGGGGATTGCTGGGGAGGTCTTCCGCACTGGGCAGTCGCGAATCACGGCAGATGCCAGTCAGGAGAGCGCCTACTATGCCGAGGTGGCGCAGCGCGTGGGCTATGAAGCCAAAAACATGGTAACCGTGCCCCTGCGCGATGTGGAGGGGAAGCCCATAGGGGTCTTGCAGGCGTTCAACAAGCGCGAGGGCAACTTTGACGAGTACGACATGGAGCTGTTGACCATCGTGGCAACGCTGGCAGGCACTGCGATTGAAACCGCCCGCATGCAACAGGAGCGCCAGCTTGCGCTGATTGCACGCCTGCTCGGCAACATCACCCACGACATCAAAAATATGCTCTCGCCCGTGTTGCTCAGCACCCAGACCCTGCGCACCTTCTACGACTCGTTCCGCGACCAGTTTCAGTATGTCTCACCGTTTCTGGAGGAGCCGAACCGCTCGCTGATTCAGGACGCTTTTCGGGACTTTGATGGGCTGTTTGAGGAGACGATGGCGATTCTCAACGAAAGCGCAGAGCAGCTTCAGCGGAGCGTGCGCGAGATTGCCGACGCAGTGAGGGGCGCCATCTCACCCCCGCATTTCGTGCCCACTTCGGTGAACGAAGTCGCCGAGAAAGTGTTCCTTGCGCTGAAACCCGTCGCCCAGCAGCAAGGCGTGGAGCTGAAACTGGACACCACCCCCGACCTGCCCATTGCGGATGTGGACCCCCATCGGCTCTATAACGCGCTTTACAATCTGGTGAATAACGCTATCCCCGAAACGCCGCTGGGGGGAAGCGTTACGGTGCGCCTGCGCGGGAAAGTAGAGGGCGTCTTCCCTGAAGGCAACTACCTGCAGATTGAAGTGGTGGACACGGGGCGTGGCATTCCCCCCGAAGTGCTTCCGACCCTGTTCACCGGGCGCGCGGTTTCCACCAAAGCGGGCGGCACCGGGCTGGGCACGCAGATTGTCAAAAATGTGGTGGACGCGCACGGAGGCACCATCGAGGTGGAAAGCGTGGTGAACAAAGGCACAACCGTGCGTATTCGCTTGCCTCTGGAGCGCCCTGAACAACAAAACTCGTAACGGACTGGCAGGAAGGGCGTCCAATACAACGAATCCCGTAAACCCACAGGAGGCATACAGAAGGCATGAAACGATGGATTGCAGGGACATGGATGGCAATATGGACTGTGTTCGTCCTAAGCGGCTGCGGAGGTGGCGGCACGGCAGGCGGTGGTCAACAGGTATTGACCGATTACGCCTTCGTCATCCGCGTGGTAGATTTGAGTTCAAAGGCGCGGCTTAGCGACGCGGAAGTCTACTTCATTACAGCGACGGGCGATCGGCTTCCCTGGCAGAAGGTGGTGGCAGGCAGTCCCACTTCCCCCAACGAGATTTCGCTGACGCTTGCCCGCACCGTGCAGAGCGACATCCGCGAGGGCGATTTCCTGCTGCGGAATGTGCCGGGCACACTTACGGTGCGTGGAATCTGGATCCGCCGTCCCGCTGGCTTCACCGCCGTCGCACGCCACACCACACCTGACAACATCAAGCGCACCATCCAGTTGCCTGATGAGCCGAATATTGCCCCGGGCTGCTTGATTGCGTCCAATAAAGCAGGCGAGATTCGGCAGGTGTTCGGGGCACCCCAGGTAGTAGATTTCGGGATTGTGGAAATTGCACCTGACCGTCCTGACATTCCTCCACCCCCTGTTGATGAACCCTGCCCCTGAGTTCTGGAGCACGGGGGGGCGGCAGAAAGCCCGCCCCCTGCTCTCCCTGATGCTGCTGGTGCTTGGCGCGCTTGCAGGGCTATGGGGTATCGAAACCCTGCGCCAGCAAGACCCCTTTGCTCGCTTTACCCGACGGCTTACCCAATCGGGATTACAAGAGGTTGAGCTGCTGCTGGAGCGTCCCCAGATTACTCTGCGCGCCGACGCCCGCGCTATGGCTACGCTGGAGGTAGACCGCGTTGTGGTAGACCGCGCCCGAATCACATGGCGCGCCGAAAACCTGCGCCGCGCCGTTTTTTACGATGAGCGCGGTCAGCCGATAGCGCAGGCGCGCGCCGGCGCGATTCTCTATAACCAGCCCGCACGCCGAATCCATATTCAGGGTCAACCTGAGTTCGTTTACCTGCGCGCGCCCCTTGTGGAAAAGCCCGTGCGCGTCCAGATGGCGTGGCTCACCTGGGATTTGCGCACGCGCCAGTTGAGCGTTCCGACCCGCATGCAGTTTGAGTGGGATGACGGCACTGGCAGCGCGGAGCAGTTCGTGTGGGACATTGCGAAGGGCGAAACTTCCTTGCGGAACGGCATGTTCCGATTCCGTGTGGCCCTGCCCGATTCACCCCAGCAACCCCGCGAGATAGAGGTGCGCTTCAAGCAGGCGCGCGGCACAGGCGAAGCCCAAATCGGCACAGGTTTAACCTTCCGTGACCAGGACGCCCACGCCGCCGCGGATAAAGCCGAGGTCTACGACCGCAAAAAGTATATCCTGGCAACTGGCGCCCTGTTTTTCGAAGACCCCCGCGTGCGCCTCGAAGGCGAGAAGATGGAAATCTGGTACGACTCGCAGAAACGCGCCCTGCTCCACGGCACAGTGCGCATGCGCATCAAGCCCCAAAAGACTGAACCTCCGACTGAAGATGAAACGGAAGCCGAGAAAGCCAAACACTACCCCATAGACGCCGAATGCGCGGGCGGGATTGAGTATTTCTACCGCAAAAAGATTGCCTCCCTGCGCGGCGGCATCAGAGCGACCCAGCAGATTGAAGGACGCACCCGTACCCTGACTGCCGACAGCGCGGAGTATGACCAGAAAAACGAGCGACTCATCCTGCGCGGGAATGTGGTGTTAGACGACCCGGAGCGGTTTCGTATCACCACGCACCTGCTGATTGTCTCCACGAAAGAGGGAAGCGACGAGTTCGAAATGCCAGAGGGCGGCTCTGGCGTGATTTACTACACCGAAGAAGAGGAGGGAACCCGATCTGAAAATTCCCCCCGTCGCTAACACGCTCCGCGAGCGTGTGGTGTTCGAAGGCGTTGGACTTCACACAGGCGAACCCGCGCGCCTGGTTGTGCATCCCTCCGACGAGGGCGCGCTCTGGGTGCAAAAGGGGCACGCCCGAATCCCCGTGCGCTGGGACTATGTGGTGGACACGCGCCGTGCCACAGTGCTGGGGGGCGAGGGAATCGCACTCAGCACGGTGGAACACCTGCTCTCGGCATGCTGGGGTCTGCGGATTGGCAGCGCCGTGATTGAGGTTCTTCACGGGACCGAAGTGCCCGCGCTGGATGGAAGCGCACTGCCCTTTGTGCAGGCGTTTGAAGCGGCGGGTGTCGCGCCCTGTCCCCAGACACCTTGCCTTGTGGTTTCCCGAACATGGACTGTTCAGCAGGGCGCCAGCGTGGCGAGTCTGATGCCAGGCTTGGAAACCGTGTTTGCTTACATACAGTTTCCCGAACCGCTGGGTGTGCAGGCTGGCATTTTTGACCTGAGCGCCTATGCCGCTGCGATTGCGCCTGCCCGAACCTTTGGGTTTCTACAGGAGGTGGAGGCGTTGCGTCAGCAGGGGCTGGCACGGGGCGGCTCTCTGGAAAACGCCTTGCTGATTGACCAGAACGGGTATTATAATTCCGCACGCTTCGCGGACGAGCCGTTGCGCCACAAAATTCTGGATGGTCTCGGCGACCTGATGCTGTGTGGCGCATGTCCTGTTGGGTTCCATCTGACCCTGATTAAAGCAGGGCATACCCTGCATCGGGAGCTGGCGCGTCTGCTAACGAACGAGTGCAACCAAATGGAGGCGCACGATGGCGGAATGGCATCTGGACATTGAGCAGATACGCAGTTTGATTCCTCATCGCTATCCGTTCCTGCTGGTGGATCGGATTCTGGAACTGGAGCCGGGCAAACGGGCAGTCGGACTGAAAAATGTTACGGTCAACGAGAGCTTCTTTCAGGGGCATTTCCCGGTCAAAGCCATCATGCCGGGGGTGCTGATTCTGGAGTCGATGGCGCAGGTAGGCGGCGTGATGGTGATGACGATGCCCAATATGCAGGGTAAGGTGGCGCTTCTGGGCGGGCTGGACGATGTGCGCTTCCGTCGCCCGGTGGTGCCTGGCGACACGCTGATTTCTGAGGTGGAAATGCTCTGGTTTCGGCGTGATATTGGGCGCGTGCGCGCAGTCGCACGGGTGAACGGCGAGGTGGTCGCGGAGGCAGAAATCACTTTCGCCTTGCTGGAACCTCAGCGACTCCAGAGTCCCCCACCGCCCGTCGCCACCGCGCTCACCAACCACGAGGGATGAACGATGGCGAAGATCCATCCGACAGCAGTGGTTCACCCGAAGGCGGAGCTGGCGGAAGATGTGGAGGTCGGTCCCTACTCCATTATTGGACCGAATTTGGTCATCGATTCGGGCACGGTGCTGGGCGCCCATGTGGTGATTGAAGAGAACACTTTCATCGGCAAGATGAACTCTATCGGACATGGCGCCGTGCTGGGCGCGCCGCCTCAGGACCGCAAGTTCAAGCATGAGCGCACCTATCTCCGCATAGGCGACAATAACCTGATTCGCGAGTATGTTACTATTCACCGCGCCAGCGGCGAAGGGGAGGAGACGGTTATCGGCAACAACTGCTTTCTGATGGCGTACTCCCATATCGGGCACAATACCCGTGTCGGCAACGGCGTGGTGATGGCGAACTCGGTGGGTATTAGCGGGCATTGTGTTATCGAGGATGGCGCGAACATCGGCGGCATGACGGGAGTGCATCAATATACGCGGATTGGGCGTCTGGCGATGGTGGGCGGGATGTCGCGCATCACGCGCGATGTGCCCCCCTACCTGGTGGTGGAGGGGAATCCTGCCGTGGTGCATGGGGTCAATCTGGTGGGTTTGAAACGCGCAGGCATCCCTGAGCTGCACCGAACCGCCTTGCGCACCGCCTGCCGACTGCTTTACTTCGCGAACCTGAACACCTCGCAGGCAATTGAGCGCATCCGCGCCGAAGTGCCCCTCGTGCCCGAAGTGGAGCATCTGGTGCGCTTTGTGGAAGAGATTCGGCTGGGGCGCAACGGGCGCTATCTGGATCAGCCTTCACGCAAATGACCCGCCGCGTGGTGATTGTCTCAGGCGAGGCGTCAGGCGACCTGTACGGAGCTGACCTCGCACGCCATCTGAAAGCCCAGCTGCCCGACACTGAACTCTGGGGCGTCGGCGGCGTGCGGATGCAGGACGCCGGGGTGCGCTTGCTGGCGGACAGCCGCGCGTGGGGCGCCATCGGGATTATCGAGTCGCTCAAAGTCGCGCCGCAGGTGTGGCGTGTGTTTTGGCGCCTGAAACGGGCGCTTAAGCACTTTCAACCTGACCTGCTGGTCGCCATCGATTTCGGTGCGTTCAATATCCCCCTGTGTCGCTGGGCAAAATCACAGGGCATGCGTGTGGTCTACTATATGCCTCCTTCCAGCTGGCGCCGCGACCGTCAGGGGCGCGATTTGCCCGCTGTCGCGGATGCGGTGCTGACCCCCTTCGCCTGGTCCGCCGAAATTCTGCAAGCGATGGGCGCAAACGCCATCCGTGTTCGCCATCCCCTGTTGCGACTCACCCACCCCAACGAGCCTCGAATAAGTTTTTGCCAGAGGCTGGGATTAGACCCAGACCGCCCCATCGTGGCGCTTTTGCCCGGCAGCCGACGCCACGAGGTGCGGGCGCTGACCACTCTTTACGCGCGTGTCGCCAGCTTGCTCACCGAGCGCATGCCCGAGATTCAATTCGTGCTATCCGTCGCGCCCCATTTCACTCCAGAGTACCTCCATACCCTGTGGGCAGATGGGCAGAAGCAGTGGGTTCCGACGGAGACGCGCCCTGTTGCCGATATGCTGGCGCATGCTGACTGCGCTGTTATCTGCTCTGGCACGGCGACGTTGGAGGCGGCGCTGCTGGGCACGCCGATGCTGATTGTCTACCGGGGCAATGCGCTGATGAACCTGGAATACCGCCTGCGCAGACGCCGTCTTGCGCTGGCAATGATCGGGCTGCCCAACCTGATCCTGGGGCGTAAGGTCATCCCAGAATTGATTCAGGAGCAGGCGACACCGCGCACGGTCAGCCAGGGCGTGATGGAACTGCTTAGGCGCGGCGAATTGTATCACCAGCAAAAGCAGGCGTTTGGCGAGATACGGCGAATCTTGGGCGAGGGAGAGGACTTATGGGAAGCCCCGGCGTGGATCGTGCGCTACTTGATCGAATCGATGCCTCCGCGCGCGGCGTCGAGCGAATCGCCGTCCTGATTGGACGCAAGCGCAGTCGGCTCTTTTTGCCTGTGCCGTTGCTGATGATTGTGCTGGCGGAGCCTTCCGTCGCGATGCTGGGGTACGGATGGTTGCTGGTGATGCTGGGGTCGCTCTGGCGCCTCTGGGCGGCAGGCTACCTGATGAAAAACGCCGTCCTGACTACAGCAGGGCCCTACGCGTGGGTGCGCCACCCCCTCTATTTCGGGATGGCGCTGGTGGTGCTGGGTTGGGCGACGCTCACAGGCTGGTCGTGGCTCGCTGCAGGACTGGTTCTCTATTCCGCGCTGATTTACGGATGCGCGATGCTGACCGAAGAGCGACGCCTGATGTTTCTGTTTCCTGAGTATGAGGCGTATCGTCGGCGCGTGCCGATGATTGTACCGCTGGGATGGCGCAGGGGCGGAGAACGCCACGGGCGCTTCGACTGGCGCACGGTCGCCCGCAACGGGGAATGGCGCGTTATGATGTGGAACACTGCCGTAGCCCTGTTGATTTCACTGCGTCTTCTGGGGTAAAGGAGGCGTTCCCCCTTCGTTTCTGAAGGGGGAACGGGGATTCTCACTGGAACAGCGGCGCAAACACGAGCGCCACGATGCTCATCAGCTTGATAAGGATATTCATGCTGGGTCCTGTGGTGTCTTTGAAGGGGTCACCGACGGTATCGCCGACGACGGCGGCTTTGTGTGCCTCGCTCCCTTTGCCGCCCTCGTGCCCTTCCTCAATATACTTTTTGGCGTTGTCCCATGCGCCGCCCGCATTTGCCATCATCAAGCCCGTAACAACGCCCATCCCCAGCGCGCCCGCCAGGAAGCCGCCCAGCGCCTCCGGACCGAGCAGGTAGCCGACAGCAATCGGCGCAACCACAGCAATCGCGCCGGGCACGAGCATCTCCCGAAGCGCCGCGCTCGTAACAATATCGATACAGCGATTATAGTCAGGCTTGCCCTTGCCCTCCAGCAGTCCCAGCTCGCGGAACTGGCGGCGCACTTCGGCGACCATCTGGTCCGAGGCGCGCGCCACAGCGTTCAGGGTCAGCGCCGCGAACAGGCTGGGCATCGCGATTCCTATCAGCAAGCCAATCAGCGTTTGCGGGTTGGTCAGGTTAATCGCCTCGAGCTGGGTCTGGCTCTGGTAGGCGGCGAACAGCGCGAGTGCGGTCAGCGCGGCGCTCCCGATCGCGAAGCCCTTGCCAATCGCCGCGGTGGTGTTGCCCAGCGCGTCCAGCTTGTCGGTGATGCGGCGCACCGTCTCCCCGAACCCCGCGACTTCCGCAATCCCGCCCGCGTTATCAGCAATCGGACCGTAGCTGTCGGTACTCATCACAATCCCGATGGTCGCCAGCATGCCGACGCCTGCGAGCGCAATCCCGTACAGCCCGTTCGTGCTGTAAGCCGCCCAGATGGCAGCGGCAATCCCCAGCAGGGGCAACACCGTACTGAGATAGCCCACCGCCACGCCCGACAGAATGTTGGGCGCGGTTCCAAACTGGGACGATCTCGCAATCGCACGGATGGGCGGACCGCTGGTGTAATACTGACTCACCGCGCCAATAAACACACCCACGAACAGCCCCGCCAGCACTGCCCAGTAGGGCGCCAGCGAGCCGACCATCGTCTGGGTGAGCCACGCGCCGCCCAGCAAAAACAGCACAATTGCCACTATCGTGGAGCCGTTCAGCGCCCACTGCGGCTCCATGTTCCGGAAAAGCCGAATCGAGAACACCCCTATTGCGGAAGCCACCAGTCCCAGCGCAATCAGCGCCAGCGGCAGCACCACATACGCCAGCGGGCTGCCGTTCGCGACGGCGATACTGGCGCCAATCACCGCCGTCGCCACCACCGAACCGACATAACTCTCAAACAGGTCGGCGCCCATCCCTGCCGTGTCGCCCACATTGTCGCCCACATTATCCGCCAGCACGGCAGGGTTGCGCGGGTCGTCTTCGGGGATGCCTGCCTCCACCTTCCCCACCAGGTCGGCGCCCACATCGGCAGCTTTGGTATAGATCCCGCCGCCCACACGCGCAAACAGCGCCACCGACGACGCGCCCATCGAGTAGCCTGTCAGATATTGCACCAACACCGACAAATCCAGCGAGTACCCCAGCCACACAATCAGCCCGATTCCCAGCAAGCCCAGCGCCGCGACCGACAGCCCCATCACCGAGCCGCCCGTGAAGGCGACCACCAGCGCTTCGCCCATGCCACCCTGACGCGCCGCCTCGGTGGAGCGCACCCCACTGCGCGTGGACGCCTTCATGCCGATATAGCCCGCCAGCATCGAGCTGAACGCGCCAAACAGATACGCTACCCCAATATACGGGGCTTGCTCACGGAAAAAGTAGGTCAGTATCGCAAAAAGAATTAAAGCGAATACCGTAATTGCGATATATTCCCGTTTCAGAAAGGTCATTGCGCCGTCGTGAATCGCTTGAGCATAGGTGCGCATTGCCTCCGTGCCATCAGGACGGCGCGTAACAATCCAGTAGTTCAATCCTGCCAGCAGCATGCCGCCCGCACCCAGCACAGGCGCCGCAATCGGCACAATTTGCAAAATTTCCATAGCGCTGTACCTCCTTATTTTTTGTATAAAATCTGCCTGCACAACCTTTCTGGGGGCTGGCAGGCGTTTAAGTATACCCCCTGTGCAAAGGTATACTTACTTCATGCGCAAATCCCTGAAAGAATGGCTTTTCTGGCTGGGGATTGCGGTAGCAGCGGGGGCGGTGGCGTGGGCGTGGTTTGCGCCCCATTCGATGGAGCAGTTCCGATGGCTGGCACGGGCACTTTTTGAGTCTGACCCCCTGGATCCTTACGCGGTGGCGCGCCTGATAGGGCGTTCGGAGGCCATCAAGCCCGCAGTGGACTACCTGCTCCGTAAAAGCGATATGCCCCAATTTGCAGGCGACTGGCAGATTCAGCTTGCGCGTCTCAGCTGGAAGTGGTCCCACAACGCGACGCCTATGGGACCTGGCGAAATCCCCGAATATGCTGGGGAGCTGTTGCGTTTCTCCCGGCGTCATCCAGAGCGCCCCGAAATCTTAGCAACACTGCTACGGCACACACCGCGCCTTACCTATTCTCTTGCGCAGGAGCGCGAGAATGCAAAAGCAATCCTCCAGTCTGCCCAGACATCCAGAGATCTGGAGCGCCAGTATCTCACAGAGGTGCTGGCATGGAGTCGCGAGGCGTCTCGGTCTGACCCAGACAACAGCTTTTTTTCGCAGATGGAGTTCGTTCTTCTCTACACGCTGGGCAAAGATAGCGAAGCGATTGACGCCCTGCACCGCGCCGCGCAAAAGCCACGCTGGGACGATTACACCTTTGTAGAGTACGACGCCACACAATACTTCCTGCGCCAGCACGGCGTCCCCCGTATTGGCGCGGTGGAACTCGCCTCGCTGGCTTCGACTCTGTTCCCCCATTATGGGATGATGCGCTCTGCAGTGCGCGGGATTGCTCAACAACCCCTGCCCGAAGCCACGAAGCGCCAGATAGGCTGGGACACGGCGCAGGTCGCCTACCGCATGCGCCATCAGAGCCGCACGCTAATCGGCTCGCTGGCGGGCGAATCTCTTTTCAAATGGGGAGCAGCTCTCCTTGTTCAGGAGACAAGCGCGGGCAACATAGAGCTGATAGCACAAAAACTCTCCCAGCAGCCGAACAACGCCCAGACTGGCTGGCTGATTGCGGAACTTGCACAGATTCGACAACAAGAGCTCCTGCGCCAGCAGCATCCGTGGGGGGATTTCTGGCAGAAACTGGAGATTCAGCATCGGGATGCCATCGCGGCGCACCGATTCAGCACGGCGTCTCTGGCGGCGGGACTGAGTTTGCTCCTGCTGGCAGTTCTGCGGGCGCTGATGCAACAGCTGCGTATCCCCCTGCTCATCAGGATGGGCGTGGCGTTGCTACTGGTTACAGCGCTGATGTTCGGGTGGATTACCAGCGCGTGGAACCAGATGTTGAGCCATATCCCACTTCTGACCGCATGGAACGCGCCAGAAGACCTCTCGTGGTGGGAGGGCTGGCTGGAAGAATTTGGAATCGACACCTCGCGCACAGGGAGCTGGCATAGTCTCGTGGTGGGCATTCTGGGTATCTTCTGGGGACTGATAGTGCTGGGGGCTTTGCTGGCGGCGACACACAACGATCGCAAACTGTCCGAGCGCCTTGATCATACGCTCCGCTGGGCTATGTGGGGCGTGGGGCTGTTGCTTGTGCTGGTATTTGTGCTACAGTGGAACCGCTACCTGACGCTGAACGAACGCCTCCTGCATCAGATAGACGGCATTGTTCTCAATGAACGCAGAGTGCTGGGGCTTTAGGAATCTTCCTCCAGCAGAGGCAGCTCTGGCCCATCGATTTTGCGCCTGAAAAGGCGATGTTCCTCTGCAATACGCCCCCGTGCCAGGCGTTGCACAATCATCTCATGGTACTCGGGGGCGATTTCAGCAGAAAGGAAGTGTCGCCCCAGCCGCTGGCACACTTCCAGCTCCGAGCCGCTCCCGCCAAAATGCACCAGCACAATATCGCCAGGCTGGGTACAGCTCAAAATCAGCATTTCGGAAAGTTTCTGTGGAATCTGGCAGGCGTGGAAGGTGTTCTCACGGCTCACATTTTTCACGAGGTCAAAATAAAACCCGCTATAGGGCATGCGCCCTTTATGTCCTTGCGCCATCCGCTGGCGGATTCGCCGATCGGTAGGGTTCTGATAGGGCTGAGCGACCTGATCCTTGAAAAACCTATTGTGCCGTGCGGCAGTGCAGAATACTACGGTGTGCGGTGGTGAAGCGTTTCGGGCTGTGTCCGATATTCGTGCAGTAAATCCAAACATAGTCCTGCACATCATAGCAAGCCGAGTCGAGATACCGCACGCGCAGGTAGGCGTTCTGTCGGGGATAGTTGATAAAGAAGGCGTTTTCATCGTCTTTCAGCACCCGCAGCGACTCCCGTGCCAGCTCAATATACCCTTCAATATACTCCTCAAACGATCGGGTGTAGGAGCGGTCGTTATAGCGAACGCCAACATGGTAGTCGGGGTCGCTACAGACCATATCCACCGATTTATCGGGCAGTTGGCGCCTCAGGTCAAACACATCGCCCGGGTAGACCTGATCCACCGGATGTTCCGGGATGCCGCTCATGCCCCTACCTCCTGACCCGTCGGTACTCCGCCTTGCGCACCAGTCGTATAGAGTCTATCCGGTCAAGCATACCTCAGACAGGTATAATCTCCCCCTGATGGCATGGGTTTATCTCTTCATCGCGGGTCTGATGGAGGTGGTTTGGGCGATTGCGCTCAAGTTTTCGGAGGGTTTCACCCGCCCGTTGCCCGTGGCGGTGGTGATGGTGGCAGGGCTGCTGAGTTTTCTCTTTCTCTCGCTGGCGGTGCGCGAGTTGCCGATTGGGAGCGCGTATGCTATCTGGGTGGGCATCGGCACAGTGGGTGTGGCGTTGCTGGGCATTTTGTGGTTTCATGAGCCAGTCAACTTCTGGCGGCTCTTTTTTATTGGCTTGATTGTGGCGGGGGTTATCGGCTTGCGGTTGGTTACGAAAAATGGGCACTGAGCGTTCCTCGGTAGGCTACAGCTGGGCGCGCGCCTCGATGGTGATGATGAGCGCGATTTTTGCCAGCCGCCTGCTGGGACTCTTTCGCGACACGGTAATCGCCTACCGATTCGGGCAGAACGAGTTGACCGACGCCTATCGCGCGGCGTTCCAGCTGCCCGATTTGCTCTTTTTTATGGTGGCGGGGGGCGCTCTCTCTTCGGCGCTGATGCCCGTGTTTTCGCGGTACTGGGAAAACAATCAAAAGGAGGAGGCATGGCGCGTCTTCTCCACTGTGGCGACCATTATGGTGAGCCTCACCGTCGGGCTGGTAGTGTTACTGGAGATTATCACCGTGCCAGCTATCCGCCTGATGTTTCCGGGCTTTGACCCTCTGCGTCATGAACTCACGGTGAGTCTGACGCGGATTGTGCTGCCCACGCAGGTGTTCTTTCTGATGGGGGGGCTGATGATGGCGACGCTGTATGCCCGAAAGCATTTCACCGTGCCTGCGCTGGGACCGAACATTTACAATCTGGGGATTATTTTCGGGGGTCTGGTGCTGGCGCTCTGGTGGGGGATAGCAGGGCTGGCGTGGGGCGCGGTGCTGGGCGCGTTTCTGGGCAGTGTGGCGCTGCCCCTGATGGCGATGGCGCGGCTGGGGAGCCGTTTTCGCCCCGCATTCGAGTGGCGCCATGAGGGAGTGCGCGAGGTGTTTCGGATGATGTTGCCCGTGATGTTCGGGCTGTCGCTGCCGGGGGTCTATATGCTGATTTTGCGCGTGTTTGGCTCGCTGCTGCCAGCGGGCGCGATTTCGGCGCTGGATAATGCGAATCGCCAGATGCAGGCGCCGCTGGGCATTATTGGGCAGGGGGTCGCGCTGGCAATCTTCCCCGCGCTGACGACGCTGGCAGCCACCGAGCGCTGGACGGAGCTGCGGTCGGTTCTCAAACGGGGCTTGCGGCTGGTCTGGTTCCTGACCGCGCCCGCAACGGTGCTGCTGTGGGTGCTGGCGGAAGACATCAGTCGCGTGACACTCCAGTACGGCAAGTTCACCCCTGCAGATACCGAGATGGTGGCGAGCGCCCTGCGCGGGTTTGCGCTGGGGCTGTTCGCGTGGTCGGGACAGGCGTTGATCGCACGCGCCTACTTCGCGATGCGCGACTCGCTGACGCCCGTGCTGATTGGCTCCGCAACCACGGTGCTGTTTGTGCCCCTATGCTTCGCGTTGATGTATACGCTGGCGATGGGACACACGGGGCTGGCGCTGGCAACTTCCGTCGCGGCGTCGGTGCAGATGGTCTGGATGCTGTGGGGGTTGCGTCGGCGTTTGCCACACGACGGCGGGTATGACGCCACCCCGTTCGTGCGTCCTGTGGCGTTGAGCGGTGTGGCGGCGCTGGGGGTCGGCGTGCTGGGCGCGGGCGTGCATGCGTTGCTATGGCGGGCGCTGGAGACGATGGGG
>JBBIQJ010000037.1:0-18191 GCA_037442385.1 Armatimonadota bacterium
GTCTGTTAGCGACTGGCGACAATTGCGAAAAGATGCACCCAAGTTCGGCAGGAATTCGGGCTGGCGCCTTAATTTTTGCGATAGGAAGCGCCCTAATTTTAGTGGGTGTGCGGCATCGGTTCCGCAAGACACTCAATAAGGAATGGAGGGATATGCGATGGTACAAAACAGTCTGTATCGAGCATGCGCGCTTGTACGCGAGAAGATTTTGACGCCGTTTCTAGCAGTCTTGGACTGGTTGCAGAATTCGACCCAGTTAGGCATCTTCAACGCGAATGTATCCGCGACTGAAACCATACCTGGGAACGGTTCGGCGGCTGTCGGCGCGACATATAATACTCGTGGTCAAGTCTGTGTCTTTCGCGGGGTGACGGTACAGAAACGAAACGTGATGCCCAAGCAGCAACTTCTGGGTGATTCTCGTTGGGCGCATGGATTCGTAGCGAGCATGGTGGGGATGATGATTATGGCAAATGCGCCTGCCCAGCTTGCTACAAGCACTTTTGATACAGACACGGAGGGCTGGTCCTATTTCAACGATGTATCGGTATTTCGCTGGGATGGTACAGAAGGTAATCCTCCTGGTTCACTCTTCGTACGAGACGGAGGAGATGGGCGCTACTGGTACATCGTTGCTCCTGCTGAATTTCTTGGCGACAAGCGCAGGGCGTATGGCGAAACTCTGTCATGGGAAATAAAACCCTTTCCTGTAGCGAGTGGGGCTGGTGCTGACCAACCAGATGTCGTTTTAATAGGCGGAGGGATCACACTCGTTATAGACTTACCAGAACCGCAGCAGAGTGTGTGGAATTCCTACAGGGTGCCTCTGACTGAAACTGCTGGCTGGCGGAGAGACTCACTCAGCGGTGCAGCACCTACTAACTCCGAAATGCTTCAGGTTTTGGGTGACCTGCAACAACTCCGCATCCGTGGCGAGTTTTCTGGAACTATTGACTCTGCTTATTTTGACAATATCATAATCTCACCAGAGCCTACTTCACTGGCTGTACTGGGCATGGGGCTAACAGCTTTGCTGGGTTGGCGTCGGCGGCGGGCGTAAATTTCGCCTCCTTTGCCCTCTCTCCCACGCACTGGGAGAGAGGGCGCTTCTTCAGCGCTACAGACACAGATGGCAACGCAGGCTACCGATTTGCGCCGATGGACGACGCCTGCTCGCACGCTTTTTTGGCGTGGTTAGCAGCGTAGGGATTGCCAGTGAGCACACCCCTGAAACGCCCGAAGCGCCGCTGGGGCTGGTGGATGGTGTTGCAACACGCCATTTTACGCCCCGTATCGACGCGGGGCGGCGATACGGGGGTTGCGTCCGTCTATCAAGGCGAGGATGTTGTGGTACTGGTGCGGGGTGTCGCGTCGGCGGGTGGGGGGATGCTGGTCTTGTTCGCTTTTGAATTTTTGAAAAATAGAAAAAACTAACCCTCCCACTTGCAAAAAAGTGGTAAGTGTGGGGTATACTGAAGGTACTATGAAACCTCTCGATGCACTGAAGCGGTACAAGGATCAGGACGGCTTCACCATCGAGGAGCTGGTGGCGGTGGCGAACAGCCTGCTGGAGCAGTGGGCGCCTGTTCAGCCGCGCTATAAGGTGGTTCCGTTTCCCGATGTCCGCACGGTGCGCTTCTATACGGCGCACCGGCTGATAGACCCCCCTTCCCGCCGACGCGGGAACCGCGTGCTGTATGACTACCACCATCTCCTTCAGCTGATTGCGCTGAAGACCCTCCAAGCGCAGTATATTCCGCTGCGGGCGGTGCGGCGCATGATGGAGGGTAAAAGCGTGGAGGAGCTGGAGGAGCTCATCCAGACCGTTCTGGAGAGCCGCTCAGATATTGGGCTGGCGACCAAGATGGGCGATGCGGCTCGCGCACTGGTTCGTGAGCAAGCCGCGGTCTATACCGCTCCACGCGCGGAGGAGGGCAGCCCCTACCCGCGCCCCCACGAGATACACGAGTTCCACCTCACTCCGTGGGCGGTGCTGAAGGTAGACCCGAACGCCGCGCGCAACGCGGGGGTCACCGAAATCAATCGGGTCTCGGACCTGGTGCGCTTGAGCCTGCTCAAAGCGTATGTAGAAAGCGAAGAAACACCGAAAGAGGAAACCACCACTCCTCAAAAAAAGCGAAGCAGGTAGCCTGATCCGATGCGTGTGGCGATTATTGGCGGTACAGGTGTGCAGAGTCTGCCAGGCTTGGAAATTACAGCGGAACATGCGCTGGAAGCGCACTGTGTGCTGTACGAAGGGAGCCTGGCAGGCAACCCTGTGCTGCTGCTACCTCGGCACGGCAGGGGGCACAAAGTGCCCCCACACCGCATTCCCCACGCGCTCCATGTGCGCCTGCTGAAGGAGCGCGGGGTGCAGGGGGTACTTTCCACCTCTGCCGTCGGTTCCTTGCGAGCCGACTGGACACCGGGCACGCTGGTCATTCTGAGCGACTTTCTGGATTTCACGCGCCATGTGCTGACCCTCTACGACGACGCGGTGGTGCATACCGATTTTTCCCAACCCTTTTCGCTCCTTCTGCGGGAGGCGTTGATTGTCTCGGCACAGGAACAGGGCATCCCCGTCCAGACAGAGGGCGTCTATGTGTGCGCCCCTGGTCCACGCTACGAAACGCCTGCCGAAATCCGCATGTTTCGCATGCTTGGCGGCGATGTGATTGGCATGACCGTCGTGCCAGAGGCGGTGCTGTTTCGGGAAGCGGGAATTCATTACGCCTCGGTTTCGGTCGTAACAAACCTAGGCACAGGGCTGAGCGACACGCCTCTGACCCACGAAGAGGTTACCGAAGTGATGGCGCACGCCACCGGGACCATCGCGCGCCTGTTTGCAGGTGCGGTGGCACGTCTGAAAGCGACCCCCCTTTAGCCCCCGTTGCCAATTGTGGCATAATACCCCTACGGAAACCGCGCGGTTTCCCAAATCGTATACGAGAGTACCGCGTCTAATCAGGAGGCAACGATGCAACCGATGACCGAGCCAGCGGCGCAGGCGCAACGGGTTGTCCAGCTGCTGATGTGTGCGCCCAGCGCCTACGACCTGCTCTACGAGATTAATGCGTGGATGCACCTGAGCCAGCGTCCCGACAAGCGCCTGGCTTGGAAACAATGGGAGCAGCTCTACCAGACGCTCACCGAAAAGGTGGGCATTCCTGTGGCGCTGATTGAGCAGGCGTCGGAGGCGCCCGATATGGTGTTCACCGCGAACGCAGGGCTACCCCTGCCCGGGCGGCGCGTGGTGCTATCCCGTTTCCGCCACCCCGAACGGCAGGTGGAAGAACCCCACTTCGAGCGGTGGTTTTGCGAACACGGCTACGAAGTCATTCACATGCCCCCCGATTGCGCTTTTGAGGGCGAGGGCGACGCCTTCCTGATAGACCACCTGATTGTGGCCGGCTACCGGAAACGCACCGACATCTGCGCCCACCGCTACCTGAGCCGGATTACAGGGCTGGAAACCCTGAGCCTGGAGCTGGTGGACGACCGCTGGTATCATCTGGACACCTGTTTCTTGCCGCTGGGCGGGCGCCTGGTCGCTTACTACCCTGAAGCGTTTGACTGGTATGCCCGGCGCGTGATAGAACAGCATTTTGAAACGATTCCTGTTACACCTGAAGAGGCGTTGCGTTTTGCCTGCAATTCAGTGGTGGTGGGCAAGCAGGTGGTGATGCCCGCAGGGTGCCCCATTTTGCGCTTCCATCTGGAAGAGCGCGGCTATACCGTGTACGAGATTCCCATGAGTGAGTTCATCAAGTCGGGGGGCGCGTGTAAGTGCCTTGTGCTGTACCTGCTGGAACCCGTGTGAGGCAGGAAAGAGGGGGCAGGCGTCGAATCGGGAGCCGCGATGAAAGTGTGGCTTTTCCGACTGCTCTTTGGCGCGGCGGTGCTGGGCGTGATTGGGAGCGCCGTCTGGAACAACATCGCCACCAACCGCCTGATTGAGCAAGCGACGGGTACAGACCCTGCGGCGCAGGTTCAGGCGCTCCAGCAAATGGCACAGCGCGACGACTTTTTTGACCTGATTCAGTCCCGACGCACGCCCGCACGCCTGCGCGTGGCAGAGGGGGTGGAGCACCTCAATTGCGCTTGCCATGTTGCGCGATCCGGAGCCGAAAGTGCGCGATCGTTTTCTGGACGCCCTGCGCAAAATTGGGGGCAACCATCTGGAGGCGCTCGCCGAAGGACTGAAAAACGGCGATGGCAAGGTCAAAAATGGCACGGTGCAGGTGATGTCGGAACTGGGGCTGAAATGCCTGCCCGTCGCCCTCAAGGTGTTTGAAGATGCTGGTGCGCGAGACGCCGCGGGCGAAGTGCTGACGCGCTTCGGCAGCGCCAGCGTGCCCGGTCTGCTGGCGCGCCTCCGTACCTCCGAAGATGAGGGGCTACAGCTCAGCGCCATCAGCGTGCTGGGGCGAATCGGCGACCATCGCGCAGTAGACGCCATCCTGCCGTTTTTAAAACTGCCTCCTGAAAAACGACGCATCGTGCTGACCGCATTAGCCAGTATTGCCGACCCGCGCACCGAGTCTGTGCTGATTAAGGCGTTGCGTTCCCCTGAAGAAGACCCCGACGCGCGGGCGCAGGCGGCGCTGGGGCTGGGACAGATGGCAACCCGTGATGCACTTCGCGCTCTGCGTGCAGGATTGGAAGACCCGAACTTGATTGTGGCGGACGCATGCGCGGCAGGGTTTCAGCGAGCGGGCACGAAAGCCTTGACGACACTTCAAGACGCCCTGCAAAGCGCCAACGCAGTCGTGCGCCGACGCGCAGTGCTGGCGCTGGGCGCCCTGAACGATACCCAGGCTGTAACGATGCTCCAGCGCGCGCTCAACGACGCCGACCCGACCGTGCGCCGCGCCGCCACCGATGCGCTGGGCACAACGGGACACCCAAACGCCATTCCTGCTTTGATTAGCGCATTAGCCCATCCCGATGGCGGCGTGGCACGCAACGCGAGTCGGAGCCTGGTGAAAATCGGCGCGCCAGCAATTCCCGCGCTTATTGCGCAGCTGCGCTCTTCCAATCCGACAGTCGCTTATCTCGCGGCGCACGCGCTCAGCCAGATTCCAGAGGCGGAACCCGCGCTTCTGAAAGCCGCCGAAGACCCCGCGACGCAACGGTATGCGCTGGTTGCCCTCAAGGAACGCACCGCCTACGCCGCAAAGCCGCTTTTTGAACGCGCCGCGCGCTCCGACGATCCCGTATTGCGCCAGATTGCCGAATCGGCGCTCCAGCAACTGAGCCAATGAAACCGCATCGCGACTGGCTGGGACGGATTTTCGCTCTCCTGATTTTACTGGTCGGGGTCGGGCTGATGCTCCTCTGCTTCGGACTCGCCTACCAGATGTTCCAGGCCCCTCCTCAGCGCCTGATGACCAACCCCCAGACAAATAACCCCGACCTGAACAGCCTGCTGACGGGCATCTGGGCGAGCGTGCGCTCAATCTTGTTGCTGGTGCTGATGGCAATCGTGGGCGGCATGATCGCTAATCGGGGCATCACGCTCTATCTGCATGTGCGCCGCGCCGAGTATGAAGAACATCAGCAAAGAGAGAAAAACCTGTCGACTTGACAGCCCCGTCGAAATGGTGTATAATAGAGTGCTGGAGGGCTAGATCAATGAGAAACCGAGCCTTTACGCTTATCGAACTGCTGGTGGTAATTGCAATCATCGCCATTCTGGCAGCGATTTTGTTCCCTGTGTTCGCGCAGGCGAGAGAGAAGGCGCGCCAGACGCAGTGCTTGAGCAATGTGCGCCAGGGCATCCAGTCAACCCTTATGTATACAACAGATTACGATAGCACTTATCCGCGAGGAATCAGCGGCGCAGGCTATACAGTAGTTCATCTTTTTGACCTGCTTCATCCCTACCGACGCGGCGCCGAGATTCTGACCTGTCCCTCTTACCCTGCTGATGGCAACGGCATGGATTGGCCCGCCCGACTGCGACATCGCAACAGCGCCCTGCGCAGCGTGGGCACTTTCCGCTACTTTGCCTATGTGCCGAACTATGGAATTTTCGGTTACGACACCTGCCGCCTCAGTGTGGGACGCCAGATGATTGGAAAAGTCATTACCGAGTCGTACATTCCACGCCCCGCGGAAACGATTGCGCTGGTGGATGGCTACTGGTACTTCAACGCAGGTACCTACTGGTTTGACTACTGGTTTAAGATTGACATCTGGCCACGCCACACGCTGGGTTCCAACCTTGCTTATATTGATGGGCATGTGAAATGGTCCCACCATCTGGGTATCCCCCGCGGCGGCGAAATTCCTCCTGCATGGCGCAACCCGCCCGATGGGGGCGTCTGTGCCCAGCGCAACACGATTTACTACTACTGGTTCGGTTATCCGCCTGGGTGGAACAACCGCGTGCCTAAAAATGAAGCGGAGTTCAACCGCGTAGATCCGCATCAGACCTGCTTTGGCGACTTCTTTGGCATTCCCGATACACCTGTTAAGAATGTCTGTGAGCGCTATTGCTCCTCTACGCAGAACCCTCCCTGCTGGTAACGGTTTCGGGGGCGGTTAGAATGCCGCCCCCGCTAACCACTCCCAGAAACCCACCTCTGGCTCGGCAAGAAGCGGGAGCGCATAGGCGCGGCAGGAAGGCGGTAGCGCCATGCTGAGTTTCACTCCGTCTTTCACAGTAGTTAACACCACCGTATCCTGATAGCGGCTCAGGTCTGTGTGCCGAAAATCGGTGTGGTCGGGGAAAGTCGCGATGGACTCAATTCGCCAGCCCTTCTGGCGCAGCGCCTCAATGAAGCGCTCAGGGCGCGCGATTCCCGTAATTACATGCACAGGGGTTTGAGGGTCTAAGGGGGGCATGTCATGCCGAAGGGGAACGGGTTCTGCCGTGCGCAATACCACGCGAAAAGTGGGCAGAGACAACTCTGTTTTCGCTTCTCCCTCGCCCGTCCACAGCACGGCGCTGGCGCGGCGTAGCCCCGAAGGCGGCTCGCGGAGCGGTCCTGCGGGCAGGCAGTAGCCGTTGCCAAAAGGCGATTCGGAGGGCAGCAGTACCAGATCCGCACGGCGCGCCAGCGGCAGATGCTGAAAGCCGTCGTCCATCACCATCAGGTCGGGTTGCCAGCGCTCCATCGCGGCGCGAGCCACAAGCACGCGCCATTTGCCAATTGCGAGCGGCACTTCGGGCAGCGCCCAGCGGATTTCGCACGCCTCATCGCCCACCTCGTAAGGGTCGGCAGCCTCACCCGGCTCCAGCAGCGTGATTTGCCGATACCGATGCCCTCCATAGCCATGCGCTAGCACCACCACCCGCCGCCCCTGCTGGTGAAAATAGCGAGCAATCGCGATTGTCAGCGGCGTCTTGCTCACGCCCCCAACCCACAGCGAGCCGACGCCAATAATCGGCACTGGCAACACCTGACGACGCTTCAGCCTCAGCCAATAGACTCCTTCGTAAGCGCGCCAGCCCAGCGCATAGAGATGCGAAAGCCCTCGCAACAGCAGCGGCGGACGCGCCTGCGACCAGACCGCGCTCACTCCAGAAACGCCAGCGCGACCTCCGAGTGCCATAGCAACCCCTCGTCGGTGAGCCGAATCCAGTCGCCTTCCTGTTCCAGCCAGCCCCGCGCCTGCAACCGCGCAACGACCTCGGCGTAGTGGGCGCGAACGGGCAGGTTAAAACGCGCCTCCAATCCCGCCAGGTTCACCCCCGCTGCCATACGCAAACCCAGCATCAGCGTCTCGCCAACCTTCTCCCAGCCTTCCAGCTTCTCAGAATCCAGCACCAGCGGCTCGCCTGCCTGCAGCCGACGCACATACTCCCGCGGATGCTTGATGTTCGTCCAGCGCACACCCTCCATGTATGAAACAGCTCCTGGACCAAACCCCAGATACGGCTCGTTGCGCCAGTAAACGAGGTTGTGCTGACACTCGTAACCGGGTTTGGCGTAGTTGGAAATCTCGTACTGCTGATAGCCCGCCGCACGAGTGCGCTCCTGCGCCAGACGATACATGGCGACCTGCACCTCGTCATCGGGAAGGCGCAGTTGTCCTTTCTGGTAGAGATGATAAAATCGGGTGTTTGGCTCCAACATCAGCGCGTAGAGCGAGAGATGGTCTGGGTTCAGCGCGATGGCTTGATCCAAATTGTGCGCCCAGCGTTCCAGCGTCTGGTCCGGGAGCGCAAAAATCAGATCCAGATTGAGGTTTTCAAACCCCGCCGCGCGCGCCCATGCCACGCTCTGATAGACTTCCTGCGGCGAATGGATGCGGTCCATGCGCTTCAGCTCCGCCGCGTCAAACGACTGCACCCCGAAACTGATGCGGTTGAACCCCGCCCGTCGGAGCGCACGGAGTTGCTCCGCGCGCACGCTGCCGGGATTGGCTTCGATGGTGATTTCGGCGTTCGGCTCGATGTGGAACTGCCGGGCGAGATGTTCCAGAATGCCCGCGAGCGTTTTCTCGTCCAGAAAAGTGGGCGTGCCGCCGCCAAAGAAGACTGTGGGCACGCGCGCGCCTGCGTAGGGCGCCCGCGCAATCTCGCAGTGGAGCGCTTCCACAAACGCCTCCACAATCGCCCCCGCCATCGCGTAGGAGTTGAAATCGCAGTACCCGCACTTGCGATGGCAGAACGGGATATGCACATAGAGGCTCGCCCGCATGTGGATTAAGTATACCTGTATGGAATAACCCCCCTGGCGATGAAAACGCTGGTCAAGATTCTGGCGGTCGCGCTGGTGGGCGCGGGGATTGGCGTCGGCGTGGGGCGCATGATGGCGCCTGTCAAGGAAGCGCCGCCCACGACGCCGCTGGGAAAGCTGGGCTGGGGCAACCGACATTTCGCGCAGGGCAAACTCGCGCACCCGCGCACTGACCCCGAAACACGCCAGAAACTGGCATACGAGGGGCAACACCCCTTCGCGGTGGTGCTGACCTGTGCCGACTCGCGTGTGCCGCCCGAAATTATCTTTGATCAGGGGCTGGGTGATCTGTTCGTCATACGGGTGGCGGGGAATGTGCCCGATGCACTCCAGATTGCTTCCGTAGAGTACGCAGTGGAGCATCTGGAGACGCCGCTGGTTGTGGTCTTGGGACACACCCAGTGCGGAGCGGTCAAAGCAACTGTGGAATCGCAGGGGAAGAATCTGCCAGGGAGCTTGCCTGCCCTGGTCGCCCAGATTGAGCCTGCTTATCGCAAGGTTCGCGCGAACTACCCTCATCTCAAAGACAAGGCGCTGGTGGAGCGCGTGATTCGCCAGAACGTGCAGGAGAGCCTCATCAAACTCTGGGAGCACAGCCCAATCGTGCAACACCTCGCACGCGAGGGTAAGCTCACCTTCGCAGGGGGCGTCTACGATCTCAAAGAAGGGACGGTAGAGTGGCTCGAACTGCCTGAGGAACTTGCGCCCTATGCCGCGCCGCTCAAGGGGGAGAAAGAAGCAAACACCGAGAAGAAGCAGGAGAAAGAACACCACTGAACGCAAACTGTATGCCTTCGATCGCGCCCTACTCCTGAACTGAAAACTGGCGAGGAACAATCCGAATACGACCTTCAGATGCAACCACAAGGTGCCCTTGCAGTTTATCAGAGTGTTC
Source organism: Armatimonadota bacterium (assembly GCA_037442385.1). Lineage (GTDB taxonomy): Bacteria > Armatimonadota > Fimbriimonadia > Fimbriimonadales > GBS-DC > LDYB01. The sequence continues at coordinate 9,586 of JBBIQJ010000037.1, forward strand.
TCGCAAAACCTCTTCGAGTACGCGGAGCTTATTGGCTGCTCGTTCATTTCGCAGGCGTGGCAGCAATACCCCGCTTGCAACTTGCCCCTCACGTACAACGCGCGCCCCAAATTCCTTATCACTCGTCACAATAATGATTCTCGCGTCTATGGTCGCGCCGCTGGCTAGCAGGCGCAGAATGTAGGCGACACTCAGGCGCGTACCCCTTAGCACAGGCTGCCCCGACAAAACGCGCGGGTCACATGCTATTCGCTCTAGCAGTTCCTTAGTCTGCATAATCCCCACCCGCAAGCAGTATACCTCGTCTGATAGGTGAGAAGTTTCTTGACACGCTAAAGCGTCCCCTCTCGAATGCGCTGGCGAATTTGCGCCATCAGGCGGGCATAGAAGGCGAGGTTGTGATACGAGGCGAGTCGATAGCCCAGCATCTCGCCAGCACGGAACAGGTGATGCAGATACGCCAGCGTGTAGCGCTGGCACACCCAGCAGTCGCATGCGAGGTCTAGTGGTTCCATGCATTCGGCGAAGCGGGCATTGCGCAGGTTGAGACGCCCATTTTGCGTGAACACCGCCCCGTGCCTGCCCAATCGGGTCGGCAGCACGCAATCAAACATATCTACCCCAGCCTGCACGGCGTGCAGAATATCGTCGGGTGTGCCGACGCCCATCAGGTAGCGCGGCTTGTCGGCGGGCAGGCGCGGCGCAACCAGCGCGGTAATACGACGCATCTCCTCTACAGGCTCGCCAACCGATACCCCCCCGATGGCATAGCCAGGCAAGTTCAACTCCGTAATCTGCTGGAGGCTGATAAGGCGTAAATCCTCGTAAACACCCCCCTGCACGATTCCGAAAAGCGCCCCTGGAGGTTGAGCCTCCTCCCAAACCGTGCGCGAGCGGATTGCCCATCGATAAGTACGCTCCACTGCCAGCGCTACCTCCTCTCGCGAGGCGGGATAGGGCGGACACTCATCAAATGCCATCAGAATATCGCTTCCCAGCAACGACTGCACCCGTATGGAAAGCTCGGGCGTGAACCGATGTTCCGAGCCGTCCAGATGGGAACGGAAAGTTACGCCCTCCAAGTCTATCTGACGCAAGCTGGTGAGGCTGAACACCTGAAAGCCGCCGCTATCGGTTAGAATCGCGCCCGACCAGCTCATAAAGCGGTGTAGCCCGCCCATGCGTGCGATTCGCTCAGCGCCCGGACGCAGGTACAGATGATAGGTGTTGCCCAGAATCAGGCGGTAGCCCAGTTGCTCCAGTTCGTCCTGGCTGAGCGTCTTGACCGTCGCCTGCGTGCCCACAGGCATAAACACGGGCGTCTCGATAACCCCATGGGGGGTGGTCAATCGCCCCAGACGCGCATGAGAGCGCGTGGAGGTTTGAAGCACCTCAAACTGGATTCCCATCGTCCTCTCAGGACTCGTAGACCCCCGCGTAGACCGCCTGAATCACCTCGTAGGGCGTGGTGAGACCGCGCAGGATTTTGTCGCGCCCGTCGTCCAGCATCGTGCGGAATCCCTCTTTGCGGGCAATCTCGGCAATCGCGTCGCCTGAGGCGCGGCTCACAATCGCCTCACGGATGGCGGGGCTGACACGCAGAAGCTCAAAGATGCCCGTGCGCCCGCGATAGCCCGTGCCCCGACAGTTGTTGCACCCCCTGCCGATGAAGAACTGGCTCTGGCTGGCGACTTCACGGGGGATTTTGAGGGCGCTCAGCTCATCGGCAGTCGGCTGATAGGGCACACGGCAATCGGGGCAGATAAGGCGCACCAGTCGTTGCGCCATCGCACACTGCAGGGTCGCGGCAATCAGATAGTCCTCCGCGCCCATATCAATCATGCGACTGATGGTCTCGATCGCGTTGTTCGTGTGGAGCGTGGACAGCACCAGATGTCCCGTGAGCGCCGCCTGAATGCCGATTTGAAGCGATTCGCGGTCGCGAATCTCGCCAATCATAATCACATCGGGGTCGTGGCGGAGCATCGCCCGAAGCGCACGCGGGAAAGTAACCTTTTCCGTTACCTGAACCTGCATCACATTGTCAGGAAACTCGTACTCCACGGGGTCTTCCACCGTCACGATGTTCCGATGCACGCGATCCAGAGTATGGAGCGATGCGTAAAGGGTGGAGGTTTTTCCAGAGCCTGTAGGACCCGTTACGACCAGCATGCCGTAGGCGACCTGAAGAGCGCGACGCCAGTTGGCTAACACATCTTGCGGCATGCCGAGCGCGTCCAGTTTGACCTGTGTTTTGGCAGGGTCCAGAATGCGCATCACGATTCGCTCGCCGTTCAGCGTCGGAATGCAGGAGACGCGCGCGCTCAGACGCCGATCCATATACTCCATATCAATGCGCCCATCCTGGGTGTCGCGCTTCTCGTCCAGATGCATGTTCGCGGCGAGCTTGATACGCGCAATCATCGCCTGCGCCAGATCCATCTGTGAAATCACTTCCTGCTCGTGCAAAACGCCATCGATGCGGAAGCGGATCCGGAGCGCGTTATGTTCAGGATGCATATGAATGTCGGATGCGCCCATTTCCAGCGCCTGAATGAACATCTGGTCCACGCGCTGCACGGCGAGCGAGAGTTCCTCGCCGCCCATTTCGCGTGCCACGCCTGCATGACGCATCAACAACCGAAACATTCGCCCAGAGCCACGCATGCCATACATAGAGCCGTTCACACCTCGTCGCTCTACTTAGACGCCTCCGAGCCGATTCCTGCACGCCGATTTACAGGAACCCACCCTGCATGCCGAGAATCATAGAGGTATGAAAGTCGTAACTTTAGACGAGGTACGCAACAACGAGACCGTGCGCACCTACATTCAGATGGCAAACCAGATGCTCTATGCGATGGGCTACACGGAGCATGGGCTGCGCCACGCGGGTCTGGTTGCCAACAACGCCCGTCGCCTGTGTTTGAAGCTGGGCTATACCGAGCGTGAGGCGGAACTCGCCGCGATTGCGGGCTTCCTACACGATATCGGGAATGTCATCAACCGCGACCATCACGCGCAAACAGGCGCGGTGCTGGCGTATCATCTGCTGACCCAGATGGGCATGCCTGCCGAGGAGGTCGCAATTATCATCAGCGCGATTGGCAACCATGAGGAAGCCACAGGCTATCCCGTAAACTATGCGGCGGCAACGGTGATTCTGGCGGACAAATCCGATGTGCATTTCTCGCGTGTGCAAAACCCCCACCGCGACCAGTTTGACATTCATGACCGTGTGAACTTCGCCACCCAGCGCTCCCGACTGCGTGTGCTGGCTAAAGAAAGGGTGATCGAACTCAACCTGGAGATTGACACCAGCGTTGCCAGCCTGATGGAATATTTTGAGATTTTTCTGGAGCGGATGGTGATGTGCCGCAAGGCTGCCGAAGCGCTGGAGTGTCAGTTCCACCTGATGATTAACCAGTCGCCGATTGGATAAGCCACCCCTCTAAAGAAGGCGCGTACCTCTTCCGATAATAACCCCCAGCAAATTTGCGGAGCAACCCAAAACACAAGGGGGTTCATGGAATGAGTCTGCGAATCAATACGAACATACAGGCGCAAAACGCTTTGCGGAATGTCAGCTTGACTTCCGACGCGCTGGGGCGCACCATCGAGCGGCTGGCTTCGGGACTGCGGGTCAATCGTGCCGCCGATGACCCTGCAGGCTTGATTATCTCCGAGAATCTGCGCGCCCAGATTGCGGGTCTCCAGCAAGCGATTAATAACGCGCAGGACGCCACCAACATGATTAAAACCGCCGAAGCCGCTCTAGACGAAGTGCATACCGCCCTGCGCACGATGCGCCAGCTGGTGCTCCATGCCGCCAACACAGGCGTCAACGACTACGCGGCGCTGATGGCGGACCAGACTCAGATCCGCGCCCTCGTCGACAGCATCAACCGCATCGCCGAACAGACCGCGTTCGGCACCAAAAAACTGCTGGACGGCACTTCGGGCATCACCGCGCAGGTAACGGATCCGAACCTGATTTCGGGCGTGTTTATCGGGGGGTTGTTCAACGGCTTGGCGACCGCCAGCGGCTATGTTACCATCAATGTAACAACACAAGCCACCCGCGCAATGTATACCACCACACGCACCTTCTCCACCACCGAAGCCTTCCTGCCTGTTGGCGGGAGCATCGTCATTAACGGGTTGTCCATTCAGGCGGACACGACGGACACCTTGCGCTCGTTTGTGGACAAGATTAACGCGGTTTCCAATCAGACGGGGGTGGTGGCAGAGATTGTGGCGGTGGGCGCAAACTACAGCGTGCGCCTGCGCCAGAAAGAGTACGGCTCGCAGTACCAGATTACCTTCCACGACGCCACAGGCGTGCTTTCGGCGGCGGCAGGCACTAACTTTTCGGGTGCAGGCACCGACGCGGTGGCGCAGGTAACGGTCAACACCGTGCAGGGACCGACAACCGTTACCTTCACAGGGGGGCGCGGCACAGGCGATTCGGGCTTGCGCCTCACCGATGGATATGGCAACACGATTTTGCTCACCGAGAACGGCAACCTGTTTGACTATGCTGGCAGCGGCGCCCAGCGCGTCGCGCTGGTCAACGCCGGGATGCTTCAGTTCCAGGTCGGCGCAAACGCGGGTCAGTTCGTGCGCTTCTCCCTGATGGATGTGCATGCCACCAAGCTGGGCACGACGGTCGTGCCGGGCAAAAGCCTCGCCACTATCGATGTCACCCAGCAGAACTCCACCGACGAGGCGTTGCGCATAATTGACGCCGCCATCTCCGAGATATCCAAGATGCGCGGCGATATGGGCTCATTCCAGCGCTATGTGCTGGAAAGCAACATCCGCTCGCTGAATGTCGCCAAAGAGAATGTTACCGCCAGCGAGTCCACCATCCGCGACGCCGACTTCGCTGCCGAAATCACCATGTTCACCAAGCAACAGATTCTGATGCAGTCGGGGATGTCGGTGCTGGCGCAGGCGAACAACATTCCGCAGACGGTGCTATCCCTCTTGCGTGGCTAAAGCGCCTTGCCGTGCCGTTCATCGCGCTGGGGCAGGAATCGTTCCTGCCCCTTTTTGCGCTCGAATCGTCCGAATCGCCTGCAGATGCTCCTCGTAGGTGCGGGAAAAGTGATGATAGCCGTCGCCGCGCGCCACATAAAACAGGTAATCGGTTCGCTCGGGCGCCAGCACCGCCCGAATGCTTGCCATGCCAGGGTTGCAAATCGGTCCGGGCGGTAATCCCCGACGCCGATAGGTGTTGTAGGGCGAGTCATGCTCCAGATCGCGATACAGCACGCGCTCTTTCCATATGCCCATTCCGTACAGCACGGTGGCATCAATCTGCAGGGGCATGTTGCGCTTGAGCCGATTGAAAATCACCGACGCCACCTTGGGGCGCTCGTCGTCCATCATCACTTCTTTTTCGACCATCGAGGCGAGGGTGAGCAGTTCGTGGAGGTTCAGTCCCTGACGCGCCATCGCATCCTTGAGGGGCAGATAGACAGACTGATAGGTAGCACGGAGCATGGTTTTGAGCGCGGTCTCGGCGCCGCTTCCTGGGGGCAGGCGGTAGGTGCTGGGGAGCAGATACCCCTCCAGCCAGGGGATGGGAGGTTCGGGCACGCCGACCTCTTTGCAAATCTGGGGCTGGCGGCAGAGTTTAAGAAAGCTTTCAGCGTCGGCGATGCCCCGCTCCTCGAGGCGCTCCGCAATACGCTGGAGCGTCCATCCTTCAGGGATGGTCACCCAGTTCTGGGTGAAGCGTTCGTGGATGAGGATATCGGCAATCTCCAGCATGGACTGATTCGGGCTGAACTCATAGTCGCCGGGGGTAAGAACCGGTTTTCCCCGCATCCGAAGCCACCATGCAAGCAGACTGGGGTTGCGCACGAGCCGTCGGCGTGCAAGGCGTTCGGCAAGGGTTTCAGCAGGCGTCGGTTCCCGCAGCCGAATCAGTTGAGGCGCGAAGCGCTGGCTTACTGGGCGCGCCTGCCAGTAGAACCAGCTCACTGCCGCGCCCAGCATCAACACCAGCAGCCCCAGCACACCCCACAACCGTTGTGATTTACGCATCGGCTAACTCGCAAGGCGCCGGCGTGAACGGTTCACCGCAAGTGCAATAAGTCGCGCCCCGCCTGTCAACAGCCCAATGAACACGGTGGAAAGCACCCAGAAAGGTTTGCTGATGCTCCACCACGCCACAGGGCGCGCCATCGTAACCCATGAGTAGAGCATCACGCCCACGGCGCAGCCCACCAGCCATGTGAGCCAGAACGCACCCCGCCGTGACGAGGCGCGATACAGCCCCGTGAGCAATCCCAGCCCATACCAGCCTGCCGCAAAGGGCCAGAACACGCCCCAGAAATGCTCTACCGAGGGCAACCGCTGATGGTGCGAATAGATGCCTATCAGCGTGAACGCCACCAGCGCCGCCAGATCATGCAACGCCCAACCCAGTCGCATCAGGAATTAGTGTACCCTTCCTGCGGAGAAAGGAACCGTTTCCTGAGCGGTTCGTTAAAGAAACACGCAGCCCACAAGGAGGCGACCACAAAGGAGGTAACAACAATGCGATTTCTGGGAATTTTGGTGCTGTGCCTCGCGCTGGCGGGCACTGGGTACACAGACACGCGCGACGTCGAGGTGGGACCTAACTTCCAAATGATTTTCCGCGACACCTACACGGGCACAAGCGAGACGATTATTAATGTCGGCGATAGCGTGCGCTGGGTCTGGAGAAGCGGGTTCACCACATCCTACGAGGGTCTCTGGAATGCCGAGATTAGCTCGGCACAGCGCACCTTCACCTACACTTTCACTGAACCCGGCACATATGAGTATTATTGTATTCCCCACGAGCTGCTCGGGATGACGGGTGTCGTGCGGGTGCGCCTGTCGGGCGATGTGGACTTCAGCGGCTGTATCGACGATGCCGACCTGCTGAGCGTGCTGTTCAACTTCGGTGCGACGGGCGCCCGTCCTGAAGATGTCAACTACGATCAGGTGGTGGACGACGCTGACCTGCTGATGGTGCTGTTCAACTTCGGGAACGGGTGTTAGGGTTTGGAGAGGCTCGGCGAGACCCCCCCACCGTGTGGCGGAGATTGGCTCCCCCTGCTCCGCAAGGGTTAAAGCGGCACAATCTTGAATACACCTCGTGGCTTCCCGCCCATAAGCAGGAAAACCCTGCCTTGTGTGGAACGATGGAGCCACGATGATCCATCTCAAAGAGGTCAGCGTGGAGTATGAGACGAGCGAGATACCCGCTCTGCATCGGGTGAACCTGATGGTGGAGCGGGGTGAGTTTGTGTTTCTTGTGGGCACGACGGGGGCAGGTAAGTCCACGCTTCTCAAGTTGTTGTACGGCGCGGTGCGTCCGACATCGGGGCAGGTGTGGGTGCTGGGGATGCCCGTGCATGAGTTGCGCGAGCGCGAGATTCCCTTTTTGCGCCGCCAGATGGGGATTGTGCCACAGGATTATCCCCTGCTACCGCGCAAAACGGTGTGGGAGAATGTGGCGTACGGGTTGCGTGCGATAGGCTTCAGCGATCGGGCGGTGCGGGAGCGCGTAGCGCAGGTGCTGGCGCAGGTTGGCATGAGTACCCAGGCGCGCCAGTTTCCCCATCAGCTTTCGGGCGGCGAGGCCCAGCGCGTGGCGATTGCGCGCGCCATCGCCAATCGTCCGCCTCTCTTACTGGCAGATGAGCCAACCGCAAACCTGGACCCCGACACCTCGTGGGAAATTATCGAGCTGCTGATGCGCATTAACCTTCGGGGCACGACGGTGATTGTTTCTACCCATAACCGCGAGATTGTGGATCGCGCAAACCAGCGGGTGGTCGCTTTGGATCGCGGGTGCATTATCAGCGATGTGCCCAGAGGCGGGTATCCTATCGAACTGGATCGGCTCTATCCGCCCATCACACTCCTATGAGAGACCGTATCGTGTTTTTGCTGAGCGAGACCTGGGCGAGTTTGCGGCGCAACACGATGCTCCAGATAGCCGCCGTCAGCACGGCGTGTATTGCGCTGGTGCTGCTCGGCGCGGTGGGCATGGCGCTCTATAAACTGGACGCGATGGCACATGCCCTGCCCAGCCAGTTCGAGCTGGAAATCTTCCTCAAGGTCTCCGTGCCGCGTGCGCAAAGCCTCGAGATGAAGCAAATGCTGGAGTCGATGCCCGAAGTGGCGCGCGTGAATCTCGTGCCCCGCGAACAGGGCTGGGAGGAGCTTAAGAAGAACTTCAAGGACGATGTGAATCTTTCCGACCTGCCCAACCCCTTGCCCGATAAGTTGATTGTGGCAACGCATCACCCTGAGCAGTTGCCCCAGCTCGCCGAGCGCGTGCGCCGAGACCCCCGCGTGGACGAGGTGCTGGACCACCGCAACACACTGGAGGAGTTGCTGTCGGTGGCGCGGCTGGTGCGATGGGTGGGAATTGGTGCAGGCGGCTTGTTGCTGTTTTCGGCGCTGGTGCTGATTTATAATGCGGTGCGTCTGACGATTTATTCGCGCCAGCGCGAGGTGGGCGTGATGGCGCTGGTGGGCGCGACGCTGGCGACCATCCGCGCGCCGTTCGTACTGGAGGGCATGATTCAGGGGGGGGTGGGTGGGCTGATCGCGGC
>JBBIQJ010000038.1:0-18175 GCA_037442385.1 Armatimonadota bacterium
CCGTCGCTGGTTCCCCTCCGTGCGAAAGTGTCGGAGCCAGCCCCGGTCGGTGTAGCGGCGGATGGTGGCGGGGCAAACGCCCAGCAAGCGTGCGGTTTCTTCCAGAGTCAGCACAGGGTCGGTCAGGCGGGCAATCAGTTCTTCGCGGCTCTCGCGAATGCGGGCAGGATAATACTTGCGCGTCACGCTATCATCCGTCCACTCCGCCAGATAGCGCAGGTAGCGTGGCAGTTTCGCCCAGACCTCATCGATTTCGGGCGGGACGATTTCGTGGGGATCCATTTTGGGGCGTCGTTTGCGTTTGCGCAGGCGAGGTCCGTCCGAGGGGGGGGGCGAAGCGGTTTCGGCTGGCTCCATCTGCACAACAGCTTCGGACGGCGGCTCCCCTTCGGGGCGCAACATGGGCAAAAACTCCAGAATATGCGGCACACGAATCGAAATCTGCGTAGGGTTCGGGTCAGGAGGCGTCTGCGGGGCGCGCGCCGCCGATGGGGTGGAGACAGGGGTTGCAGGGGGAGTGGCTGGCTCAGCGACCGGGGCAGAGGCCTCTGCCGCTGGCGGCTCTGGAGCAGGCGACTCGGCTTCGAGTGCAGGAGCCATCTCCTGCTTCGATTCCGCCGCCGATTGATTTTCCGATTCAAACTGCGACTCCAGGTACCGATACCATTGCTCCAAACTCATGTGCGCCATCGGTCTACCCCTCGCCTGTGTGGGATACTATACCCCAATCGGTAGGGGCGATTCAACCCCTGCGCGGGTACATGGTAGAATTGCAGAGACCGAAGGAGGCGCAAACGATGAACGCGAACTTTCAGCGGTGGCTTGCCGAAAGTCTCAACGAGCTGAAGGCGCAGAATCTGTATAAGCAGCCCCCGATTCTGGAGAGTCCGCAGGGCGGGCGTGTGAAGATTGGCGGGCGATGGCTGATTAATCTGGCATCGAACAACTATCTCGGATTGGCGAACGACCCCCGACTCAAGCAGGCGGCGATTGAGGCGGTACAGCAGTGGGGCGCGGGGGCGGGCGCCGTACGCTGGCTCGGCGGCACCAACCAGCTTTATGAACAGCTGGAGCAGAAACTCGCCGAGTTCAAGAAAACCGAAGCCGTGCTGGTGTTCCAGTCGGGGTTTAATGCGAACTCTGGTACTATCCCCTCCTGCTTCGGCGAGGGCGATGTGATTATCTCCGACGAGCTGAACCATGCCAGCATTATCGACGGCGTGCGCCTCAGCGCCGCCAAATACAAAAAGAGCGAAGGCTATGTCTACGAACACAAAAACATGAGCCACCTGGAAGACATTCTCAAGCGGTGCGGGCATTTCAAAAAGCGCCTCATCGTTACCGATGGTGTGTTCAGCATGGACGGCGATATTGCGCCCCTGCCTGAGATTGTCGCGCTGGCAGAAAAGTACGACGCGGTGGTGATGGTGGACGACGCCCACGCCTCAGGAGTGCTGGGCGAGCATGGCAGCGGTACGACCAGCCACTTCGGACTCTACGGGCGTGTGGATATTCAGCTGGGAACGCTCTCCAAAGCGATTGGTGTGGTGGGGGGCTATATTGCGGGCAGCCAGCTGCTCAAAGAGTGGCTGATCAACCGTGGGCGCCCCTACCTGTTCAGCACCGCGCTACCCCCCGCCGCCGTGGGAGCGATTCTGAAAGCGGTGGAGATTCTGATGACCGACCCAGAGCCGATGCGCAAACTCTGGGACAACGCCCGCTACTGGAAGGAGAACCTGCAGAAATTGGGCTTTGACACGATGGGGTCGGAGACGCCGATTACGCCCGTGTTTTGTGGCGACGAGGCGATTGCCCAGCAGATGGAGGCGCGCCTGCGCGAAGAGGGCGTGTTCACTCTGGGGATTGTGTATCCCACTGTGCCGCGCGGCAAGGCGCGCGTGCGCACCATGCCCAACGCGACGCATACCCGCGAAGACCTCGATGAGGCGCTCGCCGCCTTCGAAAAAGTGGGCAAGGAGCTGGGTGTCATCGCCCGATGGGTTTAAAACGCAAAAAGCCCCAGCCGTAAGCGGTTGGGGCTTCGCGTTTCCCAGAGAGCCAGAAGTTTACAGCGAGTGGGTTCCGCCGATGCTGCAGCTGGGGTTCGTGCTCATGTTGCCAATCGTGTAGGTGCCACCCGACGGGCAGCTTGGCTGCTGCTGAATGAAGTTGGGCACGAGGTCGGTCCAGTCGGGTGTCGCAGTCGGTCCCTGGTTGTTCGCCATTGCCCACTGCTCTTTGGCAGCCTGAATCTGGCGCAGGTTGGAACGGCATGCGTTGGCGCGAGAGCGCTCACGGGCATTCATGAAGCTCGGCACGGCAATCGCCAGCAGGATGCCGATAATCAGCACCACAATCATAATCTCAACGAGCGTAAAGCCTCGCTCGCGGCGTCGGTGGCTCATCAGATTGCGCATCATCATTCCCTCCATCCTCCTATGGTCGGTATTTGGGGAGGAAAAGCGCACCTGCGGGCGGCGCTCGGCGCGCCACTTCCTCCGCTGAAGGGGTTATTCCATCTCCCATCCCCCAGATTACACTGCGAAATCTACGGGTTTTCGCGGGAAAGGGTAGAATTACAGGAAACGCCTGCGGGTTGACGAAAACCGGATTGGGAGGAAACCGATGCGAACGCTAGCCCTGTTGACGATTGTCGCGTTGTTCTGGAGTGCGCCGCTGGGCGCTCAAGAAAAGTCGGAACCGAAAGAGAAACCCGTTCAGACGACGGTCGCTGCGATTCTCAAGGACCCCGACCAGTTCCACAAGAAGCTGGTTCAGGTGGAAGGCAAAGTCTCAGAACTCAAGAAGCGTACCTCGCGCGCGGGTAATAAATACACCACCTTTAAACTCGGCGAGAAACAGACGCTGAGCGTCTTTACTTACGGGCATCTGGATATCGAAAACGGCGATGAGGTGGTGGTCATCGGGCGCTTCTTCAAGGAGAGGCGCGTCGGCAACAACACTTTCAAGAACGAGATAGACGCCAGCACGCGCGAGGACGGGAAGATTATCAAGAAGGAGCGGTCGTGAGATGGCGAGCCGAATGAATGGGCAATCGGCACAGAAGACACCGCGCTGGGAATATGCACCGGCGCCTGAGGCGCGCCAGATTGTTAAAATTCAGCCGCGCTACGGGCTGTTTATCGATGGCGAGTTTGTGGAACCGCTGAGCGGGCAATATTTCCCGACGCTGAACCCTGCAAACGAGGAGGTGCTGGCAGAGGTCGCCTATGCAGGGGCGGAGGATGTGGACCGCGCGGTGCGCGCCGCCCGCCGCGCCTACGAAGAGGTCTGGAGCAAATTGCCCGGCAAAGAGCGCGCCCGGTACCTGTTCCGAATTGCCCGAATCCTGCAGGAGCGCTCCCGCGAGTTCGCCGTGCTGGAGAGCTTGGACGGGGGCAAGCCGATTCGGGAATCGCGCGATGTGGACATCCCGCTCGCTGCCGCCCACTTTTTCTATCACGCAGGCTGGGCGGATAAACTGGAATACGCCTTTGCTGGGCGCAAGCCGCGCCCGCTGGGCGTCGCAGGACAGATTATCCCATGGAACTTCCCCCTGCTGATGCTTGCATGGAAAATTGCGCCCGCGTTAGCCTGCGGCAACACCGTCGTGCTGAAACCTGCTGAAACGACGCCTCTGACCGCCCTGCTGATGTGTGAGGTGTTCCAGCAGGCAGAACTGCCCCCTGGAGTGGTGAACATCATCACGGGCGATGGCCAAACCGGCGCCCTGCTGGTACAACACCCCGATGTGGATAAAATCGCTTTCACGGGCAGCACTGAAGTGGGCAAGAAAATCCAAAAGGCGGTCGCAGGCACGTGCAAAAAACTCACGCTGGAGCTGGGCGGCAAGGCGGCGAACATCCTCTTTGAAGACGCCGATATTGACCAGGCGATAGAGGGCATCGTCAACGGCATCTACTTCAATCAGGGGCACGTGTGCTGTGCGGGCAGCCGCCTGCTGGTACAGGAGAGCATCTACCCGATTGTGATTCGCAAGCTCCAGCGCCGCATTCAGTTGCTTCGTGTGGGCGACCCGCTGGATAAGAACACCGATGTCGGTGCGATTAACTCGCTGATGCAGCTACGCAAAATCGAACATTATGTGCGGATTGGGCTGGAAGAGGGTGCCCAGATGTTCCAGTGCGAATGCGAACTGCCCAGCAGGGGCTACTGGTTCCGCCCGACGGTGCTGACGGGCGTGAGTATGGCGCATACCGTCGCCCGTGAGGAGATTTTCGGACCCGTGCTGGCAGTGCTGACCTTCCGCACGCCCGACGAGGCGGTGGAAATCGCCAACAACACGCGCTACGGGCTGTCAGCAGGCGTGTGGACCAGCAAGGGCAGCCGCTACCTTGCGTTCGCTTCCAAACTGAAGGCGGGCGTTATCTGGTGCAACACCTACAATAAGTTTGACCCTGCCAGCCCCTTCGGCGGCTACAAAGAGAGCGGCTTCGGACGCGAGGGCGGAGTTCACGGACTTCGCGCCTATGTCGCGCTGGAAGGCGAATAAACACAGCGAGGAGCGAAACGATGCGACTGATCGGAATTCTGGCAGCCGTAGCCATTCTTGGCGTGCTGTTGATGGTCTGGCTCTACTACGGCACGGGCGGGAGCGCGCCCTCTGCAGGCGCAGGCGCGCCGCCTATGAGCCGTGTAGGTGAGGTCAAACAAGCCGCCGAGAGCGTCGAGTGCCGCAATAACCTGAGCCAGATACGCCAGGCGATTCAGATCCGCATGACCACCGAAGAGACCCCACCATCCGATTTGAACGGGTTGGGCTTGCCCTCCACGATGCTGGTCTGCCCGGTGTCGGGACAGCCCTACCAGTATGACCCCAGCACGGGAAAGGTGCGGTGTCCCACGCCGGGGCACATGAGCTACTGAAAAACGAAGGAGGAATCTATGGACGCAAAAACCGCATACGAGCAGTTAGTGGCATGGTCAAAAGAGACCTCGCTTCTGGGTTCGGTGATGGGCGTTTTGGGCTGGGATCAGCGCGTGACGATGCCCCCCAAAGCGACCCCGTATCGCGCCGAGCAGTTCGCCCTGCTTTCGCGCCTGATCCATGAGCGCACGACCGACCCGCGCGTGGGCGAATGGCTCCAGATTGTGGAGCAGAGCGATTTCGTCGCGGGCCCCGAAAGCGATAGCGCGGTGAACATTCGCCAGTGGCGCCGCCGCTATGACCGCATGACCAAACTGCCCACCGAGCTGGTGGCGGAGTTCACGCGCGTCACCGCGATTGCCGAAAAGGCATGGGAGCAGGCACGCGAGAAGTCGGATTTCGCCCATTTCAAGCCCCATCTGGAGAAGATTGTCGCGCTGGTGCGCGAGATGGCGGAGCGGCTCGGCTACGAGAAGGAGCCATACGATGCGCTCCTTGATGAATATGAGCAGGGGATGACCGCCGAGGAGGTGGAGCGCCTTTTTGCGCCCCTACGCGAGCGCACGCCACAGCTGGTGGAGCGCATCCGCAACGCCCCACGCCAGCCTGATGTCAGCATCCTCCATCGCCACTACCCGCGCGACGCGCAGGAAAAGTTCTGCCGCCTCGTGGCGGAGCGTATCGGCTTTGACTGGGAAGCAGGCAGGCTGGACCCCACCGTGCATCCCTTTGCCACGCGAATCACGCCCGGCGATGTGCGAATCACCACCCGCTACTATGAAGATTTTCTCAGCCCCTCCCTGTTCGGCACAATTCACGAGCTGGGACACGCGCTCTACGAGATGGGACTGCCCGCAGAGCATTTCGGCACGCCTCTGGGCGGCTCGGCGTCGCTGGGCGTGCATGAGTCGCAGTCGCGTATGTGGGAGAACTTCGTGGGGCGCAGCCGCGCCTTCTGGGACTATTTCTACCCGATTGCCCAGCAGCACTTCAGTGCGCTGAGCGATGTGCCGCTGGATGCGTTCGTGTTCGCCGTGAACGCCGTCCAGCCCTCCACCATCCGCGTGGAAGCCGATGAGGTAACTTATAACCTGCACATCCTGTTGCGCTTCGAACTGGAGCTGGCGCTGATGCGCGGCGAGCTGGAGGTGGTGGATCTGCCAGAAGCGTGGAACGAACGGTTCCGCGCCTACATGGGATTCACCCCGCCGAACGATGCGGAAGGCGTGCTCCAGGATGTCCACTGGTCGGGCGGGATGATTGGCTATTTCCCGACCTACACGCTGGGCAACCTCTACGCGGCGATGTTCTTCGAGGCGGCTGAGCGCGACCTGGGTGACCTGCACGCGATGTTCCGCAAGGGCGAGTTCGCCCCGTTGCTGGAGTGGCTCCGCACGAATATCCATCAGCACGGCAAACGCTACACGGCGAAGCAACTGGTGGAGCGTGTCACGGGCAAAGCGCCCAGCGCGGAACCCCTGTTGAACTACTTCGAGCACAAGTTCGGCGCGCTCTATGGAATATAGTGCCTTGATGGGTGTGGCGGGCGTGCCCCCACACCCTGAGCGAAAGGTATAATTCCCTGCGAGGATCCTTCTATGTGGCGTAACCTGCTGATTGCGCTTTTGCTGGTGTGGGCGGTCGTTCCCGTTGATGCACAGCGTACTCGCGTGCCCGACGCGCTCCGCCGAGATATTGAAGAGGCGCGTGATAAAGTTTTCCCCGCCCTGGTGAACATTCTGGTGGTCTCCCGTTATTTCGATAATGGGCGCGCCCAGTACGGCATCAGTGGCGGAAGCGGCGTGATTGTATCGCCCGACGGCGTGGTGCTGACGAACTACCATGTGGCGGAAGATGCGGTGCGAATCTTTTGCACGCTGGGCACAGGCGAACGGTTCGAAGCGCGCGTCCTCTACAACGACCCCCTGACCGATTTGAGCGTGCTGAAAATCCGCCAGCCCGACAATGCCCCCCCCCGCAAGTTCCCTTATGCCACGCTGGGCGACTCGGACGCGCTCAAGACGGGCGATTATGTGCTGGCGATGGGCAACCCGCTGCTGCTCTCTTCGTCCGTTACGCTGGGGATTGTGTCTAACCCGAAGCGGGTGTTCGTAAACCCTATCAGCTCCGAAATTGAGGGCGTGGAGTTCGAGCAAGGCGACCGTTCTGGCATGCTGACCCGCTGGATTCAGCATGACGCGCTGATTTTGCCCGGCAACTCCGGGGGGCCCCTGGTCAACCTCAAAGGCGAGGTGGTGGGCATTAATCAGCTGGGCGGCTCTGGACTGGGATTTGCGATTCCCTCGCGCATCGCGAAGCGCGTGCTGGAGCAGGTGCTGACTACGGGCAAGGTGGAGCGCGGCTGGCTGGGCTTTCGCGCCATGCCTGTGGATAAGCTTCGGCGCACAACGGGCGTGCTGGTGGCTGCCGTAACGCCCGAATCGTCCGCTGAGCGCGCGGGGCTGAAAGCAGGAGATATTGTGCTTTCCCTCGACGGCAAGCCGACGAATGCCCGCTTCGTGGAAGAGATTCCGCTGATCTACCAACTGATTGCCGATTTACCGATTGGCAAAACCGTTACGGTGGAAGTGGAGCGCAACGGCACGCGCCAGCAGCTTGCCCTCACGGTGGAGCGGCTGGAGCCGTTTTATGGGCAGGAAGACGAGTTCCGCTCGCTGGGGTTCACGGCGCGAGAAATTACCC
Organism: Armatimonadota bacterium; assembly: GCA_037442385.1. GTDB lineage: Bacteria > Armatimonadota > Fimbriimonadia > Fimbriimonadales > GBS-DC > LDYB01. The sequence continues at coordinate 7,592 of JBBIQJ010000038.1, forward strand.
CTGCGATGGCACGCGCCCAGAAACTCCCATGCGATGCCGTGCAAATTACGGGCATCCGCCCCGGCTACCCGATGGACAGCGCGGAACCCAAAATCAACACGGGCGACGCCATCCTCAAGATTGGCGATAAACCCACCCGCACCCTCAAAGAGCTGGCGGAAGCAATCGAGGCGTACAAAGACAAAGAACTTATCCCCATCACCATCCAGCGCAAAGAGGAGATTTTAATCAGTGCCGTGCGCAACAAGCCCCCCAGCGACCCCAGCCCCAGCGTGGAACTGCCGCGCGCGTGGCTGGGCGTGCGCACGCAGGTGATCACGCGCCAGGTCGCCGAATCGCTGGGGCAACCTGACCTAAAGGGATTCCGCATTACCGAGGTGCTTCCCTACACCGAGGCGAGCAAAGCGGGACTGCAGGTGGGCGACATCATTATTGCACTGAACGGCGAGCCGCTGGAAGCCTCCAGAGTGCAGGATGCCCGCGATCTGGAGCGCCGCGTGGAACAGTTAACGATAGGCGAAAACGCCACTCTCACGATTCTGCGCAACGGCGAGCGCATGGAAATCCCCGTCAAGATGGAACCCAGCCCTGCCTCTGCCGAGTCGGTGAAAGTGGTGCGCCAGCGCGAGCTGGAGTTCGCCGTGCGCGACATCACCCCGATCGACCGCATGCGCAACCGCTGGAAGGAAGACCAGTATGGCGTGCTGGTTACGGATGTCTCCAATGGCGGCTGGGCGCAACTGGGCGGACTGCGCGTGAACGATGTGATTCTTGCCATCAACGAGCAACCCATCCGCAACACGGAAGAGTTCCAGCAGGCCATGCGCGACGCACTCCAGAAGCAGCCCCCTGTGCTGGTGGTGTTTGTGCTTCGCGAGCGTGAGACCACCTTCGCCTTTCTGGAGCCTGACTGGAAAGAGATTACCAACAACGATTAGGAGGCCAAACCGATGAAAGCATGGCCAATCGGGCTGACTGCCCTGATACTCACCTCCGGGGTGATGGCGCAGGAATCTGCCGCGACGCCCCAGCAGAAGTTCCTTGAAAAGGTCGCGCCGAGTATCGTTTCCGTAGAGGTTGTGGTGCGCTACGAGGTCTCCTTCGGTGAGGAGAACGATACGGGCGAACAGAAACAGACCCTCACGGGCACGGTACTGACCGCCGATGGAGTGATTCTGGTGCCCTCCATCCCCTTCTCTACCGAGTGGCTAAAGCAAATCTTCGGCGAGCGGGAAGGGTTCCAGATGAAGCTCACCCCCCAGAGCTTCAAGGTGACCTTCGCAGGGGATACGAAACAGTATGACGCCGAGCTGCTGGCGACCGATTCCCAGCTGGGCGTGGGCTTTATTAAAGTGAAGGAGCTGGGCGAGCGCGCGCTCACCCCTGTGCGCTTCAAAGATACAACCCCGCGCGTGGGCGAGGAGCTCTGGACGCTCCGCCGCAAGGGAAAAACCTTTGACTATGCTCCCTATCTGGAGCGCGTGCCTGTTGCGGGCGTCATCGCCAAACCGCGCCGCGCTCTGATTCTCTCCCCCACGGCAGCAGGGGTGGAACCAGGCACACTGCTCTACACCCCCGAGGGCGACGCGGTGGGCGTGATTATTTTGATTTATGACCAGAGCGCTCAGGAGGAAGAGTCGGGCGGGCTGTTTGGCGGACGGGGCGCTTCCGTGTTCAGCGTCTACTTGCTCCCCTACGCCGAGTTCAAGTCCACCCTGGACAAAGCGCTGGAGCGCAAACAATAAGGAGGCAACGATGAAGACGCGCATACTGTTGGGATGTGCCTGCATACTCACTTTGGGATTAATCGCTCATGCTCAGTCGTCTTCGAACCGAACCCGCACGCTGGTGCAGAAAGTCTCGCCAAGCATCGTTACCGTGCGCGCCGTGGTCAAGGTGGATGTCAAAGCCGGGGGAGAAAGCCATTCCGACGAAGCCAAGTTCAGCCAGCGTGGGGCTATCCTCTCCGAAGACGGGGTGGTCATGATTTCCAGCTCCATCCTGACCGCCGAGAGCTTTGCCCAGCTGATGGATATAGACCCGGAGGATCTGGAGAAGGTGGACCTGAAACTCTCCCCCCAGAGCTTCAAGGTGATTTTTGAACAGGAGAGTAAGGAGTACGACGCGCAGCTGGTGGCGACCGACTCCCAGCTGGGGCTGGCGTTTCTCAAAATAAAAGACCTGCAGGGACGCACGCTCAAGCCTGTGGAGTTCAAAGAGAATCCGCTGGAGCTTGGCTCAGAGCTTTTCTGCGTAACGCGCATGCCCAAAGGCTATGACTTCGTGCCGTATCTGATGAAGCTCATGGTGGTGGCGGAAGTCTCCAAGCCGCGCAAAGCGTATGTTCTCGATGTGGCGACCTCCGAGCAGGGGCTGCCCGTGTTTGACGCGGAAGGGTTCGCGGTAGGGGTCATCTCCACCATCCGCCCCGCCGCCAAAAGCGACGGCGAGGAGGACCTGGGGTTCAGCTCAGGCACTTCGGAGTGCGTTCTGCCGGTGGCAACAGTACGCCCTGTGATTCAGCAGGCGATCCAGCGTGCGCGCGCGCAGTAAGCCATGCGTCGGGGATGGGTGCTGGATCTGGGGTTAATTGCCTATACGGAGGCGTGGCAGATTCAGCAAGAACTCCACGCAAAGCGCCAGACACACGCTATCCCCGATACGCTGCTGTTGCTGGAACATCCGCCCGTGATTACACTGGGCAAGGGGTTCTGCCCGGAAAACCTGCTGTTCAGCCCCGAATTCTATACCCAGCGTGGGATTGAGGTGTGCCGCACTGACCGTGGGGGCGATGTCACCTGCCACAATCCCGGTCAGCTGGTGGGCTACCCAATTTTTGATGTGCAGGCGCACGGGCGTGATCTGCATCGCTTCCTGCGCGATATTGAAGAGGCGCTGATTCGGAGCCTTGCGGAGTTTGGTGTGCAAGCAGGACGCAATCCGCCCTACACAGGGGTCTGGGTCGGCGACGAGAAGGTCGCTGCGATTGGCATTCGTGTGGCGCGGTGGGTCAGCATGCACGGCTTCGCACTGAATGTGAACAACGATCTGAGCCTGTTTCAGCTCATTGTGCCATGCGGGATTGCCGACAAGGGCGTAACTTCGCTCTCGCGCCTGCTGGGGCGTCCCGTGCCGATGGAACAGGTGAAGCAGGTGGTGAAACGCCAGTTCGGCGCGGTGTTCGGATTGGAGTGGAAAGCCCCGGAAGAGGAGGGTATCCTGCACGGGTACACTTACCGATGATGTGGGAACTTGCGGCTACGGTGGTGGAACATCGCGTGCGTGCGCCGAATCAGTATGAGTTGATCCTGCATGCGCCCCCGATTGCGGAAACAGCGCAGCCGGGTCAGTTCGTGATGGTGCGCCCGATGGCGGTCTACGCGCCCCTGTGGCGACGCCCCTATAGTATCTGGCGCGCGAATCCCGACAAGGGAGTGTTCAGCATCTTCTATGCGGTGCAGGGTCCCTTTACGGAGCTGCTCTCGCTGAAGCCTGTAGGCGCGACGCTTTCGGTGCTGGGCCCGCTGGGCAACTCTTTCCAGCCTGTGGAGGGGGTGAAGCGGCATATTCTGGTGGCGGGCGGGGTGGGCGCGCCGCCGCTGAGCTTTCTGGCGACGCGGCTGGTGTCGGGGCTTCCCAAAGGACAGCGCCTGGTGATGCTGGCGGGCGCACGCCGCCGCGACCTGCTGGTGGGGCTGGACGAGTTCCGGGCGCTGGGAGCCGAAGTGCATGTCGCCACCGAGGATGGCTCGCAGGGCTATGCGGGGCTGGTAACCGATTTGCTGGAGCAGGCGCTGAGCGAACCCGTGCCCAGCGCGGTCTACGCCTGCGGACCAAACGCGATGCTTCAGGTGGTGAGCCAGATCTGCCGGACGCGAAGCGTGCCGTGCCAGATTTCGCTTGATGCGCCGATGCCGTGTGGGGTGGGCGCGTGCGGCGGGTGCGCCGTGCCGATTGCCCTGCCTGAGGGCGGGGTCTGGTATCGGCGGGCGTGCGTGGAGGGTCCTGTGTTCCGTGCGGAGGAGGTGCGCTGGGAATGACCGACTTGCGGGTGCGCCTGGGTCGGCTGACTCTGACGAACCCCGTGATGACGGCAGCGGGGTGTGTCGGTTACGGGCTGGAATACGCGCCGCTGGTGGATTGGTCGCAAGCAGGCGCGCTGGTGGTCAAAACGATTACACTGGCTCCCCGTGCAGGCAATCCGCCACCCCGCGTCGCCGAGACGCCCGCAGGCATGCTCCACACGATAGGCTTGCAGAATGAGGGCGTGGAAACCTTCGTTCGGGAGATTCTGCCCCGACTGCGCACGCTCGGCGTGCCGATTGTCGTCAGCATTGGCGGCGAAACACTGGCGGAATATCGCGCCGTCGCCGAAGCGCTCAGCCAGGCGGAAGAGATTGCCGCCCTCGAGGTGAACCTCGCCTGCCCCGATACCGAAGCGGGGTACGCCGAGTTCGGGCGGAGTCCAGAACGCACCACGCAGGTCATCGAGACCGTCCGCAACGCGACGCCGCTCCCCCTGATTGCCAAACTCTCGCCACATGCGGGCGACCCTGTACCCATCGCGCGAGCAGCGGTCTCGGCGGGAGCGGAAATCCTGTGCCTGATTAACAGCCCGTGGGGGATGGCGGTGGACGCCCATACCCAGCGGTTCCGACTGGCGACTGCGGTGGGAGGCTTGTCGGGACCGGCGATTAAGCCGATAGCGTTATACGCTGTGTGGCGTGTGCGTCAGGCGATGCCCGAAACGCCCCTGATTGGGGTGGGGGGCATCTGCACATGGGAGGATGCGGTGGAATTCATGCTGGTAGGCGCGGCGGCGGTTCAGGTGGGCACGGCGCACTACATGCAGCCCCGCGTACTGACGGAAATTCTCGCAGGGCTACGCGCTTACGCCGAGTCGCGCCAGCTGGAGCGCATCGAGACGCTGGTGGGCGCTCTAGCATGAGCCACTTTTATCGCGCCAGCGCCACCAGCGGCGAGCTTTTCATCTCCGATTCGCATGCTACGCGCAGGGCGCTAATCTGGCTCGGCTGCAGATGAAGCGTCTGATACACCCATTCGGGCAAGTGGAACAGAAACTCCGCTTCGGAGATGTCGGGATGGCGTAGCCAGTGCGCCAGTGCGTTTCCCAGCACCACCAGCGCGGTCATGCGGGCGTCCATCAGCCCTTCGGGACACTCCGCGTGATGCTCGCCAATCGCATAGGCAAGTTTTTCGGGAAAGCCCCAGTGCAAACACACCACCTCGCCCATCTCCGCGTGGTCGGTTCCATAGACCTGGCGTTCGGCATCCAGTTCGGAAACGCCCTGAGCCGTCAGATCTTCCACATGCTCATAGGGTTCACCGCCGTAGCGATCCAGCAAAGGTTTCCCCACATCGTGCAACAGTCCCAGCGTGTAGGCTTCGTCGGGCGAAAGGTCGGGCGTTTGCGAAGCAATCAGCCGACAGCAGAGCGCGGTGTCAATCGCGTGGCGCCACCATTTGCCCCGACGCAGGTTCTGTCGGTCGGTCTTGCCCACAAACAGGTCAAACACGCTCGCCGTCATCGCAATATGGCGCACAGTCTTGAAACCCAGCAACACCACCGCGTCTTTAATGGAGCCAATTTTGCGTTGCATCCCGTAATAGGCAGAATTGACCGTGTTCAGCACCCGCATCGACATGCCCTGATCCAAGCCAATCAGGCGTTCCAGATCGCGGGCGTTTGCATTCGGGTTGTTGGTCAGGTTGATAATCTGGTGTACCACCTGCGGTAGCACCGCCAGCTCTTTGACCTTCTGCAGTATCGTCTGGGTTTGGGTGTTCATATGTGATGCCTCCTTAGCCGCTGTAGATAACGCGCACAATCTCTTCGAGACTGGTGCGTCCTAAAAGCACTTTTGCCAGGGCGTCTTCTTTGAGCAAGCGCAATCCGTGTTCTTTGGCGACTTTCTGGATGGTGTAGGCGGCGGCGTGTTGCAAAATCAGGTCGCGGATAGGGTCGTTGACCACCAGCAGTTCATGCACGCCGGTGCGCCCCTTATAGCCCGTGTGTTTGCAGGCTTCACACCCGCGGGCGCGGTAGATTTCAATCTCATGCAGATTCGGGGGGGGTGTAAAACCATAGCGCACGAACTCATGCTCGGTGGGACGATACGGTTCTTTACAGCGCGGGCAGAGCGTGCGCACCAGTCGCTGCGCCAGCACCGCAATCAGCGATGAGGCAATCATAAATGGCTCCACGCCCATCTCTATCAGGCGCGGAGGCGCGCTGGAGGCGTCGTTGGTATGGAGCGTGGACAGCACAAGGTGCCCTGTCAACGCGGCTTCAATTGCAATCGTGGCGGTTTCGCGGTCGCGCATCTCGCCCACCATGATGATGTCGGGGTCCTGACGGAGCATCGCCCGAAGCGCGCTGGCAAAAGTCAAACCTGCCTTCGGGTTGACCTGTACCTGATTGATGCCCGGCAATTCATACTCCACGGGGTCCTCCGCAGTGATGATGTTCACCAATCCCGTGTTGAGGCGCGACAGGATCGAGTAGAGCGTGGTGGACTTTCCAGAACCTGTGGGGCCCGTCACGAGAATAATCCCGTACGAGCGGCTGATGACCTTTTCCAGAGCTTCCAGCGTATCGGGCAAGAAGCCGAGTTTGTCCAGCCCCACACGCACGCTCCCTTTGTCCAGCACACGCATCACAATTTTCTCGCCGTGAACGCAAGGGAGGGTGGAGACGCGAAAGTCATACTCACGTCCGTCGATGGTGGCGCTGATGCGGTTATCCTGCGGCTGGCGCTTCTCGGCAATGTCCATATCCGCCAGAATCTTGAATCGGGAAGTGAGAGGCGCCTGTACCTTTTTGGGCAGCACCAGCGAGTCGATCATCACGCCGTCGATACGGTAGCGCACCTTCACGCAATCGCGGGCAGGTTCGATATGGATGTCGCTGGCGCCATCCGCGATTGCCTGCGCGATAATCTGGTTCGCCAGCTTGACTACGGGCGCTTCGTCTGCGAGGCCACGCAGCGCCTCCGCGGAAAGCTCTTCCTCACTCTCTGGGCTGATGTCGATATCGCCTCCCGCGAGGTCTTGCAGCAGCTCGCGTACCGTCTCGCTGACGACCTGGTTCGCCTTGTCTTTGTAAAGCCTGCGGATGGCGTTTTGCACATCCTCTTCGGTGGCGATGCCAGCTTCGATATCGAGTTTGGTGTAGTTTGCAATCTCGTCGATGGCGAATATGTCCAGCGGGTCCACCATCGCGACGGTGAGTTTGCCGTTTTCGCGGCGTACGGGCACGGCGCGATGGCGTTTAGCTAGCTCAACAGGAATCAGCTCAGCCAGTGAAAGGTCGGGAGGCGTTTCGTTGAGGTCCAGGAAAGGGGCGTTCCAGAGCAGCCCCATCACACGCACCCGATCCTTTTCGCTGATGTAGCCCAGCTGCACCAGCAGATGGTCCAGGGAGAGAGGCACGCCCTCTTGCTGTTTCTGGAGCGCCTCATGGAGCTGCGCTTCGGTAATCAAGCCTTCCTGCACGAAAAGCTCGCCCACGCCAACCAATGCCTACCCTCCGTCAAGGGGGGTTATTCCATAGAGAGCAGGCGAAAATGAGGTTTATGGCGAGCGAAATCGGGTGCGCTCCGCGAATTCGCGAATCGCGCCCAGCAGCTGGGGGTTGATGTCGGTTGGCACGGCACACCCGGGTGCAAGGATGAAGGGAGTCTGCCCCAGCGAGTCGAACGCCTCCTGTGCCTGCTGGAACACCTGCTCGCGGCTCATCTGAGCGAGATCCAACTCGTCAATCCCACCCATGACCGCTTTCCCGAAAAGTCGTTTGCCTTCCGCAAGGCTCAGGGTGCAGCCCCGATCGCTCCAGCAGACGATGGAGCAGGGCGCGCTGGCGATTAAGTCAGCATACAGCTCGCCGTAGCCGTGCAGGTGCAGAATCACCAGCGACGCGCCCGCAATCGCCTCAAGCATTGCCTGATCCAGGGACAGGAAGTAGCGGGCGTAGACCTCGCGCGGGGCGGTGTCGATGCTGATTCCGTTCACCGCATAGTAGATTCCGTCGCACACTTCCAGCACAGCGCGCGCATAGTCCAGCAGGTTTGCCTGCAGAGTCTGTAAACCCGCCTGAACCGCTTCTGGCTCCTGTGTCAGATGCTCCAGCAGGCGCCTGTGGCTGATTTTGTTCGCGTAGTAAAAAGCGTTGAAAAGCGTTTCCACAATCGGCGTGTCTTCGGGGACTTGCTCCCGAAGCTGGCGCAAAACCGCCAGCTGGGCGCCGAAGTGTCCCTCATATGGGTCTAAGTGTGGCAAGCGCGCCCAGTCTTCGGCTGTATGCACACAATGCATCCCTTCCGGGGTTTCGTAGGGGATGTCGTGCATCACTTTCAGGATATCGGGCTTGTAGCGTCGCCAGAACTCGTACTCGGCGCGCGCCATTCCCTCCACATAGGCGTGCAGGAGTTCTGGGGATGCAGGCGCCCGAAACTCGGTGTGAAGCGCGGGTGGAAACCACGACTCCGTGCGAAAGTGATACCAGAAGCTGTAGGGCAAACGGTCCGGAACCTGCCCTGCCACGACTGCCTGTACACGCTCGCGCGCAGTCATGGCGGAATTGTACCTGTTTCATCCCTGCGGAGTGCATGGTTGCCCCTACCCCCGTTTCAATCCGCATCCCTCAAGGGGGTGCAACTTGGGGGTTAGTGTACGAGGCGCTACTTACCGAACGGAACCAGCCTGTTCTGATCTGGGTGGGCGATCTGGACGAGAAGCGTGCCGAGCGCTGGCTCCAGTTCTGGCGTCGGCGGATCGCGCGGTGTCGGAGCCAAGCATGGCTGGGCTATCAAAGCCCCGACGCGGGGTTCTGGCTCGCAACCCGCTGGATCGATCATGTACGGTTTGACCCATACGGGCGGCCCCACCCGTACGGGCTGGAAGGGTGCCGCGCGACCGTGTTTCTCAAGTCGCCGTTCTCTACCAGTTTCAGTGTGATGTTCCCGATGTGTCGCGCGACACAGGAGTCTCTCGTGCGGTTTATGACCGAAGCCCCGCGTGGGCGGTGCGTGCTAGAGGTATGGCGATGAAGAGGGGGGCTTCACGCGTGATATTGCGGGCGCCATCCGCCCTGAATCAGCCAGATTTGGAAGGCCATATGGTACGACATGATAAAATGCATCAGCAGGCGGTAGCCTGGGTCTTTCATCGCGTGGAACACTTCGGGGTTGATGAGCCAAGCGACGCGGAGGCTCTTTTTTCTCGCGAGGGTTTCGTTGAGGGCGGTGAAGTATCCTTGCACGAAGGGGTCATTTTGGGCGAGGTGTTCCAGTTGTTGGAGGGGCGGTTCCGTTTGGATGAGGAGGTCGATCACCGGTTCGTTGGGTTGGTTGTCTTCTGTGAGCAGGGTTTCTAGGTTTAGGGATCTGAGGCATTGCCGTAGGGGTTCCCAGAGTCGGTTCAGTTCTTGGCAGGTTTTGGGGCTGGGTGCTGGGATCAGGAAGACGCCATCGGGCACGGGTTCTGCTGGGGGAGGGCAGATCCACACGGCGGTGTGTGGGACTTGCAGGAGCGCGGTGGTCAGCTGGGTGAGGGTCGGGTTTTGACCCACGCTATAGATCCCGGTTTCGGTGGTTTCGGGCCTATGCGGGTTCGGTTCCACGTTCGGCACATAGAGCACGGGTCGTTGGAGCCGGTTCTCCACGAAGCGGGCGACCGTTTCGCCGTTCGTATGCGTTTTGAGTTGTTCGTGCATTTTCATGATTGACCTCCTTATGACTTCTCGCATCCAGCCCTGTTTCATCCACACCCACCCCTGGGGGCGGGTGCATCAGGCACTGGTTAATATGATAATGCCCTTACTATTGTTTCAATCCACACCCACACGGAGGAGTTTCAATCCACACCCGCCCTTGGGGGCGGGTGCAACGATGGGATAACCCAATAGCTGGGACTCTAGCTCGGGGTTTCAATCCACACCCGCCCTTGGGGGCGGGTGCAACAAGACAGATCCAACCGGAAAAAAGCGTGGCAAAGTGTTTCAATCCACACCCGCCCTTGGGGGCGGGTGCAACTGCCTTGCTGGCGCTCGCCGACCCACTCACGCATGCGTGGAGGGTTTCAATCCACACCCGCCCTTGGGGGCGGGTGCAACGGAGGCGTTGTTGAGCGTGCGCGGTGAGCAGCGCCGCGCGTTTCAATCCACACCCGCCCTTGGGGGCGGGTGCAACAAGGAGGGCGAGCGGCTGGTCGTAGTAATTGCAAACGTTTCAATCCACACCCGCCCTTGGGGGCGGGTGCAACGGGTCCAGTTTTGCCGTGGCATGCTGATGCCGCAACACGTTTCAATCCACACCCGCCCTTGGGGGCGGGTGCAACGATCGTGCGACAGTTGGGATGGAGGGGCGGCACGGGGTTTCAATCCACACCCGCCCTTGGGGGCGGGTGCAACGGAGATGGGGATCGTCGATAGATTACTCACAAAAATCGTTTCAATCCACACCCGCCCTTGGGGGCGGGTGCAACACGCTACGCGCACTACTCCATCCAAGTAGTGCGCGTAGTTTCAATCCACACCCGCCCTTGGGGGCGGGTGCAACGCCCCGA
>JBBIQJ010000039.1:0-18105 GCA_037442385.1 Armatimonadota bacterium
AACCGTGCGTATCGCATAGTAAGCTCCTTTCCGTGTCTCAATTATACATCAATATCCGCCTCGAAGCGGTACGGTGGAATTCGGGGTTTTGCTGTAGGGTACAATAGGGGCGTGGAAAAAGTGCTGTTGGCCGCGCCACGGGGGTTTTGCGCCGGGGTCGCCTACGCGATTGAGGTGGTGGAGCTGGCACTCGAAGCGTTCGGCACGCCCCTTTATGTGCGCCACGCGATTGTGCATAACGAACATGTGGTGCGCTCGTTTGAGCAACGCGGGGTCATCTTCATAGAGGACCTTGAAGAAGTGCCCGAAGGCGCCACGGTCGTGTTCAGCGCACACGGCGTGTCGCCCGCTGTAAGAGAACAGGCGCAAAAACGCAACCTACGCGTGGTGGACGCCACTTGCCCGCTGGTCACCAAAGTGCATCGCGAAATCAGCCGCTACGCGAAGCAGGGCTATCACATTCTGTATATTGGACACCGCGGGCATGTAGAGGCGCAGGGTAGTATGGGGCATGCGCCCGGACAGGTTTCGCTTATTGATAACATCGAAGATGCTGAAACCGTGCAGCCCCCTCCAGACCGCCCGCTTGCCGTCGCCACGCAAACCACGCTCAGCGTAGACGAGGTGAACCGCATCCTGCAAGTGTTAAGACGCCGATTTCCTCACCTGGAACTCCCTCGTAAGGAGGATATCTGCTACGCCACCACCAACCGCCAGACCGCCGTCAAGGCGCTTGCCCAGCAGAGCGACCTGGTGCTGGTGGTGGGAAGCCGAACCAGTAGCAATTCCAATCGTCTGCGCGAGGTCGCAGAGGCGCAGGGCGTGCCCGCCTACTTGCTGCTGGAACCCGAAGAGGTGCGCCCCGAATGGGTGGAGCAGTACCGGGTCATTGGCGTCACCAGCGGCGCGTCAACGCCTGAAACATCCACCGAAGCCATTATCGGCGAGCTTCTTCGGCTGGCGCCCCATGCAACCGTGGAGGTGCTAAAGGTGCTGGAAGAATCCGTAGAATTCATCCCGCCCCGCACGCTGATTGCGCAGGCGCGTCAACAAAATAGGTTATAATAATCCCATGCGAGCGCTCTGGATTGTGGGGTGTGTTGTCGGGATTCTTGCATGCGCTTTTAGCCAGCAAGTGCGCTCTCTCCAGATTGAAGGCGCGACGGTGATTCCGCGTGCCGAACTGGAGGCGCTGCTTCAGCCGCTGGTGGGCACCACGCCAACCGAAACGCAGATTCAACAGGCACTGGCATCCATCGAATCACGCTACCACGAGCGAGGCTACACCCTGGCGCGAGTGAGCGACTACACGCTTCGAGAAGACGGCACACTGGTCATCATGGTTGCAGAAGGGCGCATCGAGAAAATTGTTATCTCAGGCAATCGGCGCACGCGCACCAGCGTGCTGAACCGACTGGTGGGGGTCAAGCCAGGGGAAGTGTATAACGAAGAGCGCATGCAACGGATTCGCCAGCGACTGGGACGGTTCCAGTTCCTGCGGGATGTCAAACTCGGCTCGGAGCCAGGCGAGGCGCTGGGCGAAGCGGTTCTGAATCTTCAGGTGGAAGAAGAGCGCTCGTTCGATTTCGCGGTTGCCGCGGGCTACACCAGCGAAGAGGGTTTCGTAGGCTATGTCGATTTCGTGGAGCATAATGTGGCGGGACTGGGGCATCGGCTTCAGGGTCAGTTCCAGCGTGAGGTGCGGCGCGACCCCCTTACAGGGGAGCAGGCCGCCATGCGCCCCTCGCTTTCTCTGCGCTACGAAATGCCTCGTTTCCTGCCCGGAAGCCTCAACTTTGGCGTGGAGCTCTACGATAGAAACCCCTTTTACCCTCTGTTTTATGTGGATGTGAACCATTTGCGGCGCTACGAACGGCGTCAGGGGGTTTCTGCCTATCTGGGTCTGGACTGGCGCGACCTGTTTGAAATTCGGCTCCGCTATCGCAACGATAAAGTCTCTTACGACGATGCTCCCGCAGGACTGATTAGCCCGATTGACCGCCTCAACAACCGCGGACGGTTCCAGACACTCGGTTTCCAGGTACTTTACGACACTCGTCAGGGAGGCTCCTTTGTGGAATCGGGCTTCTTCGGGATGCTCTGGGCAGAGCGCACGCTCGCTGGAGGCGATTTCCAGTTCTCCCGGGTGGTCGGCGAAGCCCAGTATTACATTCCGTTAGCAAACCAGCATCAGATTATGCTACGGGGGACTGCAGGCGTCGCCAGCAGCGGCGCCCCGCTCAGCGAACAGTTCTGGATTGGCGGCTATGACCTGCTGCGTGGCTACAATCAGGACGCCTATCATGGCACACGCATGGTAGTGGGCAGCGCTGAGTATCGGTTCCCAGTGCTGGAGGGCGTACAGGCAGGAGTCTTTGTGGATGCAGGCGCGGTGTGGAGCGATTCCCAGCAAAACGCCCAGCTCCGGTGGGGCGTGGGAGCCGGTCTGCGCTTCGCGACACCCATCGGGGTGATTAAACTGGACGCCGCCTATGGCGAGCGCGGATTCGTCTACCTGAGCCTTGTCAGTCCCTGAACAGCAGGAGTCTGAGACCTCCCGTCGAACCAATTCCCAAAGCGGGAACTTCCCGAAAATGTTCGAGCGTATCTGATAGAGGGAAACGCTATGCCAAGAACACGCACGAAGACGCAGACAACCAAGGCGGCACCTTCCAAGACCGAGACGACACAGAAAAAGACGCGCGCCGCACGGAAACGCAAGCCGGTGCCGACCACCTTGCCGATTTTGCCCGTGCGAGATACGGTCTACTTCCCGATGACGCTGGCCCCCGTGCTGGTGGGGCGCGAGAAGTCACTCCGCGCTGTTGAAGAAGCGCTCCGCACCAACAAGCTGATGTTTCTGGTCGCCCAGCGTGATGTAACGGTGGAAGACCCTGGTCGGGAAGACCTGTACGATATCGGAATCGTGGCGGAGATTCTGCAGGCGATACAGGTGCCCGATTCCACGATGCGCGTGGTGTTCCGCGGGATGGAGCGGGCACGGCTGGAGGAGATTACCCAGAACGAGCCGTTCCTGGTGGCGCGCGTGGAACCCATCGCTGTCCGCGAGGTCAAAATCACCGCCGAGGTCGAGGCGATGATGCGCACCGCCGTGGAGCTGTTCGAAGAGATTGCCTCCCACGATCGCAGCATTCCGCCCGAAGTGATTGCGACCGTCGCCCACATTCAGCAACCGGGGCGCCTGACCGATACGATTGCTTACTTTGCGCCCCTCAAAGCGCCCGACAAACAGCAGATCCTGGAAACGCTGGATGTACGCGAACGGCTGGAGTTGCTCATTCGCTTCCTGCGACGCGAGTTGGAAGTAGCAGAACTTCAGCAGCGCATCCGCGATCGCGTGGAGCAGGAACTGGGCGACACCCAGCGCGAATACTACCTGCGCGAACAGCTCAAGATTATCCAGAAAGAGCTGGGCGAGCGGGATGAGCGATTCTCTGAGGTTGAAGAGTACCGCAAGCGCATCGCCGAATCGGGAATGCCAGAGGAAGTCGCCGAGCGCGCCCTCAAAGAGGTGGACCGCCTCGAAAAAATGATGTTCGGCTCGCCCGAAGCCTCCGTCATCCGAACCTATCTCGATGTGCTGCTCTCGCTCCCCTGGAAAGAGCAGACCGAAGACCGGGTGGACATCAACGAAGCGGCGCGGATTCTGGACGCAGACCATTACGGACTTAAGAAAGTCAAAGAGCGCATTCTGGAGTTCCTTGCGGTGCGCAAGCTCTCTGGCTCGCTGAAGGGTCCGATTCTCTGCTTCGTAGGTCCGCCTGGTGTGGGGAAGACCTCGATGGGACGCTCTATCGCCCGTGCGCTGGGGCGCAAGTTCGTGCGGGTGTCGCTGGGCGGCGTGCGCGACGAGGCAGAAATCCGCGGACACCGGCGCACCTACATCGGCGCGATGCCAGGACGCATTATTCAGGGGCTGCGCCAGGCAGGCACACGCAACCCCGTGTTTATGCTGGACGAGATCGATAAACTCGGCTATGACTTCCGGGGCGACCCCACCTCCGCCCTGCTGGAAGCGTTGGACCCCGAACAAAACGACAAATTCTCCGACCACTACCTGGAGGTGCCGTTCGACCTCTCGGATGTGATGTTTATCACGACGGCGAACACGCTGGAAACTATCCCCGCACCCCTGCGGGACCGCATGGAGATTATCCCGTTTTCGGGCTACACCGAAGACGAGAAGCTCCATATCGCCAGGGGATATCTGGTGCCCAAGGTGATGGAGCGCCACGGGCTGAAACCGGAGCATATCGAGTTCACCGATGAGGCGCTCCTGCGCATCATCCGCGAATATACGCGCGAGGCGGGCGTGCGCAACCTGGAGCGTGAAATCGCCACCGTGTGCCGCAAGGTCGCCAAGAAGGTCGCTGCCGGCGAGTCGGTTCACGAGGTGATTACGCCCGATAAACTGACCGAGTACCTGGGCAAGCCGCGCTATCGGTTCGGCACCAAAGAGGAGAAAGACGAGGTTGGCGTGGCGATGGGACTGGCGTACACCGAGTTCGGCGGCGACGTGATGGCAGTAGAGGTCGCCGTCGTGCCCGGACATGAAGGGCGCCTGATCATGACAGGGCATCTGGGCGAGGTGATGAAAGAGTCGGCACAAGCCGCGCTGACCTACATCCGCTCGCGCGCTACCCAGCTGGGTATTGACCCCGAATTCTATCGCCAGTACGATATCCACATCCATGTGCCCGAAGGCGCCATCCCCAAAGACGGTCCCTCGGCGGGCATCACGATGGCGGTCGCGCTGGCTTCCGCGCTGACCCGACGCCCCGTGCGGCGCGATGTGGCGATGACGGGCGAAATCACCCTGCGCGGGCGCGTGCTCCCCGTCGGTGGCATCAAAGAGAAGCTGATTGCCGCCCACCGCGCAGGCATCTACGAGGTCTTTCTGCCCGCCGAAAACGAACCCGACCTGGATGAGATTCCCGACCATGTGCGCGAACAGATGCACTTCCATCTGGTGCGCCACATGGACGAGGTGCTGCCGATTGCCCTGGTCCAGGCAGAAGAGCTGGAAGAGCGCCTTAAGGAAGCTGAAGAGGCTGAGGTCGTGCAGACATGACGGAGCGCAACGAGGTTGTGGTCATGGACGCCGAGGATATCCGTCGCGCGATTACCCGAATTGCGCACGAGATTCTGGAGCGCAATAAGGGAGCGCGCGATCTAGTGGTGATTGGCATCCTGCGGCGGGGGGCGCCCCTGGCACGCCGACTCGCCCTCGCCCTTTCTCAGATCGAGGGCGTGGGCATCCCCTGCGGAAGTGTGGACATCACCCCCTTCCGGGACGATGTGCGCGATCGCCCCGCCGCCCTGAGCCGCAGCCGAACCGAAGTGCCGTTCGAGGTGACCAACAAGCGCGTGATTCTGGTGGATGAGGTGATTCAAACGGGGCGCACCGTGCGCGCGGCGATGGAAGCGGTGATGCATCTGGGGCGCCCCGCCTGCATTCAGCTGGCAACCCTGATCGATCGGGGACATCGGGAGCTGCCCATTCGCCCTGACTATGTGGGCAAAAATTTGCCCACAAGCCGCGCCGAGTTCGTGCTGGTGGAACTGATGGAGCTGGAAGGGCGCGACCGCGTGGTACTGCGCAAAGGGCGCCCCTCGGAGCTATAACAATGCCCCATCTGTTGAGCGCACGCGACCTGCCCCTTGCCCCAATGCTGGAGCGGATACGCCAGCACCATGAGGGCGCGGCGTTTCGTCGGGGGCACGGCACCATTGCGCTCCTGTTTTATGAACCCAGCACGCGCACGCGCGGCGCGTTCGAACAGGCGTGTGTGATGTTAGGCTACCATCCCCTTGTGCTGACGCCTGCCATCAGCAGCATCGTGAAGGGGGAAAGCCTCGCCGATACCGTACGCACGTTGTGCGCGCAGGGAGTGCGCGCGATTGTGATTCGCCATCCGCATGCAGGCGCGGCGCATACCGCGAGCCGATTTTCCACCGCGCCCATCCTGAATGCGGGCGATGGAGCGCACGAACACCCCACACAGGCACTGCTGGACATCTATACCCTCTGGAGCCATCTGGGTTATCCCAACCCGCACACGCGCTGGCTGGAAGGGGTGAAAATCGCTATCGTGGGCGATGTGAAGCACAGTCGTGTAGCGCGCTCGAACGCGATTCTGCTGACGCAGGCGGGCGCCGAAGTCTGGTTCTGCGCGCCCCCTCCTCTGCTGCCCGACGCACCCCTGCCAGGGGTTCAGCAAACGCACTCCATAGAGCAGGCGCTTCAGAAGGCGCGCGTGGTGATGGCGCTTCGCTTGCAGACCGAGCGCATGGAAAGCGGCTTTCTGCCAGGTCTGAACGCCTATCGGCGCGACTATCAGATCACCGAGGCACGCCTACAGTCAGCGCCCCCCGATTGCGTTGTGATGCACCCTGGTCCCATCCAGCGCGGTGTGGAGATCGAGGACGCTGTGGCTGACGGCAGCCGCTCTCTCATTCTTACTCAGGTCAAGGTGGGGCTGACCACGCGGGCGGTGTGTCTGGAGTATGCGCTGGAAGGCTAATGGCTTCCGCACTCGCATCGAATCGTGCCCCGTACAGGCGCTTCAGAAGTCGCGCCGCGGCTCACTGCTCGATTGGTGAACAGGTGGCAATAAGCGGTCTTCAGCGTGTTGATGTCGCGCTGGGTCAGCCGCAGGGGCACATTGCTCACATAGGTGGGGTACATCATGTCGGCAGGGTCGGTGCTGTGCCCGGAGATGCCCAGCGCGTGCCCGAACTCGTGCGCCGCAACGCTGCGGATATTGGTCGTGTTGTTTCCTTTCACGCCGATTGTCATCTCCGCTCTGGAGAGCAAACCGCTGCTGGGATAATACTCGAAATCCACACGCCCGTTGGCGTCGGCAGGGTTAAAACGCACCGTAATCTGTGCCTGCGCAGGGTCGTCCACCACCACATAGCGAATCTGGGGACTGAACACCTCAATCCACTGGTCAAACCCCTGAAGCGCAATCGTTTGCCAGGTGGGAGAGTAGTGTGTGTCGTGTTCAAAATAGACTCTTACGGGGAATCGCTCCCAGCGCAAGAGTTTGTCCACTTCGCGAGCGTAGTTGGGCACAAAAGCGTCCAGCGAGCAAACAATCTGCTGACTGCCTGAACTGGTTCCAGCACCGCCGGGCACACAGCGAACCAGCCCCAGCAGCATCGCTATACTCAATCCCAACACAAACCAGCGATTCATGGGCATATCCTCTATTTTCGGTTTCCTTTCGGGTATAATATACCCTGCTGGAGGATAGAGCATGAAACTCGGAATCCATCCCAAATATGTGGTTTCGCGTGTGGTGTGCGCCTGCGGCAACACCTTCGAGACGCTCTCCACGAAAGAGGAGATTCGCGTGGAGGTGTGCGCGGCGTGCCACCCGGCGTTTACAGGTGAAGGCACGCGCCGTGTGGTCGACACCGAAGGGCGCGTGGAGCGGTTCCTGCGCAAGTATAAAAACTACGGTCAGCAATCATGACCCCGAACGAGCCACAAAAGCGCTACTGGCGCTACGGGGGACAGGCGGTCATCGAAGGCGTGATGATGCGCAGTCCCCGCTATTTTGCTGTCGCGTGTCGTGCCCCTGATGGTTCCATCGTGGTGCGTGCGGAACCCCTCAAAAACACGCTGGTTGGCAAGCTTCAGTTTCTGAACCGCCCGTTTCTGCGGGGTTTCCTGATGCTGGTGGACGCGCTGGCGCTGGGGATGCGCGCGCTGATGTTTTCCAGTCAGGTTCAACTCCAGAACGGCCCCAATCACACCCCCCCCGCCAAACCAATTCAGGACATCGCGATTGGCGGCTCCGCCGTTGCAGGGCTGGCTATTGGGATTGGTCTGTTTTTTGTGATCCCCACACTCCTGACGGATTGGCTCAAGCGCGAGGGCTGGAGCAGTTTTGAGCAGAACCTGCTGGATGGCATCCTGCGCATCACGATCTTTCTGCTCTATGTGGGGCTGATCGGCTTGATGCCCGACATTCGGCGCGTGTTCCAGTATCACGGCGCAGAACATAAGGCGATTAACGCGCTCGAAGAAGGGTTGCCCGTCACGATAGAGACCGCTCGCCGGCAGACGCGCCTTCATCCGCGCTGCGGCACAAGCTTCGTATTGCTGGTGCTGGTGGTGAGCATCTTCGTGTTTGCGCTGCTGGGACGCCCCGCGTGGTATATTCGCATCCCGATGCATCTGGTGCTGCTGCCAGTGGTGGCAAGCCTCGTGTATGAGGTGATTCGGCTCGCTGGCATGTATAAAACAGGCTTTCTCACACGCGTGTTGCTGGCGCCCGGCATCTGGACCCAGTATCTAACCACGCGCGAACCGACCGACGACCAGATCGAAGTCGCAGTGGCGGCGTTGCGTCAGGTGCAAGCGATGGAAGAAGGGGAGCCAGATGAAACGCCCACCCCTGTAGAAACCACCGCGCTTGACACGCCCCAAAGTGTTTAGGGTATAATCCATAATGCCGCTATGTATGTTCGGCGGATACCCAGCGCAGTGGCGCCGAGCGCAGAGGGCGCCCGTGCCTCTGCAGCGTTTGTCGTCTGACCGATTTAAGCACGCTATCGAAAGCCACAAAAAGAGGAGGCTGATTGAATGATCTTTCCTGAAAACGATGAACTGATTCAGTATCCACGCTATATCCTGGCGTTGCTGGCAGCGGAGCGCGCACGCTTGCTCAAGGCGGGCGCGAAACCACTGGTACCCGTCAACGGCGCGGAGTTCAACCCGCTTTCCGTGGCGCTGGAAGAAATCGCCCAGGGCAAGATTAAACCGCTCATCATCGACGAAAACCATGTTGAAGTGCTGATTCAGGGACCCGAACACACCTGGCAGCTGAGTACCCTGCAAGACCTTGACCGTCGTATTCAGGAAGAAACCGAGGACGACACCGAACTGCGCGAGTTTTACGAGTCGGAACTGGCGCAGCTGTTAGGCACAGACAGCTCCGAAAGCGGCGATGCCGAATAAACCCGACTACTATGCGATTCTCGGAGTGTCGCGCGACGCCTCCCAGGAAGAGATTAAAGCCGCCTACCGGAGGCTCGCGCGGCAACTCCATCCCGATGTGAACAAAGACGACCCCGACGCCGAAGAGAAGTTCAAGCAACTGAACGAAGCCTATCAGGTTCTCTCCGACCCCGAAGCGCGTGCCCTCTACGACCGATTCGGACACGCTGGCGCTTCCTACACCCCCACCACCGACCCCTTCGATATGGCAGAAAATCTCTTCCAGATGTTTTTTGGGGGCGCAGTCGGCGCAACCCCACGCGGCGCCGTAGATGGCGACGACCGTCGTGTCGACATCACCATCACACTGGAAGAGGTGCTGCATGGCGCCGAGAAGACGGTTACGGTAGAGCGTCTGCGCCTTTGCGAACGGTGTCGGGGCACGGGCGCCGAACCCGGCACCACTCCCGAACGCTGTCCCGATTGTCATGGCTCAGGGCGGGTGCGCTATACCCAGACCACGGTTCTGGGCACGATTACGCGTGTGGTTCCCTGCCAGCGCTGTCGGGGTGAGGGCGAAATCGTGCGCTCCCCCTGCCGTGAATGCAACAGCAACAAACGGGTGCGACGCCACGACTCCATCCCCGTTTCCATTCCTCCCGGCATTGAGTCGGACACTGCCCTGCTGATTCGCGGCGCGGGCGATTCGGGGCTGCGCGGCGGGCGAGATGGCGACCTCTATGTGGTGGTTTCTGTGGCGCCCCATCCCCGCTTCAAGCGCCGCGGGCGCGACTTAGCCACGCAGATTAACCTCACCTACCCCCAGCTGGCGCTCGGCGACGAAATCGAAATCGAAACGCTGGACGGCAAGGTAACTCTGGAAATCCCCGAACTCACCGAACCCTACAGCGAAATTACCCTGCACGGCTACGGCTTGCCCGACCCCCGCACGGGCAAACGCGGCGACCTGCATGTGCGCATCGGGCTGAAAATGCCCAAAAAACTCACCGACGCCCAGCGCAACCTGTTGCGCCAGCTCGCCGAAGCTTCGGGCGTACGACTCAAGAAATATGCGGGCGCTGAACCCAGCAGTTTTTTTGAGAAACTCAAACGCTCCGTCAAAGGCGAGGACTAACCCATGCGCAAGATTGCTTCCGTGGGCATTCTAGTCGCCGATGTGGTCGCCAAGCCAGTAAGCCGCTATCCCGAAAGAGGCGTGTGCGTGCATGTGGACACGATGGAACTGCATGTAGGCGGCTGCGCCTCCAATACAGGGTTGGCGCTGGCAAAGCTGGGAATGCCCGTGGCAGTGCTGGGCAAGGTGGGGCGCGACCCCTTCGGCGATTTTCTCATCCATACCCTGCAGCAGCATAGTGTGGACACACGCGGCATCCGATATGCTCAGAAAGGCACCTCCAGCACGATGGTGATGGTGCATCCCGACGGCGAACGCTCGTTTATTCACCATGTGGGCGCGAACGGCGATTTTGCCCCCGAAGATATTGACTGGGAGGTCGTGCAGGAATGCGCCCTGCTTCATCTGGCGGGCGCGTTTCTGATGCCCAAAATGGACGGCGAACCCGCCAGCCGCGTGCTCCAGCATGCTAGAGCGCTGGGGCTGATCACTAGTCTGGACACCACATGGGACGCCTCGGGGCGCTGGCTGGAACTGCTACGCCCCTGCCTGCCCCATCTGGACTACATTCTGCCCAACTATGGCGAAGCGTGTGGGCTAACAGGCGAAACGGAACCAGAACGGATTGCTGACAAACTGCTGAAGGCAGGCGTCGGCACGGTGGTCATCAAAATGGACGCGCAGGGGTGTTTTGTCAAAAATCGCGAAGTCGCCTTTTCTGTGCCCGCCTATCCTGTGGAGGTGGTGGACATGCTGGGCGCAGGCGATTGCTTCTGCGCAGGGTTTCTGGCGGGGCTGGCGCTGGGCTGGGACCTGGAGAAAACAGCGCGATTGGCAAACGCGGTGGGCGCGCTCTGCGTGACGCAGCTGGGCGCCACCACGGGCGTGCGCCCCCTAGAAGAGACGCTCCGCTGGGCAGGCATCACGGCGTAGCCGCTGTCTCCTGCAAATAGGCTTCTATCACCCTGTTGACCTCATCATCCGCACGCAGGACGCCCCTGTCCAGCCAGAGCACACGCTGCGCCACCTGACGCACCGCCTCCATGTCGTGCGAAACAAACAAAATCGTGCGCCCCTGCTCCTGAAACTCGCGAATCTTGCGATAGCATTTCTGTTGAAAATGGGCATCGCCCACCGCCAGCACTTCGTCCACCAGCAAAATGTCGGCGTCCACATGCGCGGCTATCGCGAACCCCAGCCGCATCAGCATCCCTGACGAATAGGTGCGGATAGGCGCATCGATATAGTCTTCCAGTTCGGCGAAGGCAACAATCTCATGTAGGCGCTCGGCGACCTGTCGGCGGGTGAGTCCCAGAATGACCCCGTTGAAGTAGATATTTTCCAGACCTGTGAGGTCGGGGTGGAATCCCGCGCCCAGTTCGAGCAGAGGCGCGACGCGCCCGTTCACCTGAATGGAGCCTGAAGTGGGACGGTAAACCCGTGCAATAATCCCCAGCAGGGTGCTTTTGCCCGACCCGTTACGCCCGATAACACCGACGGTTTCGCCCTGGCGGATGGTGAAACTCACCTCTTTGAGCGCGACGATATGCTCCACCCGCTTTGGCAAGAACGCCAGCAGCAACCCTTTGAGGGAGGAGTAGGGCTGATGGCTTAGCAGAAACTCTTTGGTGAGGTCCTGGGCGCGGATGGCAACCTCCGCGCCCACTTGAGCCAGATGCCCCATCGTCAGAAGTCGCCACCGCCGCGTCCACCACGCCCACCAGTGCCAGGGCCTGTGGGCTGCTGTTGCTGTTGGGGGCGTGTGGGCGTACGGCGCAGGCTGTTATCCACATGAATTGCCCAGGTGTAGCGCACCGTATTGCCTGCCCAGTCGGAGGCAACCACGGTGAGTGTGTGGCGCCCATCTGCCAGGGGCTGCACCGTGCCGCCTGAGCGCAGGCGCACCGTAACTTCGCCCAGAGACGGGTCATACTCTGCTTCCAGTGGCTCATCGTCCAGCAGGAACTGTACCGAGCTGGGATCGACGCCGCTCCCGTCGTCTCGGATCCGTGCAAAAAAGTCCAGCGGCAGCTGACCCGACATCATTTCGCCGATACCCGGTAGGGTACGCACGACCTGGGGCGGTGTGCGGTCTACCCAGTTATAGAGGAATGCGGTCAGGTTGCCTTCCGCCGTTGCGACAACCAGCCCATTGGGAATGAACAGCAATCGGCTGGTGATAGCAAGATAGGCAATCCGCCGATTGTTGGCGTCCAGAGTGCCTTCTGGGGGACGCAAGGTGTAGAGCCACTTCAACTGCCCTTCGGGTAGCGAATAGCGCAACAGCGTGCCGCGCCGCGTCACGACCCAGAGATCGCCCTCGTGAATCACAGGCGGGAAAAGCGACTCATAGCGCAGAGTGATGGGCGCTTTATCGCCGCCAGCAATCAGCCTGCCGTTGTGGTCGTAGACCAGCACGCGATTTTCGCGGGTTGTAACGACCACATAGTCTTCGTTTGCGGCGGGCGCCAGCCGAAGCTCGGTCGTGAACTGGCGTCGCCAGCGAAGCGCTCCACTGTTGGGGTTCAGCGCCAGCAGCTGGTCGCTGGAGGCAGCATAGATGCTATTGTTCGCATAGACGGGCTGGGGGTCGTAGTTGGGCGCAGGCAAGCGATATACCCAGCGTCGTCGCCCCCCGCTCGCCGTAATCGCATGGATAAACCCGCCGTTCGTGCCAAAATAGAGCGTGTCTTCCACCTTCACCAGGCTCCCTGTGACATAGTCTTCAGTGCGGTAGGGAGCGCTCCACACAGGCTCGCCATTACGGGCGTTAATCGCATAAACCTCGCCGCCGCCCGTGCCGATATAGAGAACCTCCTCATCCAGCACGAATCGGGCAGTGGGGGCGCTTCGCGCCCGGAAAATCCAGCGCACCGCCCCCGTTTCGATATCCAGCGCGTACACATTGCCGTTGCTCGCCCCGAAGTAGACCAGATTCTCGCCCTCCACAGGCTGCCCCAGAATCGTGGCGTCCAGCGGGGCGTCGGCAGGGTATTGCCACTTGAGCGTGCCATCCTCTACATTCACCGCGTAGAGCCGTGTCAAGCAGGGATAGTAAATCGTCTGTTTACCCAGTCCTGGTGTGGCGGGGTTGTTTGGCGCGGCGTTGCCGAAAAACTGCCAGGCCGCAATCGGTGTCTGCGCCAGTGCGCCGAGCCACAGCAACCCAAACGCCAGTAAGGTTGTGAATCGCCTCATATTTGCCTCCCGTAATCAGGTCTCACCTTATTCGACGGTTGTGGCGGACTTCCTGCTTCACGATTTCTGGGGCGGGTGAAGCGTGATGCGCCGCGCATACTCGCTCCCGTCAGCGTTGCGCCTGCGATGGACTGTAATGGTCGTGCCCACCTTCACCTGCTGAGGTTTGATGGGTTTGCCCTCAGAAACGAACTCGGTGTTCTGGTCGTACACAAACTCGCGCGTGTCGCCGGCGCGGGTGCGGATGGAGATGCGCCGATTGAGCAAATCATGCGTTTGCACCACGCCCTGCACCGCAGGGAGCGTGCGCTCGCGCGCCTGCTGGGTGTTCTGTTCCCGATCGCTCACTGCCTGCGCCAGCGTGTCCAGATTCGACAGCAGTCGCGGGGCAACAAAGACCAGCTCGCCCTGCTTGAAATCCTCAGGCGATGCGGGCTGTCCCCCTTTCACCCACTGGGTGCGGGCGTTATGGCGATAGGTGAACTCGCTCTTGTCGGGGAACTCCAGCGTGAGCGTCTCGTCATCGAGCGCTTTGAGGACGCCCTTCACGACGCCTCGGCGCACGGTCTCGAGCCACTTCCATGTGTCGGGGTCCGCCAGCTCGCGCACGATGGGTTTGCGCCCAGTGTCCACGCTCATGCGCGCCACGACGCGCTTGCCGATATGTTCGCCGAGTTTCTCCAGCGCGAGGGGCTTTCTATCCCACCAGAGGTGCGGCTTTTTGTGCAAGTCGGCAACAAACTCGGCTTGCCCCGTTCGCTGCAGGGTCAGCGTGCGCTGCTGGAGATCTACTTTGACGAGTTTGACCTGCGCAATCTCTGTTTCCGCAAGCGCGCCAGCAACACATCCGATTGCCCAGCACAGCCCCAGCAGGGCGAATCGTATCGCTCTCATGCCTCTCCTCCCCGTGTCAAATCCCTTTCGGGACGGCAGCCGTCTTTCCTGCGAACGGGTTGTGTTTTACGGTTTTATTTGAAACATCTCGCCGTCGCGGCAGAAGTGGGCTTCGAACTTTTCGGGCTGGGTCGCGCCCACGCCGAAGTCGCCGTCGGAGCGGATGGCAATCACGGCTGCCTGAATCTGGGCGGTTTCGGGCTTGCGCTGGAGCATATACTGAATCACGCGCTGGCACGCTGTTTGTGCCGCGACGCCCTCGCGCATCAGTTCCACCACACGGCTGGCAACCGCAAAGCGCCAGATTTCCTCGCCCATGCCCGTGCAGACCGCGGCGCCCGCCTCGTTATCGGCATACAAACCCGCGCCGAAAATCGGCGAGTCGCCCACCCGTCCGGGCATCTTCCATGCCAGCCCGCTGGTGGAACACGCCGCCACCAGATGCCCCTCGTGCCAGCCCAGCACGCCAACCGTATCGTGCGATTCGCCTGCCCGCGCCTGCGAGACCTCCTTCGGCGCATGGCGTTCCTGATACCACGCATGCCAGCGGCGGATGCTTTCTTCAGTGAGCAAACAGCGCGGCTGGAACCCCTGCTGAATAGCGAACCGCTCGGCGCCCTCGCCGACCAGCATCAGGTGGGGGGTCTTCTCCATCACGCGCTGGGCAATCCGAATGGCGGGCACGAAACGGCGTACGCCCGCCACCGCGCCCGCTCGCAGCTGCGCACCCTCCATCACCGCCGCGTCCAGCTCCACCTCGCCCAGCTGGTTCGGCAAGCCGCCGTAGCCGACTGAAAGCACCTCAGGGTCCAGCTCCACCGCCGCCGTGCCCGCCACGACCGCTTCCAGCAGGCGTTTTGCAGGGTCTTTCAGGGGAGACTCTTGCCATGCTTGCCACGCGTGTTCCACAGCGCGACGCCCAAACCACCATGTAGCTGCAAAAAGCGTGTGCATACCCCCCTGCTTCGTGATGGGGAGCGAATTTCCTGCTCTTCCTCGCCTGCGCTTCATCCTCAGGCGACGCTAACGGGGGACGCGACTCGCAGACGCATCGTGAGCGCGCCATGCAAAAAAATCACTTTATCTGCAGATTCTTGCCCCCAGAATCGCCCCAAAAAGAGGCAAATTAGGACAAAAGTCCTATCTCATCCTCCGCAAAAGTGATGTATAATAGGCTACAGGGGCGCGATACCGCTCCCTGCGGCAACTCTCTTTTGAAGGAGGTCAAGACGATGCGAGTAGTGCAATCGAACCGACTGAGCGTCGCGCTGTGGGCGCGACTGAGTGGTGTGTTGCTGACGCTTTGGTTGAGCGTAGCCAGCTTGACTGCACAGAGTTTGACTTGGCTGGGTACATCTGTTGGCTATTCCAGTGCTGCCACCGACGTTTCGTCAGACGGTAGTGTGGTTGTGGGTTGGATAGAAGAGGGCTATCTGAGGTATCGCGCATTTCTATGGACACAGACAACGGGAATGGTGGACCTTGGCACGCTTGGTGGAGGCAGTGCTTCGGCTTACGGGATTTCAGCAGACGGTTCTGTAATTGTCGGTGAAGCTCAAAATGCGAGTAATCGGTACCGCGCCTTTCGCTGGGCATCAGAAACCATGCAAGACCTCGGTACGCTTGGCGGGACTTTCAGCAGCGCTACAAGTGTGTCAGCAGATGGTGAAGTAGTCGTCGGTAGAGCAACTAACGATGTAGGTCAATCGCGCGCGTTTCGCTGGGTGTTCGGAAGCATGCAAGACCTTGGTACCTTGCCAGGCTACACTGAGAGCGCCGCCCATGATGTTTCGGCAAACGGCTCGGTGGTCGTGGGCGCGGCGATTCAGTTTGCTAGCTCCCGCGCCTTTCGCTGGACAGTTAACGACGGTATGCAGGATCTCGGTTCGCTCGGAGGCGACGAAAGCGCGGCGTCTGCAGTCTCAGCGAACGGTCTGGTTATTGTAGGCTGGGCTACAAATGACTACGGCGAAGAGCGCGCCTTTCGCTGGGAAAACGGGGTAATGCAAGATTTAGGATCCTTCTCCAGCGACACATGGAGCGTTCGCGCCAACGACGTCTCAGCCGATGGTTCAGTGATTGTCGGCGCCGCCTTAGTGTCTGAGCCTGGCGATGAGTATCAGCCTCGCGCTTTTCGCTGGACTGCTGAAAGCGGGATTCAAGACCTGAATGAGGTTTACTCTGATCTGCTGACCGATGGCTCGATACTGAGAGAGGTCTACGCTGTCAGCCCTGACGGTCGCTATATTGTGGGCTGGGGCGAAAATAGCGCAACAGGGCGTCGAGAAGCATTTCTACTGGACACCCTGGAAATACCCGAAGGCGATGTGAACGGCGACGGGTGCGTAGACGATGCCGACCTGCTTGCCGTGCTGTTCGCGTTCGGTCAGAGTGGCTCTGGACAAGCCGAGGATGTGAACGGTGACGGGACTGTGGACGACGCCGACCTGCTGGAGGTGCTGTTCAATTTCGGCAGTGGGTGTTAGCGTGGCTCCTGCGCTAATGAGCGGCTATGCCTGCTTCTACGCGGCTCCCCACGCTACGCGAGGGGAGCCGTATTCACGACAATCAAGACACCATAACCGCTTGGTTCGTACCAGAAGGCGGTTCGCCGCTATGGAACGGGGTATACTCAGGGCAGGGTGAGACGCTATGGAGCAGACCGTTTCTGCAGAGGCGCGCGCCGCGCCGCAGAAGCCCTGCACTTTCGGGGAGTTCCTGCAACAATACGACGGCGCGCACGCCGAATGGGTCAACGGGGAGGTAATCCCGCTTATGCCTGTGTCTGTGGAGCATCAAGATATAAGTATGGTTTTGCTGAGCTTGTTGGTGAACTGGGTTGCGTATCACGAGTTGGGGAAGGTCTATCACCCGCCGTTTTTGGTGAAGTTGCCGTTGCCTGAGGGCAGAGAGATCGCCCGCGAACCAGATATCGTGGTCATCCTCAACAGCAACGCAGGACGCTTTGAGGCGCAATACTTTGACGGCGCGCCCGACCTGATTGTGGAAATCGTCAGCCCTGCCAGTCGGCACACCGACCGCTTTGTGAAGTTCGAGGAGTACGAGACGGCGGGCGTGCCTGAATACTGGGTGATTGACCCCGAGCGTCGGTATGCGGAGTTTTTCCAGCGCGATGCGTCGGGGTTCTATCGGGTGGCGTACAGTGGTTCGGAGGGGGTCTATCGCAGTCGTGTGCTGGAGGGTTTCTGGCTGGAGGTGGGTTGGTTGTGGTTGCGTCCGCCGTTGTGGGGGGTGTTGAAGCAGTTGGGTCTTGGTTGAGCGTTGTGGCGTGTTGCCCAGATTGGTTCAGGGATATCCCAATCGTGCGCTAGGGCATTCTATCACAATGCAATAGTTTGCTGACCCCCTCGTGCAGGAATTCCATCAGCTTGTGCGAATCCTTTTTATCAGGTGAGTCACGATGAACGGCGCAATATTCACAATCGAGGATTGTCGTGAGTTTGCATACCAGTGGTTTGTGCATCGCGGCATAGCAAGCTCTGATGCGGACGATATGACCCAGCATGTGCTGTTGCGCCTGCATCGAGCGATAGCACGAGGGCAAGAGCTGACTCACGCCTACATCATAGCATGCTGCCATAGCGTGCTGAACGACCATCTCCGCCAGCGCCATAGAGAGCTGCCCTGTGTCTCGCTGGAAGCGTGTGATAACTACTGTGTTATCGAGAAAGGCTATGAAGATGCCGAGACACGACTTTTGTTAGAGCAAGCTCTGGCTTTACTAAGCGAGCGTGAGTGCGCGATTGTGACAATGCACTATCTCGAGGAGCTGCCATTTGCGTTGATAGCAGAGCGCTTGGGGGAGCCGACGGAGCGCGTGAAAAAAGCATGCCAGCGTGCCATCAGGAAGCTGCAGAAATGGGCGCAGAGTGGCGGGGGGGGGGGG
>JBBIQJ010000040.1:0-17827 GCA_037442385.1 Armatimonadota bacterium
GCGCTCTTTCGACAGATGGGCAAGTTATCGCAGGCTTCGGGAGGAACACGGGGGGAGGTATCCGAGCGCTGTGTAAAACGCCCGAAGGTATGCTCAATCTGGGCACGCTGGGCGGCTCAGAGTCGCATGCCTATGCTCTTTCGCCCGATGGGCAGATTGTGGTGGGGAGCGCTACCCTCCCCAACGGGCGGGCGCGCGCCTTCCTCTGGCGCAACGGCGCGATGGAAAATCTGGGCGTTCCCTCAGGATTTATCGAAAGCATCGCCTATGGCGTTTCTGCCGACGGGAACGCGATTGTGGGCGAACTGATAAGGATGGAAGGAAGCCAGTATGTCAGCTACGCCGCGCTCTGGACTCCCGCAGACGGCATGGTAGATTTGAACGCGCGTTTCGCGAATCTGCTTTCGGATGGCTCGGTGTTGCTGGTGGCACGCGCCATCTCCGCAGACGGCAGCACAATCGTCGGCGTGGGCAGGCGTCCTACAGGCAAAGTGGAAGGCTTCATCCTGAAGTGGGTCAGCGGGTGCCGACTGGAGGGAGACGCCAATCGCGACCGCGTGGTGGATGACGCCGACCTGCTGGAAGTGCTTTTTAGCTTCGGTCAAACAGGCTCCTCTTCAGCGGACCTGAACCGCGATGGCGTGGTGGACGACGCCGACCTGCTCACGGTTTTGTTTAGCTTCGGAAGCCGCTGTTAGCGCGTTTCCAAAGACGCGCAGCAGCCCCTATGCCGATGAGCGTTCCCAGCACGGCGCCGCCCCACAGCCCCGTTTCGCCCAACGCCATCTGCCCCAGCCAGCCCAGTACCAGCACGGGAACCAGCAGCGCGGTCAGGTAGACGGCGCTCAGCCCCACCAGCGCACCCCCGATTAGCCCCACCAGCGCCCCCGGAATGCAACCGACAATCCCGAACGGCAGCCCCATGATAAAGCCAACCACCAGCCCCAGCCCACTGAATAGCCCCACCAGCAGGCGCGCCCAAGGGGGCAGCCGCTGGGTGTTCATTTGCACCCGATAATAGCGCTGCTGATAGCCCGCCCGCATCGTGGAATAGGGGTCGCGCGGCGCTGAGCGCGGCATGCACCGGGCATGAGATGTTGCACGCACAGTCGTGGGGACAGGCGCATGAGGGCGCCGCGCACGATCATATATCGCACGCTTTTGAGGGTCGCTCAGAATCTCATACGCCGAGTTGATGCGCTTCATGCGCTCCTCGTACTCCTGTTGTTTGCCTTCAGGCGCATGGTCGGGATGATATTGACGCGCGAGCCGCAGATAGGCTTGACGAATCGCTTCTGCCGAAGCAGTCTCCGCGACGCCCAGTTCACGGTAGGCATCCAGCCGAAAATCAAAACGCATCCTGCTCTAATTGTAGCACAGCGCGGGGTAGAATTGGGGCGCGATGAGACCCCAACAGCCGCTGGTGGGCGTGATTATGGGTTCGCGCTCCGATTGGGATACCATGCAACACGCAGTGGAAACGCTGGAGACGCTGGGCGTGCCTTATGAGGTGCAGATTGTCTCGGCGCACCGCACGCCCGACAGAATGTTTGAATACGCCAGCAGCGCCGAATCGCGCGGGATTGAGGTGATAATCGCGGGCGCAGGTGGCGCGGCGCATCTGCCCGGCATGACCGCCGCCAAGACGACCCTGCCTGTGCTGGGCGTGCCCATCGAGTCGCGTGCCCTGAAAGGCTTGGATTCCCTGCTCTCCATCGTGCAGATGCCTGCAGGCGTGCCTGTGGGCACGCTGGCAATCGGCAAAGCGGGGGCGATTAACGCGGCGCTGCTGGCAACCGCCATTCTCGCCAACAAGTATCCCCAATTCCGTGAAGCGCTACGCGCCTATCGCCAGCGCCAGACCGAAGCCGTGCTGGAAAATCCTGACCCACGCTCTGGATAAGCCATGGATCGTACGGTCGGCGTGCTGGGAGGCGGACAGCTGGGGCGCATGATGGCGCTTGCAGGCTATCCGCTGGGGATTCGTTGCCTTTTTTACGACCCCAACCCGGAAGCGTGTGCGGGGCAGGTCGCGCCCCTGCTGGCTTGCCCCTACGCAGACACGTACGCCCTGAGCCAGCTCGTGGAGCGCTGCGAGGTCATCACCTACGAGTTTGAAAATGTGCCCATGGAAAGCGCCCGCTGGCTGGCGGAGCGTGTCCCAGTGCGCCCCACCCCAGAGGCGCTACACGCCTTTCAGGACCGCCTGATTGAGAAACAGGCTCTGCAAGCGCACGGCGTGCCTGTGCCTGCGTTCGCGCCGATAGACCCCCAGAACCCTCGCGCGGCGCTGGAAGCGGTTGGGCTGCCCGCAGTGGTCAAAACGCGCCGCTTCGGCTACGACGGCAAAGGTCAGGCGGTCGTTCGAACCGAATCGGAGTTTAGAGAAGCGGTGGCGCGCTTTGGCGCGCATCCCCTTATTGCGGAGGCGTTCGTGCCGTTTGAGCGCGAGGTTTCGATGATTGCCGTGCGTGCGCTGGATGGCACGATGGCGTTTTACCCGCTGATAGAAAACCATCATCGCGAGGGCATTCTCTATCGCTCCATCGCGCCTGCGCCCCATCTGACCCCTGCCCTGCAGGAACAGGCAGAGCGCCACGCCCGCGCTCTGATGGAGGCGCTGAACTATGTGGGCGTGATGACCATCGAGTGGTTCGAACACAACGGGCAACTGCTGGCAAACGAGGTCGCCCCGCGCGTGCATAACAGCGGGCACTGGACGATCGAAGGCGCTCACACCAGCCAGTTTGAGAACCACCTGCGCGCGATTCTGGGTTTGCCGCTGGGTTCCACCGCGCCCAGAGGCTACATGGTGATGCAAAATATCCTTGGCGACCTGCCCAACCCCGCAAAGATACTCAGCGAGCCGCATGCGAAACTCCATCTGTACGGCAAAGCCCCCCGACCGCGACGCAAGGTGGGGCACATCACATGGTGCTTTGACACGCCCGAAGAGCGCGAGCGGTTCCTATCGGAAGCCCTGCACTAACGCCTGCGCCAGCACACCCCAGCCGTTCGCCAGCGTGAACACCAGCAACTTTGCAGGCGTAGAGACCACCACAGGCGGCAACATCATCATGCCCATCGAGAGCAGAATGCTCGCCACCACGAGGTCTATCACCAGAAACGGAATGTAGATGTAAAAGCCTATCAGGAAGGCGGTTTTGAGTTCGCTCAGCATGAAGGCAGGGATCAGCACGCTCATCAGCACCTCGTCGGGGGTGCGGGGGGGCGGCGCCTTGCGCATGCGTAAAAACAGGTTCAGGTCGCTGGTGTAGGTCTGTCGGAGCATGAAGGCGCGAATCGGTTTCTGGGCGCGATTCAGGGCCTCTTCAAAGGAAATCTCCTTGCGCATGTACGGCTGGTAGGCGGCGGCATTAATTTGGTCCAGAGTGGGCGACATGACATAGAAAGTCAGGAACAGGCTCAAACCAATCAGCACAGGCGTCGGTGGGATGTTGGGCAATCCCAGCGCGCTCTTCAGAAACGACAGCACAATCACGATGCGCGTGAAGGCGGTCATCATCAGCAGAATCGAGGGCGCGACGGAGAGCAGGGTCAACAGCGCCAGAATCTGGAGCGAGGTGGAAACTTCCTGCGGATTACGCGCGTTGCCGACCTCCACGCTGATGCGCGGCAGGGGGAGCGATTCCTGAGCAAAAAGCCAGAGGGGGAGCAACCCAATGCTGAGTAGTAGCCCGATGCAGAGCGCGCGAGAGGGTACTCGGACGGCTGAAGCCGTTCCTGTGAGACGAAGCCGCCCTGCGTCGGCTAAGGTAGCACGCGCATCCCTGCGCTTGATTTTAGGCAGGATGCCCAGTCTACGAAGAGCCAGCGCGGGCTGGCTTCGGTTATTAGGAACAGGTTCACCTGCGCTGTTGCAAAGAACGGAGGGCTGGGTGAACAGGACGCGGGAACCGCGTCCGTACGGGCATCAGGAGGGGCACGGTCGCCGCGCCCCACGCGGCGAAATTAATTGTGCCGCGAGGCGGAAAGCAGATCCTTGCGACAGAGCAGGTTCACCTGCCCTCTTCAGCAGGAGTCTTTTGAACATCCTAACCGTGCGACTCCTCATTCGCGAATCCCCTCCGAAGCGCGTCCACCACTCAAGCGCGCCAGTCGTTCTCGCGCCTGATGCAGGCGCGTCTGAACCTGCGCCGCCACCGTCTGCTGGGGATCTACCGCGGGCTGATAGGGGCGCGCACTGCGCAATACTTTGTCGAAGGCAGTGTCGGCAATCTGAGTTTCAGGTTCGGCAGACGGGGTTAAGTCTGCCAGCATGCTCATACCCTGGGGCGAGCTGCCGATGAGCAGGAGTTTGTCGCGCGCTTTGACCAGCATCAGGCTCCCGTTGGGCACGGCGCGCGTTTCAATCACCCGAACCTGTCCGTCCAGCGGAGAGCCGTCGCCCGTTTTGCCTGCCCAGCGAAGTAGTTTCGGTAGCCCGTAGCGCAAGCCAATGCCCACTACGAGCAGTGCTAGACTGACCTGAATCCAGCCTCCGCCGCCGCTGCTGGGCGACGCAACCTGCATCGGCGAGCCAGAGCGCGTGCCCAGCGCCCCCGGCGCCAGCTCCGTACCCGCAGGGGCGCTTTGCCCCCACGCCGCCCACAGTAAAATTACCAGCATTCCTCCAAGCCACACAAGCCGTCTCATAAGCGTTCACCCTGCCAGTTTCTGGACTCGCTCTGCAGGCGACAGAATCTCGGTAATGCGCACTGCAAAGTTATCTTCCACCACCACGACTTCCCCACGCGCAATCAGACGCCCGTTCACCAGCACCTCCACAGGCTCGCCAGCGGTCTTTTTCAACTCAATAATGGAGCCAGTGCCGATTTCCAGCAAATCGCGCACCATCAGCGACACGCGCCCCAGTTCCACTGACACCTCCAGCGGGATGTCCAGCAGCAAATCTAGGTTGCGGTCCTGTGTTGCCTCTGGCTCCTGAAACGGGTTGAAGGGCGTGGGGGCAAAGTCCGAGGCAGGGGGGGCAGGCGTTTCTGGTTCGACTGTTAGCTCACTCAGTGGGTCGCTAACGCTTCCTTGTACCCCCAGCAGCGCACGCGCCAGTCCCTCTGTCAACAGCCATGTGAGGGTGAACGGCGTGCGGTCGGGAATTTGCACAGTGAAGCGCGTGGCGATGACCTCGTCCACCATCAGGAAGTTGGGCGGGAAGGTTACGGGTTCATACTTGACGGCAATCTCGCCGGGGGTGAAGGTGGCGTTGCGCAGGTTGCCAAACGCCACTGCCAGTCCCTGCATCAGGTGCTGGAAAAACTCCTGTACGGCGGGGAAGTGGCTTTCGTCCACACCCTCCTGTGGTGTTCCGGTGAGCGCTTCGAGCAGGGCTTTTTCGGTTTCTGCCCGCTCGCCGAGCTGCTCACCCACGATAAACAGACACGGCTCTTCCGCCGCCTCGGTGAAAAGCGACTGCCCATGCAGCACGGGGTCTGCGGTGAGCAAGGTCAGGTCTCCTATCGGCACCGCCTGTGAGGTGGGGGTGGGGATCTCCACCAGCACATTGTTCTGTTCTGACAGGTGGAGCGCCACCGTTTGCCATACCTGCCCTTGCTTGACGATGAACTGTGTCAGGATTTCGGGGGAGATTTCGCTCATGGGCTTATTCCTCCTTCACCACATCGGTGATGCTGATGACCAGTTTGCGGTTGCGCACGGCGGGTTTGCCGCGGAATTTCACTTTGTCTTCCACGAGCAGGTCAATTTTGCCATTGACTTCGGTATCCAGCACCAGCGTATCACCTACTTTGAGCGCGAGCAGGTCGCGCATGCGCAAGGTCGTGCGCCCCAATCGGGCGGTACACTGCATGAAGGTGTGATTCAGGTGTTGTGTGAGCGCCTGACGGAGATGGGGCGTGGTGCGCTTGCCTGCGGAAGCGACCCAGTTCTGGGAGCTGAGGCGCGGGGTGATGGGTTTGATGACCATATGGGGCACGCAGAGGCTCATCGCATCGCGCCGCTCGCCCACACGCGCTTCCATCAGAACCGTAATCACGATATCGCTGGGGGGTGCAATCTGCACAAACTGCGCGCTGGTCTCCAGGCTCTCAATATGCGGCTCTAACTGGATAATACTCTCCCATGCACTTCGGAACGCCATCAGCACGCGCTCGGCGAGCGCCATCACCAGCGGTTTCTCCACATCCGTAAAGGCGTTGCGCTCCACTGGGCGCCCCACACCGCCCAATAGCCGATCCAGCAGCGTGAACACCAGCGAAAACTCCATCTCCAGCACCGACTCCCCCGACAGCGGCGGCGCACTGAACACGACGAACGCCGACTGCTTCAGCGAGCGCAGGTAGTCCTCATAGGGGATCTGCTCCAGCGAGATGAGATCGATATGCACGGGCACGCGCAGATAGGTGGCGAGGTTGGTCGCGCTCAGGCGGGCGAAGGTTTCAAACACCATCTGCAGGGTGCGCAGCTGGTCGCGCGAGAACTTGTCGGGGCGTCGGAAGTCGTATACTTCATACGCAATCGCTTTGCGGTTTGCGCCGAACGCCCCACCCGCCGAAGGCGTCATCACAGGCGCGCTGGCGCTGCTCTCTGGCTCGTCCGCTGAGAGAGACGCCAACAACGCCTCAATCTCCGCCTGCGACAGAATCTCGCTCATCGCTTACGCCACCTGTTCCGCAGTTTCAAAGAGGTTAATCTCGCGGGCGCTTTTCTCCACGAGGTCGGTCTCCAGAGTCAAGCATGGAAAGCCGAAATATTCCCCTTCCTGCAGGTCCACCTGATGTCCGCTAATCTGTGCCCAGCCTCGAAGCGGTGTGAAAAGCAAGACCCCCACCCGATTCATAGTGTGCGCCGAGAGAAGCGCCAGTTGCATCTGTCCCGCAAGTCCCGCGAGTTTGTAACGCAGGTTGGCGCGGGCACTGAGCCATTGCGCCAGCTCGTGGGCGGTCAGCCATTCATAGCCGTTGTAGCGCACGGAGCCAATCATCCGCATCAGCGCATCGGCACTGCTGTGATCCGCCAACACCGAGGGACGGATAGTGATGTGGAACACCCCATGCACGCTTCGGGTGGCGTTGAAGAGGGCGTTCATCTGGGCAGGCGAGACCCACTCCATCGCGCGGTACGCCAGCAGGGGAACAGAATAGACACGGATTATTTCGCCAGGGCGTGTGCGACTCATCGGCTGCCACGGATGCGCGCTCCCGAACAGGAACCCACTCGCCTGGGGGTGATAAGCGCCGCGGCTGAGCTCCGTGAAAATCTGCGCCCGCTCCACATGTTCGTAAAACTCGCTGCAGCCGCGCCACTGCAACCCTTCCACCTGCACCGCGGTGATTGTCCGCACGCCCGTAAACCGACGCAGGTTGTCCACCTGACTCTGCACGCTACTTGGCTTACAAAACTGTCCCGGTTCAGGCACATAGCGCAAGCCAATTTCGTGTTCACGGCGCGCCAGATCGCGGTAAAAGTTTGCGCTATGAATCAGCTCACTGATGCACCAGACGGCTCGCGTGCCCGTCAGGGTCAGCAGGTGATTCAAGGGCGTTTCGTGACTGCCACTGGCAGGGTCAGACTCGATGCTCAAGACCCCCACCCCAGGCAACATGCGCGGATAGAACCAGATCATTGGTACGACCGCGCCCCTCCATTGCCCAGCCTGAAGCACCGCCCGAAACAGGCTCTCCTGCCACAAATCGGCTACGGGTTTGAGAAAGCAGAGCGTGCCATCTTCACAAGGATAGCGGTCCAGGTACCAGTCCAGCCGCGTTGCGTCCTCACTGTGGAGGCACGGGTCTTCGTGGCGTGGGGGAATGTCCGGGGGCAGCACGACCTGCTCGCTGACGGGGCGCCCCATGCGGATACGCAAAATCGTTTCGCCCAAGTCTATTGCGAAAACCAGCACATGCCCCGCACCGAGGGTGTGATGGAGAAGGGCAGGGCGGTCTGTACGGCGCCCGTGCGGGTCGTGCCAGTATGCCCACACTTCGGCAGTCGTCGCATAGACTTCGCGTCCCCCAAAGCAGTGGAGCAGCCCCCAGGTTTCTGGTAGCACGGCGTTGAGCTTTTCGGACGCCGCATAGCCCTCCCCCAGTCGGACAGGCTTGCCGTCGGGATGGTTCTGGGGTTCACAACCCGTGATTTCGGGAGCATGGGGCACGCCCCCAACCGCGATCCACACCCCGCCCTGCTCCACAAACTGGTGGAGTGTCAGGCGTGTGGCGTCATCCAGCTCCCCTCCGCCCAGAGTGAGCAGGATGTCCAGATGAGGCGCTCGGGACGCCAGCTCAGCAGGCGTGAGCCATTCGGGCAGGAAGCCCCCATACCGAATCACTTCGCATGCATAGGTTTCGAACGGATTCGTGCAGGTGGGAGGGCTTCCTGCGCTCGGCTTGCTAAGTGCGCTGAACGGGCAGACCCCGATACGCGCCCATCTCCACTGTGCCTTGCTCATAGTTCCCCATCCCGATTTTCGGCAAGCCGCCCGATTTTCTTCACAGCAAGGCTACGGGATTAGCGCTTCATGTTGACCACATCCGCCAGCAACTCGTCCACCACCGACACGATTCGTGTGTTCGCCTGAAAACCGCGTTGTGTAACAATCATATCGGCGAACTCGCCGCCCAGGTCGACATTCGACTGCTCCAGATAGCCCGCGTTGATTTCGCCCAACCCCCCTGTGGTGGGCGCGCCAATCTGGGGCAGTCCGGAGTTATCGGTCAGGCGCCACATGTTGTTGCCCAGCCGCTCCAGTCCCGCAGGGTTGGAGAACAGGCTGAGCGCGATACGCCCCATCGGGCGCGACAGCCCATTGGAGAACACGCCCTGAATCGTGCCATCGATGCCGATGGTGAACTCCTGTAGCGTGCCCGGCGGGAAGCCGTCCTGATAAATCGGCTGCACCACCGATTCCGCGGCGAGCGAGGTAATCTGGCTGAGATCCAGGTTCACCGTGAACGGCGACGCGCCGTTTGTGGGAGTGATGGTAATCTGCTGGGTGGTGGTGCCAATCAGGCGACCTTGCGAATCGAAATAGAGGCGTGTGTTGGAACCCGTGCTGAAATCGCCGACCGAGGTGGAGCCTTCGGTTGCTTCCCAATCCCATGACATCACGGCTCCGGTCGGAGCGCCGGGGGGCGGTGGCGACTGACGGTTGCGGAAGGTAATCGTGATGTCGTGCGCGCCGCCCAAGCCGTCGTATACCCGCACAGTCGCCGAATACTGATCGCCCGGGTCTGCATTCGCGTTCAGATTGCCCGTGTAAATCACCTGCGAGGTCTGGCGCACAGCCGCCTGCGAGCCGACCGGGAACTGAAGCACCGAGCTGGCGGTAATCGCCTGATTGGTATCGATCAGTCCGCCTGGGTCGGCGCGCCAGCCCAGCACTTTCCAGCCTGTGCCCCGATGCACCAGAAAGCCGGAGGAATCGAGTCCGAACGCGCCATCGCGCGTGAACACGACATCCCGTCCGTTCGTGAGCATAAAGTAGCCGTTGCCCTGAATGGCGAGGTCGGTACTGCGCCCTGTCAGCTCCAGCGCGCCCTGCAGGGGCAGGGTGTCAATCGCGCCGACTTTGACCCCCAATCCCACCTGCATCGGGTTCGTGCCTCCCAGCACACCACTGGGACGACTGGCAGCCCGCAGAGTCTGCGCCATGAGGTCCTGAAAGTGGGTTCGGGCGCTTTTGAAGCCAATCGTGTTGATATTGGCGATATTGTTGCCGATGATGTTCATCTTAATCTGATGCGCCTTGAGGCTGGCAACCCCTGAAAGCATCGCTTGCCACATCTGCATTCACCTCCTAACGAATCGTTTTGAGCGCACTGAACGGAACGCGCTGGTCGGACACAGTGAGGTAAATCTCCCCGCTGCTGAGTTCCACCGCCTCCACTTTACCGCTGAGTGTTGTGCCGTTGGGCAGAATGGCTTCCACTTCGCGCCCAATCAGGCTGGCAGATTGGAGTGCGGTCAGCAGTTGTCCCATGCGTTCCATCTGTTGCGCGGTATTGAGCTGCGCCATCTGTGCCAGAAAGTCCCGATCCTTAACGGGGTCCATCGGGTTCTGGGATGTCAGCTCCACAATCAACAGTCTCAGGAATTGATAGGTGTCCAGAGCGGTGCGAGAGCGATTGCTTGCGACCGTCTGGGCGCTTGACTGAACAGCCTGTATTGTCATCATTAACCTCCTCAGGCATTCACGCCCAGGCGCTCCATCGCCCAAGAAGGTGGATGCTTTCCGTAGCGTGGCGTGTGATGCGTGTTGGCTCGCTGAGAGAGCGAGTTGTTTCATAGGGTGTGGACGTCGGGCGTCGGGAAGCGTGGTGGCTGCCCGTGCCGACGCTGAACGCGCCCAGCTGCAAACCGCGCTGGGCTAACTGCTCGCGCAGGCTCTGCGCCGCCTGTTCCAGCGCCCGCCGCGCGAAATCGTGTTCGGTGGTCAGCCAGGTATGCACTTCTGTGCCTTCCACCTGAACGCGAATCTCGATTCGCCCCCACTCAGGCGGGTCTAACTGGAGAGTGATGCTCTGCTCGCCAGGGCGATGCCCCAGCCGCTCGATGTGCTGGGCGATTTGCTCCACACTTTCCCAGCGCAATTCCCCTGATGGTGGGGTACTGGTTTCCAGAATGGCGACGCCCCCTCCGTGCAAGAGGCTGTGTACGCCTGTCGCAAAATGTGCCAGCGGCTCCCCATGCGAGTGGGGTACGCGCCTCTCCAACGCCTGCTGGGGATTTCGTTCTGCCCCAGCCGACACTGGCTCGTTTGCCACTCCCGTTCGCTCCACAGAAGGGGTTTGCGGAGCCTCTCCGCTTGGAGCGTGAGGCGCCTCTGGGACAGGAGCAAAATCGGGCGTTGCGATGGGTTCCGCTATCGGCAGGCGCCCCGTCGCTTCCGAGCTGTGCCTGTCGGTGTGTCCCGGGGAAAGCACAGCCTCCTCAAAGCCAGGTTTCTGCTCTGTTGGGACATCAGGTTGTTCTGGAAGGTGCGGTAAAACCGAGTCTTCTGAGGCGGGTGTCATGTGTTGGAGAATCTCCGCGAAGGGGTCTCCCGCACTTTGTTCGGGAGAGGTGGTGGCTCCTGCGTCAGTTGCAGAAGGGTTCGTTGCCATGCGGCTTTTCACTGCGTCCTGAGGGGGCAGCCACGCTTGCGGAGCGCGGGCGGTTGGCTCCGAAAGCGCTGGCTCTCCCTCAGGCAGCGGCAAAAACACCCCAGGGACCGGGAGATTCATCCCCACAAGCAAGCCCACCATCGTAGCATCAGAATGAGGGTCGGTCTGCGTGTGGGCAGGCTCCTGTTTCTCACCGCCCATCAGGTCCAGCCACTCTGCAAAGAGACCGCTGTCTTCGCCCTCTGCAGGGTAGCCTTCCAAGCCCGTCCACTCACACACAAATGCACTGGCTTGCAGGTTCGTGATGTGCATCACCCCGTATTATAGGCAGGGCGAGACAATCTTTAGAGGGGGCGCAATCTCTATCCAATTGGGTATTATATTAAGCGGAGGCACACCCTATGCGACTGACGGAGCGACTGAAAGCCAAGATTCACATGGCGCGCGTCACGGAATCGCGCCTGGACTACATTGGCAGTATCGCCATCGACGAGGAGCTGATGGACGCGATTGGCCTCGAGCCAGGCGAAATGGTGCATGTGTGGGTGATGGATAATGGAGAGCGGTTTCAGACCTATGTGATTCCCGCCCCACCTGGCTCGGGTGAGATTGCCATCTACGGCTCCGCCGCGCATAAAGCCCAGAAAGGGCACCGGATTATCATTGCGGCCACTGTGTTCACCGATGAGTGGGTGGAGCCGAAGATGGTGCTGGTCAACGAAAAGAACCAGATTGTGCAGTACCTGCCGTTCAAAGCCCAGGCGATTCCGGTGGAGCTTTCCTGATGCAAGGCGACATGGGACTTCGCGCCATCCTGTTCGATGTGGATGGCACGCTCATCGATACCGTCCAGCTGATTGTGAAGGCGCTGGACCACACTTATCGCAAGCATCTGGGGATTGCACTGCCCCACGAGGAGATTCGGCGCCTGATTGGCTTGCCGCTCCATGTGCAGATGCACTATTTAGATGACAGGGTGAGCCATTCCGTGGATCACCTGCAGATGGAGAACGACGAGCGTGCTTATTATGAGGCGCACCGCCATGAGGAGCGCGTGATTTCTGAGATGGTCGAAGCGGTACGCGAAGCCAAACGACGCGGCTACCGCACCGCGCTCGTGACCTCTAAAAATCGGCTGGAGTATGCCGTCTCGCGACCCCAGCTCCAGCTGGATGACTGGATTGACACGCTGGTAACGGCGGAAGACACAGAGCGCCATAAGCCCCACCCCGAACCCGTGCTGAAAGCGCTGGAACGCCTGAAAATGGCTCCCGAAGAGGCTCTCTATATTGGGGATACGGTGTATGACCTTACCTGCGGGCGTTCGGCAGGGGTGTATGTCGCTGCCGTTGCCTGGGGCGCGCACCTGCCCGAAGACCTACGCGCCGCCCAACCCGATTATTTCTTTGAACACCCACAGGATGTGCTGGAATGGATTAAGACTTTACCACCCATAGACAACGATGGCACGCCGAAAGAAGACAGTTTCCGAATCAGCGCAGCCTCCCTCTCTGGAGGCTCCCGTTCCGAATGAGAGTGGACGCAAGCGACGACGGAAAGTAGCGGAAGAACCGCCGCCAGAGACCGTAGTATCCGCAGTTGCGGCTGACAACTCGCCAGCGGAAGGCTCCGCCAAGCCGTCGCGCCGCAAACGCACATCAACACCGCCACCAGAAGCGCCATCCCCTGAAGCGCCTGCGACACCTGAAAGCGCTCAGACGGCGGAACCCAAACGCAAACGGCGCTCGCGCAAAACCACAACAGCGCCCGCTGAACCCGAAGCGCAATCCGTCGCCCCAACAGAAACCAAAACACCTGCTGAACCCGAAGTTCAAGCCGTCATCCCAACAGAAGCCGAAACGCTCGCGCCGATGGAGTCGCCGCCCACCGAAACGCCCCGACGACGTACCCGACGCAAGAAAACTGCCACGGAACCCACTGCAGAAGCGTCCCCCGCAGAAACTGTAGCAGAGGAGTCGGCGGCTCCTGTAAGCGCCGAAGTGGTTCCTGCCCTCCCAGAAAGCGCCGAGGCTCCCTCTGCCCCCGCAAAACGCCGACGCCGTAAAAAGGCAGAAGTCGCGCATGAAGCGGTCAGCGAAGCGACACCTGCAGAAACGGTTCCCATCAGCGAAGTAACGCCTGCAGAAACCGCCCCCGTCAGCGAACCGCCCGTAGAGACTCCCCGAAAAACACGCCGACGCCGCAAAAAAACCGGGAGCGCGGAAGCAACCCCTGCTGTCGCCGCTGTGGAAGAGGTCGCCCCTGCAAAGCCTCCTGTACGCCACCCGCTGGTGCGCGTGCATTTCCACCACAGCGTTCCCAGCCTCATAGTTGGGGAAAAAAGCTACCGCCCCTTTTTCTTCTTCGGCAACCCGCACACCACCGAGGCAGGCGTCCGTATCCATCAGGAGATGCAGCTTGCCTTCGAGTCGGGCATCTCGCTGGTGGCGTTGCTGATTACTCTACCCGCCCGCGAAACAGGGGCTATTGAGGCGTTTGACCAGGTGCGCTACTGGGTCGCGCTCGCCCGTGAACTGAACCCAGAGGTGCAGATTCTGTGGCGGATTGTGCCCGCTCCTGTGGGACGCTGGGAAAAAGAGTATCCTGAAGGCGTCATCCGCTACGCCGATGGCACAGTTGGCGGTCCCTCCGTGTGCGCTGACCGCTGGTGGCAGCAGGTACAGGAGCAGCTGACGCGCCTTATAGAGCTGATCGAGCAAGAAGAGGAGGGTGCGCACACACTGGGCTATCATCTGGACTGGGGCGAGTGGTTTTATCCCGAATCGGGAGGCTATGATACCAGCGAGGCGGCGCTGAGCGCCTTTCGCGATTGGCTTCGTCGTCATTATCGGGGCGATTCGGTCTCGCTCCGCGCCTGTTGGTTCGATGGGCAGGTGAGTTTCAGCACGGCGACCTTGCCACCTTTCCAGCCCAGCGCGCCGCCCCAAAAGCGCCAGTTTTACCACCTGCGCCGCGAAGGGCGCTGGATTGACTATCACCGCTTCCTCTCGGAAATCACAACGAAGCGCATCCTCACGCTGGCGGAGGCGGTCAAAGCCGCCTGCCAGAACCGCGCGCTGGTGGGCGTCTCCTACGGCTATCTGCTGGAGTGGCGCCACCCCCATTCGGGGCATCTGGCGCTGGGGCAGCTGCTGCGAAGCGAACTGATAGACTTCCTGAGCGCACCGATTACCTACGCCGACCGTCTGCCCGGAGGCACAGGCGCCTTCCCTACTCCCGTCGACTCGGTTCACCTGCATCATAAACTGTTCCTTTCGGAGGAGGACTATCGCACGCCGTTTGGTAAGATGGCTCCGATTGGCACGCCCGCAACCGAGCGCACGCTGACCCCTACCAGCGAACCTGACGACTACAACCCACCCCTGCGCTCGGCGCAAGCGGTGGTGCAGGCACAGGCGCGTTCGGTGGGGCAATCGCTCACTTTCGGCTACGGCACGCAGTGGATGGACCTGTGGGGCGAGGGCTGGCTCGCCAACCCGATTGCGTGGGAAAACGCGCGCGCGGAGCAAATCCTCTGGGAGATGCGTGAGCGCACGCCCCAAGCGCCGCCCGACCTCGCTGTGATTGTGGACCCCACCAGCATGCGCTATGTACGCACAGGGTCGCGCCTGCTGGAACAGGTGATTGTCAAGGCGCGTGAGGCGCTGATGCGCAGTGGCGTCTCGGTCGGGTTCTACCTGCTGGAAGACATTGTGCGCCGCGATTTTCCGCTCACCCGCATGGTACTGTTCCTGAACGCATGGCGGCTATCGCACCCCGTGCGCGAAGCCATCCAGCGCAAGCTCCAGCGCAATCAACGCACACTGGTCTGGCTCTATGCCGGTTCCTTGTTCAAGGGGCATCGCGATGCGCTCGCTACGGCTCGTGAGGTGATGGGCTTCGCGCTCGCACGCCAGCCTTGGGCAAGCACGCAGGGCACACAAATCGTCAAACCCACGCATCCGATTGCGCGCGCACTCGGCACGGACAAGCTCGGCGTCCAGGAGCCGTGGGAACCCAGCTACTATGTGCTGGACGAAGACGCCGAGGTCATTGGGCAATACATCGAAACGGGGCTGCCCTCACTGGCGGTTAAAGCCCATGGCGACTGGCGCTCGGTGTTTATCGGCGAGCGCACGCTCACCCCAGAGCTGATTCGCGCTCTCGCCTGGTGGGCAGGGGTGCATGTGTGGCTCAGCTCCAACGATGTGGTGCATGTGCGCCGCCCGTGGCTCCATATTCACGCCACGCGCGGCGGGCGCAAGACTCTCTTCCTGCCGGAAGGCATCAGCGTCTATGACCCTGCCGAAGGGGGCATCACGGCGCATAATGGCAGCGAGTATGTGTTGAACCTGCAAGAGGGCGAAAGCCGCGTGCTGCTGGTGGACACCGCAGAGCGGCTGGAGGCGCTCTTGCGTGGGGAAAGCCTGCCGCCGCTGGCACACGAAGAGCCTGTTCCGGAGCCAGAGCCTGCTACGATAGAACCCATTATCCCAATCGTGGCGGTGGAGCCTGTGGAGGCGGTCGCTCCCGAAGTGGCGGCGGAACCTGTCCGAAGTCGGAAGGCGCGCGGCGCCCGCAAGCGTCGTTCCAAAGGGGGCACAAAGGAGACTCCGTCAGTTCCCTCTATAGAAGCCGTTCAGTGGCGGCGCACCCCCATAGAACATAACGGGGAACCCTCATGACCACCCGCAGGATCATCCCCTGCCTTGATATCCAGAACGGGCGCGTGGTCAAGGGCGTGCGCTTTGTGGGTTTGCGCGACGCAGGCGACCCTGTGGAACTGGCACGCTTTTACGACTCGGAAGGCGCCGATGAGCTGGTGTTTCTGGACATCACCGCCAGCCACGAGCGTCGCGCCCCCGTGTTTGAGTTAGCCAGTCGTGTCGCCGAACAGGTGTTCATTCCCTTCACCGTCGGCGGCGGCATTCGGAGCCTTCAAGATATTCGCGCCATCCTGCAGGCAGGCGCCGACAAAGTGAGCCTCAACACGGTTGCAG
Source organism: Armatimonadota bacterium (assembly GCA_037442385.1). GTDB lineage: Bacteria > Armatimonadota > Fimbriimonadia > Fimbriimonadales > GBS-DC > LDYB01. Next base: position 16,082 of record JBBIQJ010000040.1, read on the forward strand.
TAGAAAACCCCACCCTGATCACCGAAGCGGCGGAGCGGTTCGGCAGCCAGTGCGTGGTGGTGGCGATCGATGCCCGCTGGAACGGCGTGTTTTACGAGGTATGCATCCACGGCGGGCGCACCCCCACAGGCAAAGACGCCGTGCTGTGGGCGCAGGAAGCGGTTCAGCGCGGTGCTGGCGAGATTCTGCTGACCAGCATGGACCGCGACGGCGTGCAGACGGGCTATGAGCTGACCCTGACGCGCCAGGTTGCCGAGGCAGTCTCTGTGCCCGTGATTGCCTCGGGGGGCGCAGGCGCGCCCCAGCATCTCTACGAAGCGCTGACCGAAGGCAAAGCATCCGCCGCGCTGGTCGCCTCAATTGTGCATGACGGCATCTATCGCATTTGTGAGTTGAAAGCCTATCTGCACGAACGGGGCGTGCCTGTGCGCCTCTAAAACGCTCCTAACCGAATAAAAGGCGCCCAATAGTAGGGGTGCTGGAAGCGCGGGTCTTGCTTGACCTCCAGCGCGGCGCGGCGGAGCGCCTCTTCGGAGGTCAGCCCCTGCTTAAGCAAAGCGTAGAAGCGGCTCATCAGCAGCGCCGTGCTTTCGTCGCTGACCTTCCACTGGCTCAATATCTGAACGGGAACGCCGCATACACTAAGCGCCCACACCATGCCCATCGTGCCCTCGCCAGGACGCGCCTGTCCGCGTGCGCTCTCACATGCAGAGAGCACTACCATCTCCGCGCTCAGAGGGATTTCCATCAACTCGCGTGCGGTGAGAATCCCGTCTTCGCCAGAGTCCTCCGCAGGCTCCGCCAGCACGATGCCGCTCTGCAAGGGCGTTGCGTCGTTGAAATAACCGTGCGTTGCCAGATGCAGATAGCGGTACTTGCCCATCTCTGCCTTGAGAGTCGCTTCCTGGGCGTCTTTTCCCTTAAGCAGTGTGTGTCCGGGAAAGAATTGTGCAATCTGCTGCGCCTCCTGCTCGGTGCCGGGCAGGGGTGTGATGCGCACGCCCAGCTCCGCAAGGTACTGTCCGGTGATGTCGCGCGCGCCTGCTGTGATGGGACGCGCACCCGCTGTGATGGGACGCGCGCCTGCGGTAATCGGGCGTTCGCCTGCCGTGATGGGGCGTTCCCCGGCTGTAATCGGACGCTCTCCCGCCGTTAGCGGGCGTTCACCCGCCGTTAGCGGGCGCTCCCCTGCGGTCAAGGGGCGCGAACCTGCCGTGAGTGGACGCGACTCGTCCACACGCGCCAGCGTCAACATCCCAAACTGGGGGTTGGCGACCATTAGCATCTCCTTCTCAGGGCGTGGGCGGTTGGGAACTTCACGCAAGCGCACGGCAATCGACGCGCTCGGTGCATAAATCAGGGTGTATTGCTCCCACAGGAAGCCCTGCACGGTGAGCAATGCCTGAAAGGGTACATCCCAGAGTTCCACATCGGGGCAGATAATGAGCGTTTTTGCTGAGGCGATGCGTCCCTGCACAGGACCCAGCAAGAGTCGATACATCTCGCGCGCAGGCGCTTCATACTTGCCCTCTGGGGTCGCACAGGTCAATACAAACGATTCGGTCAGCTCGCCCAGCGGTTTCTGCAGGTTAATCTGATGCACACTGAGGCGAGGCTGGTCTTTCTCCTTCGTCAGGCAGAACACCAGCAAGACCCCTTCCCCCTTTTTGTTGGAAGGAATGGCGAGGTACTCCAGCAGGGCGCTTTGGGGGGGCAGTGCGTCGGCAATCTGTTGTCGGGGCAGCG
>JBBIQJ010000041.1:0-17512 GCA_037442385.1 Armatimonadota bacterium
GCAAAATGAGTTCAGCGCTGTGATTGAGGAGATGCTGGGACGCTGAGAGCGTCCCAGTCTTCTAACGGCTTGCCGCTGTCATCTCGCCCTTCGCGACGGCAAGCAACTCCTGCATGCTCGTTTCCGCAACCGCGACGGAGCGGTCCGCCACCCCATAGTAGAGCATCCAGCGCCCATCGCGCGTCGGCACCAGCCCTGTGGGGAACACCACGCGCTCAAAAAAGCCACTGACTTCGTAATCCTCCGTCGGCGCAATCAGCGGCTCATGGGAGCGGTGAAGCACCCGCTGCGGCTCCTCCAGATCGAGCAGGGCGACGCCCGCGCAGTAGCCGTCTTTCGCGTTCACGCCGTGATAGACAACCAGCCAGCCTTCAGGTGTCTCCACAGGGGGCGCGCCCGCGCCGATTCGCCGCGAATCCCACTGATGCACGCGCGGCGCCATCAACACATGATGCTCGCCCCAGTGCAACAGGTCAGGCGAGTATGCCAGCCACATATGGGGTCCGTTGAAGCCCGAGGGCGCGGTGCGGTGCATCGCCACATAGCGCCCGCCGATTTTTCGCGGGAACAGCGCCACATTTTTGTTTTCGTGGTGTAGGATCAAGCCATGCCGCTGGAACTGCTTGAAATCGCGCGTGCTGGCTAACCCGACGCAGATCCCGTAACGCGAGACCGCCGTATAACTGATGTAGTAGGTGTCTTCTATTTGCGTGATGCGGCAGTCTTCGATGCCATACTCTTCGTAGGGCGTTTCAGGGAACAGGGTCGGTTCAGGGTCTATAGTGAAATGGATGCCGTCGCGGCTGCGCGCCATGCGCAGATGCGAGATAGAGCTGAGATACACACGCCCCTCGTATGCCACAGCGCGTGGGTCGCTGAGATCCGTCAGGGGCGAATATTTGGGCACTGGCAGAATCTCGAGCCGACGGCTCCCATTGCGATGGTTCAGGTTGAGCATCGGCACGCCCACATAGTCGGGATCGTCCATGATGGGGCGCTCCGCCACACGCAAAAGCAGAATCACCTCGTCGCCGAACCGTGTCGCGCCCGGATTGAACGCGCCTATCACTTCCATGTTCGGCTCAGAAGGCGGCACTGCCTCTGGCACGATAATCGGATTTTCCGCCACACGCTTCGCCAATTTTCAGTTCCTCCCTATCTGGTCGCATGCAGGGTTGTGCCCACCCCTGTGGTGAGCTTGATAATGAGTCTTTCCATAATTTCGGCTGGATTCACACCGGGTAATAGACCTTTGAGCGCCATATCGGCGTCTCGGAGCGCGTCGCTGGCGCTCTGGAGCTGACGCCAGCTGAGGCGCAGCGCCTGGTCGCGGAACTTGTTCGCCAGGTAGGGTTGGCGCTCCAGCACATTCAGCACATTTGGCTCCTGCATGAGCATCGCCGCGACTTCGGGGGACACTTTTTTAGGCTCCTTGAGCGGCTGCCGATGTTCCAGCAGTATCTTGACTCCCCACAGCAGCCGGTAGTGTCGGGCAATCAGCGCCAGGGTTTTGAGCGCGGTTTCAGCCGCGGGCATGCCCGTGGTAAAGAGCAGTTTCATCTGCCTCAGGGCGCTCGCGGCGTTGCCCTCCACCACCGCATCGACGAGGGCGAACACCTGCGCCTGCTGGGAGGGGCTGACCACCGCGTGAATATCGTGCGCCGTAATGGTTGGACGGGCCCCTACATAGAAGCACACCTTCTCCAGTTCGTGGAACGCTGTTTCGGCAACGCCGTCCACCAACGTCAGCAGCAGCTCGGCTTCGGCGTTCCCAAGCTCTTTGCCCTGCTCACGGGTGTAATCTATCAGCTGCTTCGCGAGGTCTCTACCCCGCAGGGGCTTGCATACCACCACCACGCCGTGCGCTTTGACGGCATCGGTGAGCGCCTTCCATCCTGCTTTGCTGGCGTCGCTCTCTTCCGCTCCCTGCTGCGGCAACAATACCAGCACGCTAAACGGCGGTATTCGAGGTACCAGATCCGCCAGTTGTTTTAAATCGTTCGCTGAGTAGCGGTTGATGGCATGGACGATAATAAGACGTCTTTCGGCTTCCATCGGGATGGTTTGCGCCTGCAAGGCGATTTGCGCTGGGGGCGTTTCACGCGCGTCCAGCACGCTTTCATCGGTACTGCCGTGCGGAATGTCGAGCGTGCGGCGTAAGCGCTCCACAAAAGCTCGGTGATACACAGGCTCCTCTCCCGTCAGCAGGTAGACGGAAGCTGGGGTGCGCAACGCCTCATCCCTGAGTTGCAGGTAAGGGATTTCCATATGCCCTTCGCCATCCAATCTGTGCGATCCTGGTGATTAGGCGCAGGACGCCCATTTCCTGCCACAGGGTACGGCGCAATTCGCGAATCAGCACCTGCATCCGGGCGATACGCTCCGCAGCCTGTTCTTCAGGACCATAGAGGCAGTAAGGAAGCGCCGTGCGCAGCGCCTCCAGTAGCTCAGCCAATCGCGGCAGCTGGGGACGAATCTGGGGGAGGATTTCTTCCAGGTATGCGGTCAGGGTCTGCCCTGTGCGCAGAGGCGGCGCGCCCGCCGCCTGCAGATAGAACAGGAGCGCATTAACCGCCCGGCACATGCGGGTTGCCAGTGGCGACAGCTTCTGTTTCCGAGGCATGCGCCGCGGTACCAGCAGGTAGAACAGATACAGCGCCACTGCGGCGATGGCACTATCCAAGAGCATGCGCTCCAGCGTGCGTCCGTGTCGCCCCTGGGCTTCCTCGGTGGCGGCTTGTGGGTCGTTCTGCTGACCTACCACCTGAGCACCTTCTGTCGCGTCAAAAGGCACCCAGCCCACCCCTTCAAAGAAGACCTCTGTCCAGAGGTGGCGATGCGCTTCGCGTACCAGGTACTCCCCCGTCTGCGGATCCTGATCCTGCAGGCTGAAGCCTGAGACCACGCGCGCAGGGATGTTAGCGTACAAACACATCACCGCCAGCGCGGTCGCAAACTCGATGCAGTAGCCCTCTCGCGCCCCGAAGAGAAAATGCTCCACCACATCCACCTCGCCGGGGTACGCCTCCACATTCAGGTTATATTTGCAGTTTCGTGCGATATACGCTTTGAACGCCATGACCTTATCGTAGTCGGTAAGGCGCCCTTCTGATAACTGTTCCACAAGGTGCCGCACGGCAGGACTTCGGGTATGCGACTCTTCGAACGCTGACCAGAGATCCGCAAGCGAAGCCCTAGTGCGGCGCAGGATGGTAGGATCGGTCGTCGGGGTATAGGCGACGATTGTATACTCGTCACCTGCCTTGAGAGGCTCCCGCACCACATCGATAATTCCCACCCGTGGGCGATAGCGTACTTCGCTCGCAGGAGCTTCGAGCAGAAGCGGCGTGCCAGGCGCGTAGAAAGTGTCATGCCAGCCACTCAGGATTTGCACATGAGCGCGTGCAAGGGTCCTCTCTGGCGGGTTACCCCGAAAATGGAACTCAATCTGTCCCTTTTCGTTGGGACGATAAGTGTAGCGGAACGAGCCAGCACGCTCCCAACCACGCCCCGTGTAGCGGTTATACACCTCCGCACGCAAGTAGGGATACGAGTGAGAGCCTTCGAGGCGCACCCGCATCACGGGCATCCGACTCAGGGCAGTCGGTCCAGCGCCAACCAGCAGGTCTGGCATCGAAGAGGACTCCGATGTGCTGTTTTTGACCCTCAGTGGCCAGCCAATCACGATTCCAGAAACCAGTCGCCCGGCGGTCAACCAGAGCAGAGGCGCCATGACGAACGCAAACACCAGCGACAAAACTCCAAAGCCCAGCACGGTTCGCAGCAGCAGTTTCACATGGAACGCAGGGCGTAGCAGGCGCGTTTCGTAAAAATGCGCCACCGCCGTTACAAACAGCATCGCTAGCAGAAAAATCGCAAACAGCCAGATGATTTCGTTTGCCAGAATGTAGGTTGCAATCAGCCCGAAAAGCGCCAGCGCGGGCACACTCTGAAATGTTGCGGCAGGCAGGGTTACCATAAGCCCACTGCGCAGCACCATATACCATAAGAACGCCATGCTAAGATAGATTTCTACGGCAGGGTCAGTAGCAATCCCCAGCAGGTTGTTGAGAAACGCCTGCCCCGTTAGTGCGAAGAGCGCCAGCAAGCCGTCCAGTGTGCCCAGCACGAGGCGCGTTGCTTCAGAAAGCGGGCGACGGCTCAACCACACGCTCACACAGACCCCCACGGTGACAAACCCGACCAGCGGCAAGATGCGAAAGACGGAGACCTGTGCCATCCGCACCACCAGCACGCTGGCGATGGTCATCAGCCACACAGCCCCATAAACCACCAGCGGCGGCGTGGGAGGGCGTTCCAGAGCCACCGTGTCGTTGTGTGAAGCCATCTCCTGTTAATACGATTATACCTCTCGGCAAGTTCACAGAAACGGGTTTGTCTGGCGCTCGTTGCCGACGGTGGTGGCAGGTCCGTGCCCGGGCATCAGGCGCGTTTCGTCGGGGAGGGTCAGCACGCGCGTGTGGAGATGATGGCGCAGGATCTCAAAATCGGCGTAAGGGATGTCAGTGCGTCCCACACTGCCCGCGAAGATAGCATCCCCGCAGAAGAGAGAGGGCGGCTCCGTGCGGACCAGAAAGCCGATATGGTCGGGCGCGTGTCCCTTGAGCGCCAGCACCTCGAAGCGCAGTTCGCCCACCTCAAATGTGTCGCCCTCTTGCAGAAAGCGGTCAGGCGGCGTGAGCGGTTCCGTTGGGGGAAGCCCCAGGTAGACAGGGTGTTCGTGAGCGTACTGTGCCCAGAGTTCCCACTCGCCTCGCGACATCCACACGGGGGCGCCCGTGGCGTGTTTCACCGCGGGAATGCCCACCACATGGTCAAAATGCCCGTGGGTTGCCAGAATCGCCACAACGGGCGGTGCGCCCAGCGCCTGCCAGCGTTCCACCACCCGCTCCGCCTCCATGCCGGGGTCTATCACCACCGTCTGGCGCGTGCGGGGACACATCACAAGGTAGGCGTTGGTTTGCAGGGGCCCCAACGTCAGCGTTTCGATGTGAATCATCGGGCGCTCCCCGTGTCAGAGAATGCCTTCCTGTGGCAGCAGGATGAGTTCGTCCACATGGGCATCGGGCGGCAGCGTGAGCAGGTTCATCACGACCTGCGCCACACTTTCGGGGCGAATCATTTTGGAACGATCGGGCACATGCTCACCCTCGCCCCAGATGGCGGTATCCACCGCGCCGGGCAGCACCGCGGAAACCCGAATCCCGCGCTTACGCACTTCTTTGGCTAAGATTCGGGTAAGCATCAGCCCTCCTGCCTTGGCGCAGCTGTAAGCGCTCAAGCCTGCAAATGCGCGCGCCCCTGCGATAGAGAGAATGTTCACAATCTGTCCGCGCCCCTGTTCCAGCATGACGGGCAGCACCAGGCGCGTTGTCAGGTACATCCCCTTCAAGTTGCCCTCTACCGTCTGCCACCATTCTTCGGGATCGGTCTGCTCAATCAGCCCTACCGCGCGGATGAAACCCGCATTATTGACGAGAATATCGATTCTGCCCGTAAGCGCCAGTGCTTCCTGCACCGCCTCTCGCATAGCGGTTTCGTCAGTAACATCCGCCGCGTACCAGTGGGCGCGCCCTCCTGACCGGTTAATCGCGTCGGCAGTGCTTTGCAACTGCGCCTGCGTTCGGGCAATCAGAAACACAATGGCGCCCTCTCGCGCCAGTTGATGGGCAATCGCCGCGCCAATCCCGCGACCGCCCCCAGTGATAATTGCAACCTGTTCTTTGAGTGCGTTCATTTGCACATAAGGATACCCGAACACCGCCCCCGAATCAAAACGGGTATACTCCCCTGCAGGAGGTTGGAAACGATGTTGAAAGAGCAACTGATTGAGGGGTTGAACACCGACCTGGCGAACGAGTATCAGGCGATTATCACCTACATCACCTATGCCTCCACCGTTACCGGGATTTACCGCGAGGAGATGAAGGAGTTCTTCATGCGCGAAGTACCCGATGAGCTACGCCATGCGGAGTTTCTGGCAAACAAAATCGCCGCGCTGGGAGGTCAGCCGACCACCGTGCCTGCGCCAGTGCCCCCTGCCCAGGATCTCAAGGAGATGCTTCGGAATGTGCTTCGTGCCGAAGAGGAGACTATCGAGCGCTATAAGCAGCGCCGCGAGCAGGCAGAGCAGCTGGGCGACTTCGGACTGGTGAACGACCTAGAAGAGATTATCTCCGACGAAACGAAGCACAAAGAGGCGCTGGAGATGATTCTGCGCGGGTTGTAAAATCAGGGGGAAGCCTCATAAAGGCTATCCCCCTTTGGTCTCAATCAAACACATAGAGCAGGTACTGCGCCAGCCCAATATCGCCTTCCACAGTGAGTTCTCCGAGGTTGTAGACATCCAGGGCGTTGCGCTTGCCCGTCAGCACATCGAGCAGCACCTGTGCATTCGCTTTGATTGTTACCTGCGCTTCGTCAGGCGAGCCTTCGCGGCTGATGGTGGCTTTACCGTCCGCTATCCGCAGGTAGAAGTCGCCTGCATCGTTCAGCGCAAGACGATAGGTTACCTTGAGTTGCCCTGCACGCTCCGGGCGGAACCGCTTGAGATACTCCTGAAGTTGCTTTTCCACCACTGCGACCATGCTCCCACCACTCTCTTTAGCTAAGGGTGTCAGGCGTGTCATCAGCTCGCGCGCCGCCTGCACCATCGCAGGGCCAATCTGCGAGCCAACCGACATGCTCCGCTCGTAATCGTAAAGCTCCAGATAGTAGTCCTCCAAGCTCAGGATATAGCCCAGCTCATCATTCGCCAAGCCGATCAAAAACACAGGGTCTCCGTAAGGCGCCAGCAACTTCTTGAGTAGGATGCCGATGTTAGGTAGCACCTCGCCGGGCATGGTGAACATCACCGCAGAGCCGATTCGAATCAGATGCGACTCGGTAGTGAGCTTGTCATTGTCCAAGGAGGGACCTTTGGGGATAATTCCCGCGGCGAGCGCCATCTTGAACTGCTCATTCTCCAGAGGCACGGTGTAGGTTGTGCTGAAATGCTCCAGCGTGACGGAGTCGGTGAACTGGGCGTTCGCGAGGGCTTCCAGCGTTTTATTGGCGATTGCAGTGCCGTAGCGTTCAGCACGCGCCCAATCGTGCCCCTTCGGCACGGTGGAGTTCGGGTCCGCCGCGGGCGACACCATGCCTCCCAGCGCCCCGTTCGCAAAGATAGCCACGCCACCTCCACGCGACTCCACCACCTGATAGAACCAGTGCGGAAAATCTGCTGTGAGCTGGTCATTATTCAGCACTTCGGGATGACACGCGAAATTGGTGAGCGTGGCGATGGGTTTGCCGTCTGCTTTGCTACGCACCTGTAAGATGCTCGCTTCCGGGTCTAAAATTTTCTCCACACGGTAGTTATAGGAAACGCCCTCGATTTTTGTTTTCGCAAAACCGATGGTGGCGGGCTGCAGTTTGTTGGCAGCCTCGTCGATCGTTTTCGCGACCGTCTCGATCACGAAGTTGACATACTCTTCATCGCGTCCAGAGCGCCCGGGCGGGCCCCACAGCCCGATCGTGTCAGGCGCGGAATGCACATGGGTACAGGCGACAATCACACGGTTCGCGGGCACGGATTGCACCTTCTGGCGGATTTTCTGCACATCGTCGCGCAGAAGCCCCAGCAGGTCGCAGACCGCAATCGCGACTCGTTCGTTACCGGCCTGCAGCACCAGGGCGCGCACCCAGATATCGTCATGCACGCCGCCCGTGTTGGGACGATTGGATGCGTAGCCTGCCAGGTAGACCTGCTTGCTGGGCGTAATCTTGTTCGCTGCGGCGCCCGCCTGCAGACTCTGGCTCCATCCGTTCAGTAAAATCAGCACACTCAGGCAAAGCATCAACGCTCGCATAGGGGTTCACCTCCATCTGCTGAACGGTTGTTCGAGAAGAGTTGTCCGTTTCCTGCTTAATCTTCCAGCGATTCAGAAGATGCCATGCGCAAAAACGCCTGCACCTTGGGATGTTCCGATTGGCGAATGGCGTCGGGCGCGCCCTCTTCGATAATCTGCCCGGCGTCGATCACCACGATGCGGTCGGTCGTGCGGAAAAGGCTCGTGACATCATGCGAGACCACGACGGCGGTCAGCCCCAGTTCGCGGTTGAGGCGATGGATCAGGCGGTCAATCTGATAGGCGTTCACGGGGTCTAGTCCGCTGGTTGGCTCATCGAACAGCACGATGTGGGGGTCTAACGCGAGGGCGCGCGCCAGCCCCACCCGCTTGCGCATCCCACCCGAAAGCTGCGACGGATATAAAGATTCCACACCCTCCAGCCCCACCCACGCAAGCCGTTCCCTGACGATGCGCTCGATCTCTTTTCGAGGCAGTCTTCGATGGCGCTCCAGCCCGAAGGCAACATTCTCGTAGACGGTCATGGAATCGAATAGGGCGGCATACTGGAACACGATTCCCAGTCGCAGTCGCAGGGGCATCTTCTCGCGCTCGCTGAGCGGCGCGATATTGACGCCCTCAATCCACACCTCGCCCGCGGTGGGGCGCAAAAGCCCCGCGATGCATTTCAGCAAGGTGGTCTTCCCGCTGCCCGAAGCCCCCATGATGCCCACAATCTCGCCGTAGCCCGCGCGAAAATCCACCCCTTTCAGGATGGTCGCGCCGTCCACGGCGTAGACCAGCGATTTCACACAAATTGCGTCGGTGGCGTTCGTCTTCATCGCTTTGCAAACAGCGCGTCGGCAAGGAAGTAGTTCGCGACAAACACCAGCACCATCGAAAGCACCACGGCGCGGGTGGTGGCGTGCCCAACGCCGACCGCGCCTCCGCGCGCGCTCAACCCCTGATGGCAACTGACCATGATAATAATCAGCGCGAACACGAGCGTTTTAATCAGCCCGCCGATAAAATCAAACGGCTCCACAAAGAGCTGGATGGAGCGCAGGTAGGTGAAAGGGCTAATCTCGAAAACCGTTGCCACCACGCCGCCGCCCAGCACGCCCGCGAAGTTCGCAATCGCGCCCAGCATGGGGAACATTATCAGCCCCGCAATCAGACGCGGCACCACCAGATACTGCACGGGGCTGACCGCCAGGGCGCGCAGGGCGTCTATCTGCTCGGTGATTTTCATCGTGCCCAGCTGCGCCGCAATCGCGGAGCCACAACGCGCTGTAACCATAATCCCCGTCAGAATAGGCGCCAGCTCTCGCGCCATCGCCAGCGCGGTCGCGCCTCCCACAAAGCTCCCGCCACCCACCCGCACCAGCAGCGACGCCGAATAGAGCGTAATCACCGCCCCCGTGAACGCACTGGTCAGCACCACGATCGGCGCGGAGGTCGCCCCGATAAACGCCATCTGGTGGAGCATCTCGCGCCATTCCTTGCGCCCCGCCAGCAACCCGCGCACACTGGCAACCAGCAACAAGGTCAAGCCACCAATAAACTCCAGCACCACGCCCACCACGCCTGCACGAGGCGAAGCCGCCTCGTCCTGCCAGACCAGTTCCTCACGCATCGCTTATAAAGTACCCGATTGCGGCTCTTACGGGGGGTATAATCTCGAAAATGCCAGCACGCATCGGGCTGTTAACCGTCGAACTCTACATCGGAGGGTGTCGCTCCCTCAAAGAGAAGCGACAGGTCATGCAGAGTTTGACCGCTCGCCTGCGGAACGACTTTAATCTCTCCGTGGCAGAGGTGGACCATCATGACCTGCACCAGCGCGCGTGCCTGGCAATCGCGTGCGTGGGCAACCGCGCCGACTTCGTGAACCAGGTGCTGGACACCGTGCTGGAACGATTGCAGTCCGAAGGGCGTATAGTGCTATTGGAGACCACACTCGAAGTGCTATAGGAGGACGCCAATGGGCGGACGCATGGAACGATTGGAATCGCTCCTCACTGAGGAGATCAGTCAGGTGCTTTTGAAGGATTTATCGGGTAGCGACCTGGGGTTAGCGACCGTAACGGGAGTGAAGATTGCCCGCGACCTTTCGCAGGCGACTGTGTATGTCAGCGTGCTGGGCGATGAGGCGCGACGCCAGCAGACCATCGAGAGCCTGCAGCGCTCTGCAGGGTACATCAAAGGACTGCTGGGCAAGCGTCTGCACCTGAAGCGCATTCCCCGATTGCAGTTTGTGGATGACCCCTCGTTGCGGCAAGCCGACCGCATCGCACGCCTGCTCAAAGATGGCTAACTGAGCGGGACATGCGCGGAGGTGTCGCGTCTAAAGAATTTGGAGGGGCGTCTATGAGACCGATGGCATGTCCAGAATGGGAAGAGCGGCTAAGTCTCTATGTGGACGGGTTGTTGAACCCGTTTGAAGAGAACGCGGTGGAGGCGCACATGGCGCGGTGCGAAGAGTGCCGTGCGACCGTCAATTTATGGAAAGCGGTGGGTATGGCGGTGCGCCGCATGCCCGTTGTATCGCCCCCGCCCGATTTACGCGCGCGCATTCTGGACTGCACGACGCGCCGCCGTCCGCGCCCGCTGGTCTGGCTTCCCAGAGGCTGGCAGCTGGCGCCCGTGCTGGGGCTAGGGATGCTACTGGCATGGCTCAGTCTCACCCCAACTACAGAGTCGCTCATCTCAAACACCTCCTATCAGGCAGCGGCGCCTGCGCCAACGACGCCGCAGGCGACCGTTTTAACCCCGCCTCCCACCACGCCCCCGCCGCCTGTGGAGGAAAGCGCCCCTGTACCGCAGGTGATTATCTCGGTCAAAACCTCGCCCAGTTTTCGGGTCAGCCCGAACATCCCGCGTTGGGTCGGGACCACACGCCTCAGCCCCGTGGAGCCATATCTGCCTGACCCCGTGCCCCCGCAAACCGGAATGGTGAGCGTCTCCCAGCCGACGCCGCCGAGTCCGATTGTAACCGAAGTCGCCGATACGCCCTACGAACCGCTCCCCGCTTCGACGAGCAATACAGATGGAAAACCCAGCGCGCCCCGCTCTCAGATAGAGACGCCGCGCCCCACCCTCGCCGAGTGGTCCCAGCAGTTTAACGCGCAACTTCGCCAGGAACAACGCGCACGCTCAGGAATCGCTCCATCAACCAGCACACAGCGCTACATCCCGATAGTATCCATTCGCTTTAAATAAGCCATAATTTCAGGATAGGGTATCCTATTAAGCGGATGCGGTTAAAGGCGCGGTTTGTGGGGTGGAGTCTTGGGCTGGCTGGGCTGATGGCATGTGCTGTCGCCCAGAACTCTGCTTCACTGCTGGACCTGAACGGCTCCGCCAGAAACACTGCCCCCGCGCCCACCACTACTCTGGGGCAGTCGACAGCGGATGTGTTGCCAGGCAGGGGGACGCGCGGTCCGTATACGCTCCGCTTCGCGCCTGTGATTCCCAACAGCGAGAGCGTGTATGTGGACGGCGCCCGCCTGCAGCGCGATGCGGATTACGCGATGGACTACGCCTCGGGCACTTTGACCTTCTACGCGCCGGTGCGCACCCTCTCCACGATTCAAGTGTACTACCGTTATGATCCGCAGGGCAAGCGGGCTGAGTCGTCAGCCGCGCTTCCGTTGCTGGCGTTGTCGTTCGGGCAGGGGGGAAGCCTGCAGGCGCTCTATGCGCCTGGCGTAACCGAGACCAGTCGTGAAGGGGTCAGCTATCAGATAAGCGCCTACGGCTTGCGCAATCGCCTGCAATTCGGGGGAGGCGCGCTTCAGGGCTACTATTTCGTGGGCACGCGCTCGCCGCTACAGGCATTCGCGATGCCCTCGTTCGGCAATCCCTCGCCCCAAACAGCCACGGGCACACCCGAATCAGCGCAGTTTATTGTTCAGAATCTCAACCTGAACGCGGGCGCATTGCAATTTCAGGGCAACTATCAGGATATCGGCAAAGGCTTCTCCGCGCAAAAAATGCTGGGCGCCCAACCCGGACTGGACACGAACCTGCTCCAGCGCTGGGAGCAGGAAAAAGGCTTGAAACGCTACGACTATACGCTGGGGCTGAATGTGGGCGGCTCTACCCTTCAGCAGAGCGTCTTGCGCATTCAAGATGACAGGGGCGCGATAGAACAACGCGCCTACGCGCTCCAGAGCCATGCGCTCCAGCTGCGCTATGAACGGCGCGAGGCGCAAGCCAGATTCGAACGGTTCAAAGACCTCAGCGACGCGGCGAAAGGCGACTGGCAACGCGAACGCGGACTGGTGCGTGAACAACTGGAGTCCACCCTCAAACTCGCGCCCAACAGTACGCTCCAGTTCAACCAGACTCAGGTCGCACAAGACGGCGCCGAAATCAAACGCCAGCAATATGCTTTCAACCTGCCCTGGCTCAAACTGGTACGTACACACCAGAGCGTTGAGCAGGGCTTCACGCGATTCGGCGACCTTGCGGAGTCAGACAAAGCGCAGCTCGCCCGCGAAGTCGGCATGCAACGGGATCAAACCCAGATTGAGATTAATCAGAACGGAATCCGCGTGGCGGCCGAAGAGGGGATGGTGCGCTCGCCCACAGGCACGCTGGAGCGCGCGAGCCTGCAAATCAAAACGGATCAGGTGGAAGTGGAACACCTGCGCCGCGCCGTCGACGCCGATTTTAAGAATCTGCCGAACCTGGCTCCTACAGAGCATCAGAAGATGGTGGACGAGGTGCGCCAGTTCCATGCGCCGCAGGAAGCGCTTAAGCCCGAAGATGTGCCGCAAGTCCTCAAGGAGCCGGGGCTGGAACGCACGCTCCAGCGCATCGAGATTAAACCCAGCAAAGCGATGAGCCTGCAGGTTAAGCGGTTCGAAGTTGCCGACCGGGCGGGCGAAGGCTCCGCGCAGGGCACGCTCTGGCAGCTGCGCACGCCGAACCTGCAGGTGCGTCTGCACGAACGCAACATCACGCCGGACTTCAATCGGCTGGGCGACCTGACCCGCTTCGAACGCGCCCTGTTCCACAACGAGCATGGCATGGGGCGCTCTGACTGGGATGTGAGCTACACCACCAAAGACTTCGGGCTGGCGATTGCCCGCATGCAGGTGCATGCGATTGGCGCTGGCGTGCGCCGCACCAGCTACCGCCTGCTGACGCCCCGCATGGAGTTCCACTACAACGAGCGCGAGGTGGACGCCGATTTCGCCCGCGCCCACGACCTCGCCGACCCCGAACGCGATTTTCTGGTTCAGCTGCGCGGCTTCCGCCAGCACGACTGGACCGCGAAACTGCGCCCCTCGAGCAGCCTCCAGCTGGAGCTGTTCCAGTTCAACGCTCAGAACCCCCTGGAGCAGATTGCGAATCATCGCAACCGCTATCGGGTGATGTGGCAGCCAACCACATCGCTCAAAATCGGGCGTCAGGCAGATGCGTATCGCTCCGATAAGCTCACCGACGGACTTTACCATGACGAATACGAGCGCAACGATTTGCAATATCAGCTGGGTTTCGGGCAGGTGGACGCCTACAGCGAGCGCCGCCAGATCGGGGGCACGCTTGCTAACCCGCTCTATCAGACCACTGACTTCTATCGGTTCAGCTCGTCGGCGATCCGCAATTGGAACTTTGCGCTGGAGGAGCGCCGCACCCGCGCCGACGGCGCGCCCAGCGAACGCTGGCGCGCCCACCAGATGGCATATACCCTCAACCCGCGCGTCAAAATGAGCTTCGCCTATGCCGAAGCCAATCGCGACGGCGCACCCGACGAGACCAGCCAGCAGATAGGGCTGGAATACCAACTCAAAAACGGCGCCAAACTCACCTTCTCGGAGACCCGCGCAGGCAAAGAGAACGCCAACGGCTCCCGCGTGCTGTCCACAGGGCTGACCCAATCGGCGTTCGGCGTGCTGAACATCGGCGCGAACTATCAGGAGTGGCGCACCGACCGCACCAACACGAAAGCGCAATCGCAGGTGGTGATTCAGTCGGCGCGCCCGTTTGACCTGCTGTGGCTTAAGGGGTTCCAGTTCGACTTCCGCTACGGCACGCTCGCCGACCGCCACCTGTGGCAACAGGAAAATAAGCACTTCACAGGCGAAGCCACCCTGTTCGGGCGCAAACTCACCGGCGGCTATGTGGGACTGTATGTGCCCGGACAGGGACGCGCCGTAGACCGCTATTACCAGCTCCAGTCGGCTCCCAGCGAGCGCCTGCAGTATAACCTGCTCTACAAGACCCGCACTTATCAGGACGGCAGGCTCTATCTGGTGCGCAACTATCAGGTCGCTTACCAGTTAGACCCGCGGTTCACGATTCGGCACGAGTTCCAGACCCACCCCGAGCAGGCGAACCCGCATGTGGTGCTGGGCTCGGTGCTGCAGCCGACAGGCGTCTCCAACTGGGCGATGGAGTGGCGGTGGACGCCGGCAGTGCGCCTGCGCGGCGACTATCGGCTGGAGTGGAACTCGCAGCAGAATCGGCGCACGCGGCGCGGCGGCTTGACCCTCATCGGGGAGCAGGCGGACGGACTGCGCTGGGATGTCGGCTACCGCATCGATTCGGAAACCTTCGGCGAGCGACACGGGATCGCCCACACCTTCTATCTCTCCACCGAGCGCCGCATCGATTCCGAGCATTACCTGATGCTGGGCGTGCAGTGGACTCACTACGAGCGTCGTCCGGAACCGAGCATCCCGCGCGACCAGCAGCGGCTGGTGCTAGAACTCCGACGCCCCTTCTAACCTCCCGATTCCTGCCTGTAGCGCTGGATGATGGCGTCAATCTCAGGCTGTTTGCGGAAGGCGTTCAGCTCAGCGAGCAGGTCATCGGAGAGCTGGAGCTGTTTCGCCGCGGCGTAGACCTGTTGCAACCCCATAAGGAGTTTCCCGGCGGCGATGCGCTCGTACACATATGACGGGGGCGTGTTCTGCAGGCGCTCTCGAATCTGCTGGCGCACCATGTCCATATCCACCAGCCTGCCAGGGCAGGTTTTGCCCGTCGGAATCGGCGCCAGCCCACGACGCACTAACTCGTTCACCTCGCGGTGTCCCATCACAATCAGGGCGTCTGGCTCCGTTAGAAACCGCTCTTTGAGACCGTAGCGCTTCAGCATCTCTATCGTGTGCTGGATGCCGCTCTCCATCTGCTGGGGCGTCAGGGGCGCAATGTCGCCGTGCCCGGAGAAGCAGATGTGGTAGGTGGTCTCGTTGATGCCCGCCACGCCCGCCGGGATTTTGTCGGGGTCGCGCCCTTTTTCGACTGTGCCGTCGAAGCGGATGACCACATTGTAGCCGATTTCGCTCCAGCCGCGTTCACGATGCCACTGGTCTATCTGGGCGGCGGTGGTGTCAAACACCTGTCCATCGCGCCCGTGCGCGGCGGTGTGCCACACGATGCGTTCCACTTTGCGCGCCATCTTTTCCCTCCATGAGGCTCTGGAGGGAAGCATACCCGATGGGCAATCAGCGGAGCGCGTCCTCAAGAGCGGTTTGGGCGTCGGTGCGGGCGTCGCGATACTTCACAATCACGGGCGCATAGAGATGCAACTGGTGCTGACGCCCGAATTCGCTCTGGACAGGACGCGCGCCCGCCACCACCACCGCGCCTTCAGGCACTATCAGCGGCATGTCGCCTTCCGCGCGGAGAACCCTCTCGTGAACGAGGTCATAAAGGGGCATGCTGCGCGTCAGCACGACTCCCGCGCCAATCACCGCGCGACGCTTGACAATCGTGCCCTCGAAAATGCCCGTACAGCCGCCAATCATCGCCTCGTCTTCCACAATCACCGGAAGCGCGCCCACGGGTTCCAGCACGCCACCAATCTGGCAGCCCGCACTCAGGTGAACCCGCGCCCCAATCTGGGCGCAGGAGCCGACCAGCACATGCGAATCGACCATTGTGCCCTCGCCCACACAGGCGCCCACATTCACATACGAAGGCGGCATCACCACCACGCCCGGTTTGAGACACGCCCCACGCCGAATCGCCGTGCCCCCTGGCACAATCCGCACGCCGTCCTCCAGGCGAAACACACGCGGCGGATAGAGGTGCTTATCCAGAAAGCGCGCCCCGCCCCACTCCATCTCCTGCAAAACGCCCCAGCGGAACCCCAGCAGAATGGCTTGCTTGACCCATGCATTCACGCGCCAGCCCGTGGGGTTTTCGGGGTCGGGTTCGGCGGCGCGAATCGCGCCCCCCTCCAGCGCACTGAGCAGTTCCTCAAACCATGCAAGCGCTTCAGGGGTGGGTTCGGTCAGCGTCTTCAGCGTTTCGAACCGGGATTGAATCGGGTGCATGGAGGGAATTGTACCTTGATGGGGCGGGTGTGGGAAGGGTTTTGCGCCTTTTACCTGCCGAACCATTCCTGCAGAGTCTCCCGAAGCTTATTGAAGGCGCGGTCGTGGCAGTGCTTCAGGCTCACTTTTGCCGCCAGCTGGCAATACAGCGACGATGAGCGAGGGATGCGTTTCTCCCGCAAAAGCGACTCCGTCAGTTCCTTCGGACGAGGGGGCTTTCCCAGTGGATCTTTAAGAGACTCGGACACCT
Source organism: Armatimonadota bacterium (assembly GCA_037442385.1). Classification (GTDB taxonomy): domain Bacteria; phylum Armatimonadota; class Fimbriimonadia; order Fimbriimonadales; family GBS-DC; genus LDYB01. The sequence continues at coordinate 16,395 of JBBIQJ010000041.1, forward strand.
TGCGTTCGTACAGCTCGGCATCTCCACTCGTGACGACCTCTGCAACATGTCGAACAACACAAGAGCGAAGTCGTACTGGATTTGCCATGTCAGCTCCCGCACAGTTCGGGCACGCTTGCGAACCGCTCGCTCCACGCCGTTGCGCAGCATGTCTTGCAGAAACACCAGCACATCCAGAAACGAGCTTTTCCCGCTGGCGTTGGGTTCCACGAGAGTGTGAAACGGCGATAACTCTTGCGGATATAGCGCAGACATTTATATGAGAGCACTTCTATTCTCTTCAACATGCCCGCCTCCGGCGCTTGATTATACCTCTACCCAAGATATGCACCCTTTGGCAACGTTTTCGGGTACAATCCTTATGCTCACAGAATAGGGGGCAACAAGAATGTTTAAGGCATTGGCACGACTTTGGCGATATCTGGTGGCGTGGGTCACTGGCAAGGTGGAGCAGCTGGAGGATCCGGAGGTTTTACTGGATCAGGCGCGTCGGGAGATGCAGGAAATGCTCGCCCGTAATCGTGAGCGCGCCATTCAAGCCATCACCCAGAAGAACCTTCTGCAGGCAGAAGTGGACAAACTGGAGCGCCGCGTGCGCGAGCTGGAACGTAACGCGGAGCTGGCGCTCCAGCAGGGCAAGCGCGACCTCGCCCTGCAGCTGATTCGCGAAAAGAAAGCGCAGGAGAGCGCGCTGGAATCCCTCAAAGCCTCGCTCCAACAGGCGATAGAGACCGTCGAGTCGGTCAAGCAAGCCATCCGCCGTCAGGAAGAGGAGGTGCGTGTGCGCACGGCGCAGGCGCTGGCACTCAAAGCGCGATGGAAGCAGGCGCAGATTCAGACTGCCATCAACAAGGCGCTGGAGGGGATTACTGTAGAGAGCCTCGAATCGAGCTGGGGCGCGGCGGAACAGCGCATCCAGCGTGCCGAAGCCGAGGCGGCAGCGCGCCAGGAGATGGCAGCCCAGAGCCTGCAGGGGCGAGTCGCCGCGCTTCAGGATGCGCAACTCGACGCCGAAGCCGAAGAAGAACTGCGCCGAATCGAGGAGCGTATGGGATTGCGCCCCGCCACAACGGAACAATCCGTGCAACCCACTGTGCAGGCGAGCAGATCGGAAGAGC
>JBBIQJ010000042.1:0-17343 GCA_037442385.1 Armatimonadota bacterium
GCTGCGGCTGGAAACCTACCCCGTGCTGGCACCGATTGCCGAATCCGACACCGAAGGGATTGCCGTATTCGTGAACCCGCTCCATCCAGAGGTGCGCCAGCGGTTGATGGCGATTATCCGCGAAATCTGCACCAACTACCCGATAGACGGCTTTGTGCTGGATCGCATGCGGTGGGCAAACGTCTACACCGATTTTTCGGAACGCACACGCCGCGCCTTCGAGGCGCTCTATGGACCAGTTCAGAACTTCCCCGACGACATCCTGCGCCCGCCGATTCTGCCGCGCGACGGATTCGAGCGCGGACCACGCTTCGGACAGTGGACCGAGTTCCGTGCGCGCGTGATTCGCGACCTGTTGCGCGAGATTCGGCAAACGATAGAGTCGATTCGCCCAATGCCCATCGGTGCGTATGTGGGCAGCTGGTACCCAATCTATTACGAGCTGGGCGTCAACTGGGCAAGCGACGCGCTGGAACGTCCGTACGGCTTTGTCAGCGACGAATACCGTTTCACCTCCTATGTGTACGATATGGACTACCTGCTGCCAGGCACTTACTTCAACATTCCGTTTATGAACGAGGCGACGCTCTATGACGGCGACGAGGTGCGCACAGTGGAAGGCATGGCGCGGCGCGTGATGCAGTGGACGAACGGCGAGATGTTCGTGTATGCAGGGGTCTACGCCGAGGACTACCGCCGCGACCCTGCGGGGTTTGAGCGCGCGATTCGCGCCGCCTGCCTCAGCTCGCACGGCGTGATGATTTTTGACGCCTATCATATCGTTAGCTGGGACTGGTGGGAACCGATTCGGCGTGCCCTGCGCGCCGACCGTACCGAGACACCACTCGCGCCCCATCAGCTGCCCTCGCTGTTGAAGAGCCTGCGGAGTGTGATTGCGCCGTATTGAGGAGGATCTGCGGGTATAATTCTATCGCGATGGCGAAGAATGTCATTCCGCTGGGCGCCGTGCAGTTGCCTCTCAGTAAGCCCCGACGACGCACACGCGAGGTACGGGTGGGTTCCACCGCGATAGGAGGCTCCAATCCTATCCGCGTGCAATCGATGATTACCGCCGAGACAATGAACACCCCGGCGGCGGTGGCGCAGATTATCCAGCTCTATGAAGCGGGGGCAGAGATTGTGCGCGTAACGGCTCCCAACCTGCGTGAGGCGCAAAACCTCGGCGAGATTCGTGCCGAACTGAAAGGGCGCGGCTACGGGCATATTCCCCTCGTCGCCGATGTCCATCATCAGGGCATGGAGATTGCCCTCGAATGCACCAAGCATGTGGACAAGGTACGCATCAATCCGGGGCTGTTCGTGTTCCGCAAGCCCGATCCCACCCGCACAGAGTATTCGCCCAGCGAGGTTCAGCAGGAGCTGGAAGCCATCGAACAGGCGTTCCTGCCTGTGATCCGCGCCTGCAAAGAGCGCGGCGTCGCTATGCGCATCGGGGTCAATCACGGCTCGCTCTCCGAGCGCATCAAGGTGGTGTACGGCGACTCCCCACAGGGCATGGTGGAGTCGGCGATGGAATACATCAGAATCTGTGAGGCGCACGGGTTCAAAGACCTTGTGATTTCGCTCAAAGCCAGCCGCGTGCCGATTATGCTCTCTGCCAACCGCCTGATGGTGCAACGCATGGATCAGGAAGGGATGGATTATCCCCTCCATCTGGGCGTCACCGAGGCGGGCGACGGCATGTACGCTCGAATCAAAAGCGCGATTGGGATTGGAACCCTGCTGGCAGAGGGGATTGGCGACACGATTCGCGTCTCGCTGGCAGAAGACCCTGTGAACGAGATCGAGGTTTGCTACGACATCCTGCAGGCGCTCGGCTTGCGTAAAACAAAAGTGGAATATATCGCCTGCCCCTCTTGCGGACGCACCAAGTTTGACCTGCCCACCGTGCTGAATCAGGTGCGCGAAGCCACCAAGCATCTGGTAGGGCTGGATATTGCGGTGATGGGCTGCATCGTGAACGGTCCGGGAGAGATGGCAGACGCCGATTACGGCTATGTGGGGCGCGGCGGCGGGAAAATCGCGCTCTATCGCAAGGGGCAGCTCGTTAAAAACGACATCCCCGCTGAACGCGGCGTGGAAGAGCTGATTGCCCTGCTCAAAGCCGATGGCGTATGGCGCGACCCAGAATGAACCCCTCCCACGAACGCCTCTCGGAACTGTTTCTCGGCGTGCTGGACACAGACGCCGACGGCACTGTCTCGGTAGAAGAGGTGCTTCAGAGAGCCGGCAGTCGGGGGTATGGATTTCTGCTGATTCTGCTGGCGATTCCTGCGTTTATTCCTGTACTGCCGCCTGGCACTTCCACCGTGCTGGGGTTGTTGATGAGTTTGATTGCCCTGCAGATGTTATGGGGGCGCGCAGTTCCGTGGCTGCCCCCACGCTGGAGGCGTCATCGGCTCGCCCCTCAGACCATTACGGCACTGCAAACGCGCGGAGTGGCTATCCTGCGCAGGCTGGAGCGCATCTCTCGTCCTCGTGGCAGGTGGCTGGTGCGCAACGGCTTCATGCTCCGCTGGCATGCCCTGCTGGTGATTCTCATGGCGCTCGTGCTCTCGTCGCCCCTGCCCTTTTTGAACACCTTGCCTGCGCTGGGGGTGTTGCTCATCGGCATTGGGCTGATGAATCACGACGCCTACTTTCTTGCGGCGGGCAATCTGATTGCGCTCGTGTTGGCGTTTCTGGTGGGCACCAGCTTCCACCTACTGATGGAGGCGGTGCGCAAACTAATGACAGACTTTTAGGCCCCTTCTGTAGGTACAGCGCAACGGCAGTTTTGGCGAAACAACTCAGATGCCCCACCTGTGCCATGTGCGAGATTGGTTCACTCAAAATCAACCAGTAAATCGGAATCGGTGAAGTAATTCGCTGGCGTCTCACGAGCAAGTTTCGCGCTGGAGGAGTCAGGAGACGGGAAAATTACCTCAAGTGTTTTCTGCAACCATGCCTCCTCTTTCCCTTCTGGCACGGGCTTATGAGGAATATCAAGCTGATCCAGTATCGTAGCAAACTGCTTCCAGTCAGCCGCGCGTCGCAACTCCATCCAAAGAATGCCTTCTAGGTTAAGTTGCTGCTTATTTCTTTCTGAGAGGGTATCGGCGATAAACACTTTGCTGCCGCGCGCAAAAGCCGCGTCTGCACCCTCCGGGTTACCTTTACCCATTAACTTGACCTCACAGCGACAGCGCTCCTGATTCTTGCCGATAAGGAAGAAGTCAGCCTCCCGTAAATCGTCTCCTGAACCTTCAGCCGTAAAGTGGCGTTTAGGGACACGATGCAGGGCACAAAGCGTTTGCATGAGGGGTATCTCCACTTGCTTGCCTGCTGTACTCCATAAACCACCCCGAATTGCGGCGCGAGCCACTGCGAGAGCGTTGACGACGACAAGACTCTCGTGAATGTCAAGCGTAACGCTTACCCTCCTGAAAGTGATGGTAATTTCCAGACCAACATTATCATCCATTTGGGTAAGCTCCTCTATGATTTGTTTAATCTTTTCATAATGCTCAACTGAAGCGTTTATCACAACCTCTTTCTTTGTGCTATGGTATATGTTACTGATTGTCTTGATATTTAGCCCAGCTTCGTGGCAATCTCCTCTTTCGGCAGACTTTCATGGAGCATCGTTTTGCGGTACCAATCGAGATTAATCTGCTGGTTGTTGAGCTTGGCTTCAGCTATCTTTTTGAAGAAACCTATAGCATAATTCAAAAACTCAGTATCAATCAGCTGAACTACCGCAGCCCGGTAGTCCTGCCCTGTAAGGAGCCTGTAGACAAGCTCTCTTGCCACAACGGTGGGTAGCCTCATCAGGGGTTCTCCTCTGTAGCCATCCGAACGAACTCTTCAAAACTAACAAATCGCGGCGGAAATTCAGTCAACAAGTTATCAGCACCAATCAGCTTGCGAGCATACTCGAAATAGGTGGGTTCTTTCTCGGCAAGCAGGAAGTATCTCTCTGTCGCCATTGCAGCTTGCCCAACTGTGCCGCGCCCAGCGAAGGGGTCAAACACCAGGTCGCCCTTGTACGAGTAGAGCTGAATAACGCGTGTTGCCAGATCAAGCGGAAAGACAGCGGGATGGACAGGGTCTGAAGCAGGCGCAATCTCCCACACATTGGTTGGCTCATAGTCGCTCGTTACACGACTAGACTCCACCACTTCGGGGGGATACTGGCGCATGTTCCAGTCGATGAGTCTGTCCGTCGCTTTTCGATAGACCATTACATACTCCACGACCGAGTTCGCCTTGTAGCCGAGCGGCTTGCGGTGCTGAAAGAAACCGCCGTTGCGATTTTTCGCGCTGCCAGGAGGTTTGACCCAAATGATGTCGTCAATAAACTCAAAGCCAATCTCTATCAGACGCGGATGGATGTCAAACGGTATCGCATACCGCTTGCTGGAGTGCTGACGGCTCATGCGCGGGATAAGGACAGGCGAGGTGTTCAGCACAAAAAACCGCCCCTCTTTGGTGATACGATGCACCTCCCGAAACACCCGTACCAGAAATTCGAGATACTCCTCATAGCTGCGATATAAGGTATAGTCGCGTGCGTTGTAATATGGCGGCGAGGTGAATGTCAGATGTACGGACTCATCAGGCACATACGCAAGCATTTCCAGCACATCGGCGCACACCATCAGGTTTTTGAGCCAGTCTGGACTAACAGGATGAGGCACATCCGCCGTATCCACTCTGGAGGGTGTTAGCTCGCGGCGAACGGAGGCGCGAACCAGTTCATTTGGGTATTCCGCAAGCGGGTTTAGAATCGCCTGCACATCAGCATAGTGGCGCAGACAAAGCAGTCCCCGAATCGCCTGAAGCACCACTTTCGGGTCCGGATCGTCCAGGCACTCGGCGAGGATCGGGATTGCCTCTGGTAAGCGCAAACGCCCAATAGCAGAAACCAGCTCCCTGCGAACCAGGGTGCTGGCTTCCGTGCGCAGGTATTGAGTGAAAGATGGCAAAAGAGCAGGGTTTTCAAGGCGTGCTAACCCTTTTGCGGCAGCAAGGCGCACTTCGGCACTGGGATGACTCAACAGATTCAACAGCGGTGTGGGGTCAAAATCGGGCGTCAAGCGACCGAGCTTCTCCAGCACCGTCACCAGGTGGCGTGTGCTATGGCGTGCATCTAATGCTTGCTGGAAAAAGGCAGTGTCGCCCTGCTGTTTGGCGCGCTCAATCTGCTCGCGCGTAACCATATTTCCGATTATACCTCAGGCGAGGGGGTACAATTACCGAGCCGTATGAGAGAGGCGCTCCAGCGATGGTTCACCTGATTCAAGGCGACTGCCTACAGGCACTGGACACGGTGCGCGACCAGGGCATCCCTATAGCCCTGACCTTCCTGGACCCGCCATTCAATCAGGGCAAAGACTACGCCTACTTCGATGACGACCAGCCAGAGCCTCTCTACTGGGAATGGCTGGAACAGGTTTGCCGTAAAGTGTACGAGTGTACGGAAGAGGGCGGTGCCCTCTATTTCATGCAGCGCGAAAAGAACGCGGAGTTTGTGCTGCGCATCCTACGCGAGACGGGGTGGACGCTCCAGAACCTGATTATCTGGCTCAAGAAAACCTCTGCTGTGCCAGGAACCTGTCGTTTTGGAAAGCAGTATCAGATTATCGCCTTCGCGACGAGAGGGCGTCGTCCCCGCGTCTTTCATCGCTTGCGAATAGACTTGCCCCCAGAACCGTATCACAAGTACCCCCGTGAAAATGGGGTATTCGTGACCGATTGCTGGAGCGACATTCGCGAGCTGACCTCAGGCTATTTCGCAGGCGATGAAGCTCTGCGGGACCCCTCTGGAGAGCGTCTTCATAAGCAGCAGTCGCCTGTCGCCCTGTTGTTGCGGATTCTGCTCTCTTCTACCAAGCCGGGCGATTAGGTGTTAGACCCGTTTGCAGGCACCGGGACAACCGCTGTTGTGGCGGAGCAGTTAGGGCGCTACTGCGTTGCGATAGAAATTGACCCTGCCTATGTCCAGTTGATTCGCGATAGGCTGGAAGCGCGGCGGGAAGCCGACTCCGTGCTTCCGTGGCGCCATTACTACCGTTTTACCCCGAAACTGGATGCCATCTGGATCTCCAATCCTGCCACTCCTGCCTGTACCGCGGCGCCCATACCGTAGTCCAGGCACATCTTCCCCACCAGTGAGAATCAGGTACAATTCTCGCGCTATGAAACGCACCGTTCTCGCGAGTGTTGCAACAGGGATTGTGGCGCTTGTGATTGCAGGCTGTCTGACCGCTCAGCGTACCAGTTCCCCGACCCGAACCCAGGCGGCGCCCCAATCCCAGCGCGGCGCAGGCGTGCCTCCGTTCTGGGTGCGCCCTGGCTATCGGGTAGACCTCGTGGCAGACAACATCGAAAACGCCCGCTTCATAGAGTTCGATAACAAAGGGACACTCTACCTGAGCCGACCGCAGAAAGGTGACATCCTGGCCCTGCGCCTGCGCAATGGACGCTATGAGATTGTGAACACCTTCGTATCGGGCTACCCCACAGTCCACGGAATGCACTTCGCCGACGGCTGGCTCTGGTTCACTCAGACGGGCGCCATTCACAAGGCACGCGACACCAACGGCGACGGAAAAGCCGACGAGGTGGTTACCGTCATTCCCGAAGGCAAGCTGCCCCGAGGCGGAGGGCACTGGTGGCGCCCCATTCTGGTTACGGAGCGCTACATCTACACAGCGATCGGCGACTCAGGCAACATTAACGATGAGACCGACACCGAACGCCAGAAAATCTGGCGCTTCAACAAAGACGGCACCGGTAAAACGCTGTTCGCCAGCGGCATCCGCAACACCGAGAAACTGCGCCTGCGCCCCGGCACCAGCGAAATCTGGGGCATAGACCACGGCAGCGACTGGTTCGGACGCACACTCGGCGAGCGACCGGGCACTTTCCAGCCCATCACGGACTATAACCCGCCCGATGAGCTGAACCACTATCAGGAAGGCAAATTCTACGGACACCCTTTCATCACGGGCAACAAGCTTCCCCGTATAGAGTATCAAAAACGCCCCGATATCGTGGAGCTGGCAGCCAAAACGGAGCCGCCCGCGTGGTGCTTCGGCGCACACTGGGCAGCGAACAGCTTCACTTTCCTCACCCGAGACCACTTCCCCAACCATAAGGGCGACATGTTTGTGGCGTGTCGTGGCTCATGGAACCGCGCCAAACCCGACGGCTACCGTATCGAGCGCGTGCTGTTTGACGATGTAACAGGCAAGCCGTTCGGGAGTCTCACCATCGTGAAAACGCTCACCGAAGACGGGCGTGTGCTGGCGCGTCCTGTGGACTGCGCTGAAGCGCCCGACGGTAGCGTACTGTTTACTTGCGACACAACGGGTAGAATCTATCGCATCTCGTGGATTGGAGGCAAGCGTTATGCGAAAGGCGATTAGCGTCAGCGCGTGCATTTTAGGGCTTGTGTTGATCGGGTTGTCGGGCACCAGCCCGCGCCCTGCCAGAATAGAGGTCGTTTCCACCTTCGAAAAACGGTGCAGCTCATGCCATGGCAAGGAAGGGTCGCTGTTTGAGAAAGAATTCGAGAAAAAATACAGAACGGAGCGCGAGTTGACCGAGATGGTAGAGAGCATGCCCGGCGCGATTGGTATGCCTTCGGAGGCGATTGCACCGATGGTGGCGTATATGCGCGCTATCAGCCGCGGCGAGCCGTATCTGGTGTGGACACGCGAGCGTCCGGGGATACTGGAAGGCGAGGTCGCACCGCAGGGCGCGAAGGTTCAGGCGCGCGCGGGCAAAACGAGCCTCAAAGTGGAGCGCTTGAGCGCGAACCGCTGGCGTATTCGCCTGCCCGAAAATGCCAAGCCAGCCGATGTGGAGTTCACACTGTCTCACAACACGCGCACGGTGCGCCTTCGGCTCAAAGATTCGCCCTACACCCACGCGGAGTAGTCAGCCTGTTTCAACTGAGGCGCCGTCCGCAGGGGCTGCCTCCTCTGCGACGGCGTGCGTGGGCATCTCCAGCGCCTGCAAGTGGCTGAGCAACAGCGCGCGGAACTCCAGCAGAGCCGCGCGCTTATGAGATTCCAGCGTTTCGATCTCTTTCTGAAGTTGTTCCGCCCGTGCCTGAGCCTCTTGCTGGATACGCTCTGCCTGTAAGCGCGCTTCGCGAAGGATCAGCTCCGCCTCTTTGTGGGCGTTCGCGCGAGTCTCATCGGCACTCTTCTGCGCCAGCACCAGCGCCTCTTTGAGCGTGCTTTCCATCGCACGGTAGCGCTGTACCTCTTCGCGTAAGCCCAGCAGCTCCTCGCGCATCCGATGGTTCTCAGTGAGAACCTCCTCGTAGTGCGCCGCCACCAGCTGCAGGAACGCCTCTACCTGCGCAGGGTCATACCCCCGCAGGCGCTTGCGAAACTTTTTAGACTCTATCTCCAGTACCGTCAGCCGTTTCGGATCATTCATCGCAGTTGCCTGAGCAGATGGATAACGAACTGAATCGCGATAATCGCAAACAGAGGCGAGAAGTCCAGCGGAATGAACCCGACGCCCATCGAGCGGAGCAGGCGGTTCTGAAGCTGGCGGAAGGGGTCTACCACCGCATTACTGACCCGTTCGATGAAACGCACAACAGGATTATAGCGCGGCACACGCCCGCCTGCCACCCGGATCCACGAAAACACCACATCAATAATGATGATTATCACCAGTCCGCGTAGTAGCAGAATGAGCAGGTCTATGGGATGCATCATAGGCGGTTCACCTCAACTGGAGTTCGAGCGTGCCTCCTGCTGTTTCTTACGCACGCGGTTCATGTTCAGTTCTACAGCGCCGTCGCTGGGGTCTATCTGTTTTGCTTTTTCCCACGCCTGCAGGCACTCCTCGTACTCGCCGAGCTTCTCGTAAGTGTGTGCCAGCGTCTTCCATACGAAGGCGGGCACATTCGGGAACTGGACCGCCTTCTCCAGGTAGGCGCGGGCACGCGTGAGCTCGCCCTTCTGGTGATACCAGAAGCCGATATCATAGTAGAGGTCGTAGCGGTCGGGGTTGGCGCGAATCCCGCGCTCATAAATCTGGAATGCGCGCGCCGTCTCGCCGTAACTGTCCAGCATCCAGCCCAGATTGGAGTAAGTCTCCACATCCTTCGGGTCGTACTCAATCAGCACGAACAGAATCGCCATCGTTTTGTAGTGCTGTCCGTCGTGCCAGTATTCGTCCGCCAGTTGCACCAGTCGGTAGTCAATCAGGGAGCGGATGGCGTTGAGTTTTTGTTGCACTGTCTGCGGCGGCCTGGCTTGCGCCGTCGCCAGTCCCAGAAGCGCCACATAGCCGAATAGCATCAGAAAGTTTCGCATGGCTCCACCTGCTTGCATAGTATACCTCTCTTATCGGAAGGGCGAGTCGTCCTCTTCAGGTTCCTCAGCTTCGGGCTGGGGCTGGAGCGCCATCCGAATCGCCTCCTGTGCGGTGCGCACGGGAAGGGTGGAGAGAGGCAGCCGCTCGTGGGGGCGTTGAAGGTTGCTCTTCGGCACGAGCGCGTAGCGAAAACCCAGTCGCGCCGCTTCCTGCAGGCGCGCTTCCATGTGAGGCACGCCCCGCACCTCACCGCCCAAACCCACCTCGCCAAACAGCACAAGGTCAGAGCGCACAGGTTGATTGCGCATCGCCGAAGCGACTGCCACCAGAACCGCCAGGTCGGCGGCAGGTTCCGAGACGCGCATTCCGCCTGCCACATTCACAAACACATCGTGTTGAATCATCCGAAAACCCAGCCGCTTTTCCATTACTGCCAGCACGAGGCTCACCCGTTCATAGGTCAGCCCCGTAATCACCCGACGCGGGTTATTGAGAAACGAGGGGGTCGTGAGCGCCTGAATCTCCATTAGCAGCGCGCGACTCCCCTCCAGCGCAGGAAACACCACCGACCCCGGCGCCCCCTCGGCACGCTCCGCCAGCAACCGCTCGGACGGGTTGGGAACCGCCACCAGCCCTTCAGGGCGCATGTCGAACACGCCGATCTCATCCGTCGCGCCAAAACGGTTCTTGGTCGCCCGCAAGATTCGGAACAACCCCTGCGGGTCGCCCTCAAAATAAAGCACGGTGTCCACAAGGTGTTCCAGCACTTTGGGGCCTGCCAGCGCGCCCTCTTTGGTGACATGCCCGATCAAAAAGAGCGCAATTTCATGCTCTTTGGCGAGGCGCTGGAGCGCACCAGCACAGGTTCGGATTTGCGACACCGTGCCCGCAATCCCCTCCAGTTCGGGACTATACAGCGTCTGAATGGAGTCCACGATAGCGCCCAGAGGCTGCTCTGCTTCCAGCAGGCTCAAAATCGGCTCCAGCTCTGCTCCTGTGGCGACCTTCAGGTTGGGGTGGGTAGCGTGCAGTCGGAGGGCGCGCATGCGAACCTGGCGCAACGACTCTTCTCCCGTGATATAAAGCACCGTGCCGTGCTTCGCGAGCGCGTTCGCGACCTGAAGCATGAGCGTGCTTTTGCCGATGCCCGGTTCGCCGCCTATCAGGGTCAGCGAACCCGCGACAACCCCACCTCCCAGCACGCGGTCAAACTCAGCAATGCCTGTGGGCAGGCGTGTTTCCGTGTCGTCTGGCAGGTCTTCTACGGCGTAGGCGCGTGCAGGCGTAACGACCTGCATGCCCCCGCCCCGCTTCGGCGCGTGCTTGACAACATTCTGGGTTTCCTCTTGAAGCGTGTTCCACTCCCCACATTCGGGACAGCGCCCTACCCACCGCGGCGTCGTGTAGCCGCAGACAGAACAAACATAGTGCGTGCGTATTCTGGGCATTGACCTCACAAAATTATACCTGTTTCCGAAGCCCTGAAGCAGGAATTGCGCAGAGGTGGTGTATAATTATGCCCACAGATTGCTCACGACGGAGAGTTGACATTTGTCGGCTCTCCGTTTTTGCATATTGTCTCGTTCCCAACCTGGGAAAGGTAGGCACAGCAATGATGATGGTAGGGCTTTTTCAGGTGCGCCCTGCAGAGGCGCGCGATTTAGACCGTGTTGTGGAGTTAGACCAGCTGTTTGGAAACGCCGCGCTTGCACGCGACTATTTTGAGGCGTGGATGCAGAACCATCCGCTGGGGTTTCTGGTCGCTGAGTTTGATGGGCGTATTTACGCCTATAGCATGGTGATTTACCTCCACCGCCACCAGATTCGCGACAACTGGCATCACGACACAGCGGGAGGCACCTGCGCCAGCCACAGCCCGCTGGGGGAGTATCTTTACGCAGTCAGCATCGCCTCGCAAAAGCAGGAGGCGGCGCGGGCGCTGTTTATCGCCAGCCGACGGCTGTTTATTCGTTCGCATGTGTATCAGACGCTCGTTTATGGCAGGCTCCCCCGATTCCGCAAGTGGGTGATGGAACAGGGCTACAACCCCGAAACGCTCACCTCCGAGCAAAAGCAACGCCTGCTGAACAGCTATATTAACCTGCTTTACGACCCTTATCAGGTGTTTTATGAGGGGTTAAGCTTCATGCCCGAAGGCGGGATTGTGGACTATCTGGAGGGAGACGACGAGTCGCTCAACTGCGCCCTGAAGTTAGTGTGGCGCAACCCCTATTATCGTCCGCTGACGCTGGATCGGGCGGTGGTGGAAGCGCCCGAAACGACAGTGGGATCAACCGTTCATACCTCAAGTCAGTGAACCCCGCCTGATATCATAGCGTCCACTCCCATATGGGAGTGCCTGTTGAGTTCGATTTTGACAATGCATGGCGCGTCGCCGAACGCTTCGGCTCCTGTGCCTTGCTGGTCCTGCAAGAGGGTGTCATCCACTTCGAGCGATATGCCAATGGCTGGTCTGCAGAGCGTCCTGCACCCCTCGCCAGCGGTTCCAAGAGCTTTGTTGGTCCCTTGGCAATTGCGGCGGTTCAGGACGGTCTGTTTCGCTCGCTGGATGAGCGGGTCGCCGACACTATTCCAGAGTGGAAGGAGGAGAGTCGAAAATCGAAAATCACCCTGCGGCAGCTGCTTACCCTGACTTCGGGGCTATCAGGAGGTAGGCTTGGCGACTGGATGTCCGACGAAGAGGCATTGCGCCAACCCGTCCGTTGGGAACCAGGAACCCGCTTCGCCTACGGACCTGTCCCCTTCTTAGCGTTTGGTGGGGTGCTAAAACAGAAACTAAAGAAGGAGAGTGTTGAGGAATACATGAACCGTCGTTTGCTCAAGCCACTGGGGGTGCGCGTGTTTTGGCAGAAGACATGGGGAGGGTCGCAAGAGATAGCCGTACCGGGTGGTGCCAGTGCAACGGCGCGCGACTGGGCAACCTATGGGCAGTGGCTTCTGCAACAAGGGCAGTGGAAAAGTCAAACCATTCTACCAGCGGCGGCACTCATGGAGTGCTTCAAGGGAACCCCCGTAAACCCTGCCTACGGGTTGACCTTCTGGCTTACGCCCGATCCTTCCGTTTTCAGAAGCACCAGAAATACGAAGAGCCATTTCGCGATGGCGGCTGGCGCAGGCGGTCAGCGACTCTATCTGCTGTTCGATATCGGAACAGTCGTGGTGCGGCTAGGACCTGTGCGCAGGCGCGATTTTCGTGATCTCCCCTTGCTAAAAGCGTTGCTCCCCCGAAAGTTTTAACCAAGCGCCTCGATCACCTGCAGAGCTATCTGGGCGCTGCCCGCAGGCGGCATCAGGTAGACCCCCTGCGCGCAGGGTGCCGCCTCACTCACGAACTGCTGCGCTATCTCCAGCCCTACAGCCAGCGCGTCCTCTTCGGGCGCCTCCGCCATCCGCCGCAAAATCGGTTCCGGAATGAACACGCCCGGCACTTCGTTATGCATGAACTCGGCGTGGCGCGCGCTTCGCAGCGGCAACACCCCCACCAACCACGGCACCTTGAATCGGTTCATCAGCTCGGCAGTCTCTTCCACGATGCGCATCTCAAAAATCGGCTGGGTGTAGACCAGATGCGCGCCTTCGTCTATCTTCTTGCGCAGGCGGTCGCGCTCGGTTTCGGGATCAGGCGCGAGCGGGTTGTAGGCAACCGCAATGGTAAAGTTCGCCCGCACGCCTATCGTGTTGCCCGCGAGGTCGCGCCCTTCGTTGAAGCGCCGCAGGATGCGCACCAGGCCAATCGCATCCACATCGAACACGCTGGTAGCGGTGGGGTAGTCGCCTATCTGGGCGGGGTCGCCCGTAATCGCCAACACATTCCGAATGCCCAGCGCGTGCGCGCCCAGCAGGTCCGCCTGAATCGCCAGTAGGTTGCGGTCGCGGCAGGCAAAGTGCATCATCACCTCAATCCCTGCCTCGCGCTGGACCAGATGGGAGATGGCGATTACATTCATGCGCAGGCGGGCGCGTGCGCCGTCGGAGATGTCAATCACATGCACCCCATGCTCTTTGAGCAGGCGGGCGCCCTCGATCACTTTCTGCACTTTCAGTCCGCGGGGCAGGTCCAGCTCCACCGCAATCACGCGCTCTTTACCCAGCAGCTGGGACAGCCGCGACGGCTCGGCAAGGGGCAACTCCTCCTCTTTACGCTCGCGCACCGCCGTGCGCACACTGATCGCTTTGCGCTTGACGGGCGTTCGGGACACTGCCTGCGCCACCGCGCGGATATGGTCAGGCGTCGTGCCACAGCAGCCGCCTACAACCTGCGCCCCTGCCTCCACCAGACGCACTGCATACCGCCCGAAATAGTCGGGGTGAATATCGTACACCACCTGCCCGCGTACCAGCTGGGGCAAGCCTGGAGTCGGCATCGAAGAGAGGGGCAGGTCTGTGCCCGTCGCCATCATGCGCACGATGTCCAGCATGCGCTGGGGTCCCACCACACAGTTCGCCCCAATCACGTCCACGCCCAGCGCACTCAAGGTGTGCGCAAAGCGTTCGGGCAGACCCTCCATTAAGGTTTCGCCGTCCTCTACAAACCCTTTGGAGGCAATCAAGGGCAGGTCGGGCGCAAGTTCACGCGCGACACGAATCGCCAGTTCCAGCTCGCGAGGGTCTATAAAAGTTTCCAGAATCAGCCCGTCCACGCCTGCTTCAAGGAGCGCACGAATCTGCTCACGGAACGCTTGCTCGGCTTCATCCAGTCGAGTCTCGCCGATGGGTTCCAGCGGCTTGCCCACAGGCCCCACCGAGCCAAACACAAGCGCATCCGCCCCCACCGCCTCACGTGCCAGACGCACCGCCTCCTGATTGATGCGGCGCACCAGCTCTTCGGGCGAACCGAACTGCTCCAGAAGGCTGTAGGTGGGGGGCGCTTCGCTGCCGCGCTCAGGGAGGTTAAAAAGGCGCACCCGATTGGCGGTGTAGGTGTTGGTTTCTATCAGGCGCGCTCCTGCTTCGTAATACTCCCGATGGAGCGCCCGCACAACATCGGGATAGAGCAGGTTCGCGAGTTCATAAGGAGTCGGCACACCGCGCAGCGCCAGCATCGTACCGATGGCGCCGTCGGCAATCAGCACCCCCTGCTCCAGGCGCGCCCGAAACTGCTCGCGAGTCACAGAAGGATTATACCACGAATCCGCCTAACATCCCTGCCCGAAGTTGAACAGCGCGGTCAACAGGTCGGCGTCGTCCACCACGCCATCGCTGTTCACATCCTCAGGCAAGCCCGCACCTGACTGTCCGAACGCAAACAGCACGGTCAACAGGTCGGCGTCGTCCACACAGCCATCGCCATTCACATCGCCTGTAATCGCAGGCGGAAGCAGACTCCATTGCACACAGTCTACCCACACATGCCAGGGATCTGCAAGGAGATCGCCCACTTTGTATCAGCTGATCCGGGCGCGCATTCGCCCCGTGCCTGCCTGGATGTAGGACGAGGGATTTTGCACGAAGGTCTCACACACCCCGTCGTCGGATTGGTCAGGCAACCGTTCCTCTCGAACCTCCCACTGGCTGGTCGCGAAGTTGAACAGTTCCAGCACCTGCCTGACTCTGGTCAGGGGCGAGGCGTTGGATTTGCCCTCAAAGCGGAAGGTGAGCTGCCCCCAGGGGCGCGCGCTTGCTACACCTTCAACCATCACCTGCACATAAGGATCGCCCGACTGAGTGGGCGTCCGGCTCTCCAGTATCAGGTAGTTATTGTCGCTGTTGCGCACTGCTGTTGTGCTGCCCGAGTAGATGGACCCGAAGGGGATCGAAACACTAGCAGGGATTACGCGGTTGCCCTGTCGGCGCGCCATCAGGAAGCCCTCGTAGCCGCCAGCGACCAGTTGCCCATCAGGCGTGCCGTGCAGGGCGGTCAGGGGACCCGGATAGCCCGTTTGCTCGCGCACCCAGGTCTGCCCACCATCCACAGTACGGAAAATCCCGCCCTGTATGCCCGCAATCCACGCCTCGTTCGGACTTACCACATAAAGCGCTACTAGGTCTTCGAGGGCGTTAGAGTTTTGACGCACCCAGGTCTGCCCGCCATCGGTAGAGCGCAGCACATAGCCTTGCCCACCGATCATCCAGCCTATTTGCTCCGTTGCAAAGCCCACATCGACGAATCGTAGATTGGTCACATTCCCATAAGGCAGGTTCACTTGCCGCCATGTATTGCCTCCATCCGTTGTGCGCAGCATGTAGGAGCGTGGTCCCACAATCCAGCCGCTACTGCCCACAAAATCAACAGCGTAGTAGGTAGTTGCTGCCTGCAGGGGCATAACCAGTTGCCAGGTCAGCCCGCCGTCTGTCGTGCGATAAATATTGCGGTAGTGACCTAAATCGTTATCCCACCCGACAACCCAACCTGTTTGGCGGCTGGTGAAGCGCACATCGTAGATATCGAAAAGTCCGGAGAGGGTCGGGTAGCCAATCGGCTGCCATGTCTCGCCGCCGTCTTCCGTTTTGAACACAATCCCGCCAATCCCTGCGGCGACGGCGAACTGGCCGTCGAGCGCATCGAGAGTCCGCAAGCCTTCGGGATGCTGGTAGACATTATCCGTGACGGTAAGTCGCTTTGCTTCCCAGTACCGCCCGCCATCGCGAGTGCGCAGCAGATACGAGAAGCGCGTAACGGCGTAGCCCTTTGTGGACGACGCCATTTTGATAGCCAGCACATCGTCAGCAACCCCATTGCTTACGAGTCGCCATGTGCGACCGCCATCCCTTGAAGCCAGCATTATCCCTTCAGGTCCAATCACCCAGCCGTTCTGCGCGTTGAGGAAACGAGCATCCCAGGTGCCCGTGCTGGTCGGGTTGCCGATCCCGTTTCAGACTTTCTCCCATGTAAAGCCGCCATCTGCGCTGCGCCAGATGTCGCCCAAGTCCGACACGCCCACAAGGGTGCTACTATCCACCCGTTCGAGTTCCGCCACTCCTACTGGAGGGGTGATCTGCATCCAGCTGAACCCTGCGTCAGAGGAGCGGTAGATTGCGCCGTTGGTTGCCAGCACCACATTGGAATCCATAAAGACCACATCGCTGAAGGCGCCTGCTAACCTCTGGCTCCAGGTGCGCCCGCCGTCGGTTGTGAGATAGATGCCCACGCCTAAGGAAGCGTGGTTACCGACCGCCAGCCCCCAGTTCGCGTCGCGAAAATCCATGCCGTACATAATCGGACAGTCCGGGTAGACCGAGCGTCGCTCCCAGGTCAGCCCCGCATTCCCTGAGAACCCGCAACTGCCGTTCGCGCCAACAAAAACCATGTGGGGCGACACGGCATCAAGGTAGTACCATGAACCCGTCAGCATAGACGACATCCGCTGCCAGGTCAACCCCCCGTCGGTGCTGCGGAACGCGAAATCATTATTGCCCGTGATCAAACCGACCTGCGAGTCCAGAAACAGTATCTCGTAGAAGGGGTCTACAGTGGGTGTGGTGGCGCTCACGCCGCTGCGAGAATGCCATGTGCGCCCGCCATCTCGCGTTTCCTTCAGCATGGCGCGCGTACCGACCACAAAACCGTGCATCGGTGTTAAGAACGCCACCCCGTTCAGGTGGTCCGTGAAGCTGGGCGCATGCTGAATCCACACAAACTGTGCTGAAGTCAGGCTGGAAAAACTCAAGAATCCTGCTCCCGCAAACCAGCAAGAAACGGCTCTCCACCAGTCTTTTCGCCTTTGCATGGGAGTCACCTAACTCTATCGAGGACGAACAACAGCCCAAAAAGTTCCAACGACAAATCTCACAGAATTGGCGTTTCTTTCCCAGCCACCCTGCGTGATCGAACAATGGAGTAAAATCTCTTTATGAACCGACAGCATGAACCATCGCCCCTGCTGCCCATAGACCTCGAAACGCTCTACGAGGTCGATGAGGTCGCTGAAGCTGCAGCGCCCTACACGGCCAAACGGGCAAACAATCTGGACGGCGCCACATGGACGCGCTACTCCATTTCTATCTGGAGCGATATCCGCAAAACCGTCGATGAGG
>JBBIQJ010000043.1:0-17286 GCA_037442385.1 Armatimonadota bacterium
GGCTCGGCTTGCAAGAGCATGTCGTATTCGAGAACCGCTATCTGAGTTTGGAAGACATTCGGCTCTATCTGCGGGCGACTGACCTCTACATCACGCCCTACCTGAACCCCGACCAGATTACGAGCGGCACCTTAGCCTACGCCCTGGCGGCGGGATGCGTGGTGATTGCCACGCCTTATCTGTACGCGCAGGAAGTGCTTGCTGATGGCGGTGGGATGCTGGTGGAGTTCCGCAATCCCGACTCGATCGCCGACGCCATTCTGCAGCTGCTGTCGGACCCGATGCTGATGCGCTACCATCGCGCCGTCGCCCAGAAGAAGGCGGCGATGCTGAGCTGGGACGCCGTAGGGCGCGCTTACGCAAACCCGTTCGAGCGCGTGGCACGAGTTCCCACGCACCCTTTCTCTGTGGTGCCCTCGTCGGCGGTCTCGGAGTTCATCCAGCAGCGCGCAGTCTCCTAACGCGCCATCTCCGCAATCAGACGGGCGTACTTTTGCGCCACTACCCGACGCTTCACCTTGAGCGTCGGGGTTAACTCGTCGCCGATGGTGAACTGCGTGGCAATCAGGCGGAAGCCTTTGATGCGCTCGTAGTCCGCCAGCTCGCGGTTCACCTGCTCTATCTCCTGACGGAAGCGCTTCTGCACCAGCTCATGCTCCAGCAGGCTGGGGATGTCGGAAGTGTCCAGCTCGTGCTGTTGGGCGAACTGTTTGAGCATCTCCATGTCGGGGATAATCAGGGCGACAGGCGCACTCATCTTATCGCCGAACACCACCGCTTCCTGAATAAACAGGCTGCTGCGGAGCAAGTTCTCCAGCTTCTGAGGCGCCACATTTTTGCCATTTGCCAGCACGATAATGTCTTTCTTGCGGTCGGTAATGTAGAGGTAGCCATGTTCGTCCATATAGCCGATATCGCCTGTGTGGAACCAGCCGTCGGGGTCAATCGCCTCGCGGGTGGCTTCAGGTTTATGCCAGTAGCCCTTCATGATGTTCGGACCGCGTGCTAGAATCTCGCCATCTTCCGCAATTTTGATTTCCACGCCCGGGATGGGTTTCCCCACGCTGCCAAATCGGGGCGCATGCAGAGGGTTCACGGTCAGCACCGGGCTGGTCTCAGTCAAACCATAGCCTTCCAGAATGAGAATGCCAAAAGCATGGAAGAATTCGGCGGTCTCTTTGGGCAGGGCGGCGCCACCCGACACGAAGAAGCGCAAACGCCCACCCACGCGCTCGCGAATCTTCACGCCCACCAGCCTGTCCAGCACGGCATGCATCAGCCGAACCCCCAGCGGGCATGGGCGTCCCTCCCGCCAGCATTTTGAGTAAATTTTGCCCACCTCCAGCGCCTTGTAAAACAGTTTCTGCCTCAGCGGCGTCTGCTCCCGAATTGAGGCGAGGATTCGATCCTGCACCGAAGCGTAAAATCGGGGCACGCCCAGCATCACTGTCGGCTTGACCTCCACCATGTCCGCCGCGAGGGTGAATAGGCTCTCGGCGTAGGCAATCGTCAACCCCGCATAAATCGGCAGAAAGTGTCCTGCCATCCGCTCAAACACATGGCTCAGCGGCAGAAACGACAGAAACAGGTCGTTTTTCTGAATCTCCAGCACCTCCAGCGACGCCTGAATGTTGGAGACGAAGTTGGCATGGGTGAGCATCGCGCCCTTCGGCTCGCCGGTGGTGCCAGAGGTATAAATCAGCGTGGCGAGGTCGTCGGGTTGCACGCTGAGCGCCATTTTACGGAAGGCTTCCTCGCTCAGCTCGCCTGGCATGTTCATAACCTGCTCAAACGGGAGCGCGTCGCCCTCTTCACCAGGTTGCATGCAGATGAGCGTTATCGGGAGCGTGGTATCCTTGAGCGCGTCCTGCGCCTTTTTGAGCTGGCGCTTGTCGCTCACCACCAGCACCTTCGGCTCCGAATCCAGGAGAATCTCCTGCACCTGTGCGGGAGTCAAGGTAGGATAAATTGGCACGGTGATGGCGCCCAGGCAGAGGCTCGCCCAGTCGGTAATCGCCCACTCGGGGCAGTTTTCCGAGAGAACTGCCACGCGGTCGCCCGAAGCCACCCCCAGCGCGTGAAGCCCTCGCGCAAACTGATAGACGCGCCGCCCCAGCTCGCGATAGGTAATCGGTCGAAACTGCTTCTCGCGCTTGACCAGTAGAGCAGTCTTGTCGCCGTGTTCCTCCACGCTACGCAAAAACGCTTTTGAAAGGGTGTCTACAATCATGGCGCACCTCCAGTACCTAATTGGTCTTCCACCTGTGTTTTCCTGCCCCACACCATCACTTCGGGACAGATGTAGAGCATGTCATGAGGCAGGCCCTGCCGATTGCCCACCAGCAAAGGACCGTTGGAGAACACCTCCATCAGCACATACTCTTGCTGTAGTGCTTGCATAAACGCGCGATAATCCGCCCGCCCGATACGCGCCACATCCCGCGCCTCAAACTCACTGATGACCACATAATCAGGCTGATACTGGCGCAGGTTTTCCACGCTCCACTCAGGCGGCGCGAGCGACACCAGCCGATAGCGCCCCTTGAAAGCCTGCATCGCCTCCAGACGCTTCTGCCAGAACAGCTCCCCCGTCTCAGGGAATAGAGGCGGGGTGTAAAACCACGGCACGGTGGGAAACGCAATCGTCGCGCCCACACCAACCTTTCCCTCGAGCCAGTCGGCAGCCTGCTCGCGGGCGTCACGCTGGAGCATGCAGAGTGTGTAATCCGCTGTGTAAACCGCTTGCGCCATCAGCGCAAGCGGGACAAGCCACTGCCCTGCACGCTGGAGTTTACCTGCCGCTTCACTCAGCCATAGCCCCAATCCGATTGCCAGCGCGGGGAATAACGGAAAGGTATAGCGCATGAAGCGCACCTCCGCGCTCCCGATCAAAAGGTAGTACGCCAGCGATGCCAGCGCGATTCCCCATAGCGCCCGCTCCCGACGCCCCGCCCAGAGCCAGCCCATCACCCCCAGCACCAGCCCCGTCAGCGTGAACCCCGTCGTCAAGTTCGGGTACAGGTGATAGACCCAGCCCAGCCCCGTGTCCGTAAAAATTTCGCCGTGCCCCTGCTGCACATGGCGCACTTCGTAGCGAAAATCGTGCCAGAACTTCTCGCTGTCCGCCCAGCTGCCAGGACACACCAGTAAAAAAGTCAGTAGCGCCACCCCCATACTGGCGAGAATCCCGCCGAGTATCGCGCTCCAGCCTCGACTGTCGTGCTTTGTGAGCAGTCCCCAGCTCACCCAGAGCGCAAGAATCGCCAGCCCTGCGTTATACTTGCTCCCCGCCGTACACCCCGCCCAGAACGCTCCCCAGAGCAAAGTGCGCCACCGATTGGGAGCCTCCCACAACACCACCGACTGATAAAAGGTGAGCGCCACGAAGAAGGTGGTGGGCACATCCACGGTCTGGAAGCGGCTATGCACCACAAATGCAGGCGCCAGCGCTAGGGCTAACCCAGCAAACAGCCCCGCTCGCTCGCCCGCAAGCAGCGCCAGAGTGCGCGCCACCACCACCGCCGTGCCCGCCCCTAGCAAAGCCGTCAACAGGCGTGCCCAGAACACCAAATCGGCTCGCAACTGCGCCAGTTGCAGGGGTGTGGGATTCTCCGGGAGTGGCGCAATCACGCCGAACGCGCTAAGCCAGTGCAGCCACGCGCTCCACAGGATCATCGGAAGCGTGCCGTAGTTGTAAAACCCGGGTAACCAATCGCCCGCGTAGGGGTTCATCACAAAGTAGCTGGCTAACAGCACCAGCCACTCGTCGGGGTGATAGCTGTAGTAGTGCGTCGCGTTGGGCAGGCTCCAGCGGATGCCCACATAACGGATGCCGAACGCCAGCACAAAAAGCGCAACTGCCCACGCCCACGCGCCCCTCGGGCGCTTCGGGGAAGCAGACTTCAGCGACGCCTTGCCCATCGGGCAGGGAGTATACCCCTTAAACAATATTGGATTGCTGGGGTGTTCTCTCTGATACCCGACCACCGCAGAACACACACCCCTACTATAGGCATACCTGTGTGTAAGCATGCCGATAACGAACGGCACAAGATTGGAGATACTTGCTTTGGTGATTATAGTAGCCCCAATCGAGCATTTAAATGTCTTGACAGGTATAATTGTGTTACAGCGCCTTCCGCTTGCGAAGGAGGTGCGTCCGTATAAGGAGGCTGATTTGAATGTGGGCACTGAGTAAAGCACCATGCACGCCTCTAAAGGTCTGGAGCCTCTTTTTGTGGCTCGTTGCAGGAGCAAGCCTTTCACACGCGCAGAGTTTGACATGGCTGGGTACGCTCGGTGGCAATTGGAGCTACGCTTACGGCGTCTCGGCTGATGGTTGCACAGTGGTGGGGATGGCATACAACGCCTCTGGCTACGAGCGTCCTTTTCGCTGGACACAAGCAAACGGTATGCAGGATCTCGGCACACTTGGCGGTTGGTCAGGCGAAGCCTACGGTGTTTCATGGGACGGGATAGTGATCGTCGGGAGGTCGCGCGACCCCAGCGGCTCCTATCGGGCATGCCGGTGGGTTAGCGGAACTGTGCAAGACCTGGGTACACTTGGCGGCGCCCAGAGCTGGGCTTCTGGTGTGTCGGAAGACGGCTCGGTGATTGTGGGCGGCGCCCAGCTCCGCGACGGCTTCAATCACGCCTTCCGCTGGACACAAGGCGGTGGAATGCAGGATCTGGGCACACTACCAGGGGGGGGCGCAAGCGGCGCCCAGGACGTATCAGCGGATGGCAATGTGGTTGTAGGCAGGTCATTCGTGGGAGCCTTCCGTGCCTTTCGATGGACGCAGGCTGAGGGGATGGTGGATCTTGGCACGCTCGGCGGTATTGAAAGCGCAGCTTACGGTGCCTCAGCCGATGGCCGTGTGGTTGTCGGGATGGCGGAACTCCCAGGATCCTTCCCCCGCGCCTTTCGATGGACGCAATCAGGAGGCATGGAAAATCTCGGGACCTTCGGGTCTGGCAGTTCCTATGCCCATGGGGTTTCAGCAGACGGCTCGATTGTGGTAGGGACAAGCAACGTTCGCGCCTTTCGCTGGACACCAGCAGGAGGCATGGAAAACCTAAATACCACTTTCGCAAGCCTGCTGACTGACGGCTCAATACTTCAGGAAGCCAGAGCCGTTACGTCGGACGGGCGATACATTGTGGGATGGGGAATCAATGGCGCAACCCAGCGTCAAGAAGGATTTCTGCTGGACACCTGGCGCATGGGTGATACAAACGGCGATGGTTGCGTGGACGACTCCGACCTGCTCGCTGTGTTGTTCGCCTTCGGCACCGCTGGCACGGGGTACGCACACCACGAGGATATAAATAAGGATGGTGTGGTAGATGACGCGGACCTGTTGATGGTACTATTCAACTTTGGACAGGGGTGTTAGCGAACATCCCTCACTTCACTCTGGCACGGATGTCCGCCGGTAAAGTCCTGCCCATAAGACGCAACCGTTCTGCCCAACGACGATGGTTCGAACACCCTCCCACCCCCTTGACATCATCGCACCTTATGGAGTATAATTCTCACTGGAAAATCACTCTCCATAAGGAGGACAGCGATGAACCATCTGATTGAAGGACTGAAGCGAGCGGGATTGCGCATCACGCCACAGCGGGTGGCTATCTGCAAAACGCTGGCAGAAAGCAAAGACCACCCCACTGCGACAATGATTTATCACGCGCTGCTGCCCCAGTTCCCCACGCTGAGCCTCGCCACGGTTTACAAAACGCTCCATGTGCTGAAACAGCTGGGGCTGGTACACACGCTGGGCGATGCAGGCGACGGCATGGAACACTACGAGGCAGACCTGCAACCCCACATCAACCTTGTGTGCGTGCGGTGCCATCAGGTGGTGGACTTTGATGAGGAGCTTATTGCGCATGTGGAGCGGGCTGTGGCGGAGCGCTCGGGCTACGAGATTCAGGGTGCCCGCATTGTCTACTATGGGCTGTGCCCCCGCTGTCAAAACGGACACGCCAACGGCACAGAGGTAAAATAACGCGCGGAGGCGACGGCATGCAACATCCCTGGCTCGATACCGTCATACAGGGCGACTGTACCAAGATTTTGCCCCAGCTGCCTGAGCAATCGGTAGACCTCATCTTCGCCGACCCGCCTTACTACCTACAACTTCAGGAAGAGCTGTGGCGCCCGAACCTCACCAAAGTGGACGCGGTGGACGAAGCCTGGGACCAGTTCTCCAGCTTCGAGGAATACGACTCATTCTGCCTGCACTGGCTGGAGGGCTGTCGGCGCGTGCTGAAAGACGACGGCGCACTCTGGGTGATCGGCAGTTATCATAACATCTTTCGGATTGGCAAACTGATGCAGGACCTGGGGTTCTGGATTCTCAACTCCGTGATATGGGTCAAAGCGAACCCGATGCCCAACTTTCGGGGCAGGCGCTTGACCCACTCGCACGAGATTCTCATCTGGGCGGCTAAGCATAAAGACGCCCGCTATCAGTTCCACTACAAAACTGCGCGCGCCAGCAACGATGACCGTCAGCTCCGTGCGGAGTGGCATCTCCCAATTTGCACCGGGCGCGAGCGCGTGAAAATTGACGGCAAAAAGGCACACCCCACCCAGAAGCCAGAAGCGCTGCTTTATCGGATTATCACCCTTTCCAGCCAGCCGGGTGATGTGGTGTTGGATCCCTTTCTGGGCACGGGCACAACGGCGGTGGTCGCCAAACGCCTGCATCGCCACTATGTTGGCATTGAGCAGGACCCCACCTATTGCCAGCTGGCGATTCAGCGGCTGGAGCGCATCCAGCCCATCCCGCAGGAATTGATTGACTATTCCGTAGAGCAGAAGCCGCCGCGCGTGCCCTTCGGCGTGCTGGTGGAGCAAGGCTACCTTCTGCCGGGCGAGACCCTCCGCTCGCACGATGGGCGATTCACCGCCACCGTTCTGGCAACGGGCATGGTGCAGGCGGGCGGCGTGGTGGGATCCATTCATCGCGTAGGGTCCCATCTGGTAGGAAAACCGGGCGTGAATGGCTGGAAGTTTTGGCAGGTTTGGCGCGAGGGGGTATGGATGCCGCTGGACGCGATTCGGGAAGCCTACCGTCAGGCGCTGAGCGCCAACTGGGAACCCCTGTTTGACACTACGGCACAGGACGAACTGGCACGTTCTCCACAGGAGGTTGTTCGATGAGATGGCTTGTTAAGATCCGGAAGCGCCGCGCCGAGGCGAACTCATGTTCTGACGAAATGGCGAAGAGCCTGCTGCAGCAAGGTGGGTTGCGCCGCCTGCGATACGACTATCGCAACGACATGGTGGAGGTGGAATATGACCCTGCTCAGTTGAGCGCCGAGCAAGCGGCGCAGGCGGCGGAACCCGTTCTGCGCGAGCTGGGCGCCCGTATTCCGACCTGCTCCCTGCGCGATCCAGTGAAAGGCATCTGCGAAGCGTGCCCTAGCGTCGCCCAGCACGGCAAGCAGTGGCGCATGAATGGGACGCTCTATCGCGCCTCGTTCGATGGTCAAGTGCTGACCGTAGAGCAGGTGGAGCCGCCTATCGGCACGACTCAGACGCTCCTGCGTCGTGTGCGAGTGCTGGAGCAGCCCGCGCCGCGCTGGAAAAGCCGCGCCTTCTGGGAACCCGTGCTGACCGCTGTCAACTTTGCGATGATTCTACTGGGCGCGCTGGCGAGCTGGCAGGGATGGAGTCTGGTGGCAACGACGGCATATGTGCTGGCATATCTCAGCGGGGGCTACTTCGGCGTACTGGACGGGATTAGCACCCTGCGGCAGCGTCAGGTCGATGTGAACCTGCTGATGGTGCTGGCGGCGATAGGCGCGGCAATTGTGGGCGAAGCGCCCGAAGGCGCTATTTTGCTGTTCCTGTTCTCGCTTTCCAACACGCTTCAGAGCTATGCGCTGGCGCGCAGTCGCAAGGCAGTTCGCGCCCTGATGGCGCTCCAGCCTGAAACCGCCACGCGCCTCACCCCGGAGGGCGCGGAAACCGTGCCCGTCGAAGCACTGCAGGTGGGCGACCGCGTGCTGATTCGCCCCGGCGAGCGCATTCCCGTCGACGGCAAGGTGCTTCGGGGCGAATCCCATGTGGATCAGTCGCCCATCACGGGCGAATCGCTCCCTGTGCATAAAACCGAGGGGGCGACGGTCTATGCGGGCACCATCAACACCACAGGCACGCTGGAGATTGAGGTAACCCATCCCGCCAGCGAAACCCTGCTTCAGCGCATTTTGCATCTGGTGGAGCAGGCGCAGGAGCAGAAGGCACGCACCCAGCGGTGGCTGGAGCGGTTCGAACAACGCTATGCATTTGTGGTGATTGGCGGCGCGGCGCTGGTGGCGCTCGGTTTGCCCCTGCTCGGGTGGGCATGGAGCGACGCCTTCTACCGTGCCATGACCCTGCTGGTGGTCGCTTCGCCCTGTGCGCTGGTGATTAGCACGCCCGCCACCCTGCTCAGCGCGATTGCAAACGGCGCACGACGCGGAATCCTTTTCAAAGGCGGCGAACCCATCGAGCGGCTCGCTGGCATCCGCGCCGTTGCAATCGACAAAACGGGTACGCTCACCGAAGGCAAGCTGCGCTTCACCGACCTCGTGCTGACAGGAAGCATGCCCGAAAGCGAGGTCTGGCAGGTGATTGCCGATGTGGAGTCGCTCTCGGAGCATCCGCTGGCGCAGGCGCTGGTACAGGCAGCCGCGGAGCGTGGCGTCCAGCCCCAACCCATCGAGTCGTTTCAGGCAGTGCCAGGCAAGGGCGTGGTCGCCCAGCGCCATGGCGTAGCCGTGAAGATTGGCAACCTGCGCCTGTTCGAGGAAGGCGAACTGAACGAACAGACAGTGCAGGCGGTTCACACCCTGCGCCAGCAGGGCAAGACCGCGATGGTGGTGTGGGTGGATGGTCAGGCAGTGGCGGTGGCTGCGGCGGCAGACCACCTGCGCCCAAACGCAGAGCAAGCCATCCGTCAGCTCAAGGCGCTCGGCATCCAGCAGGTGGTGATGCTCACAGGCGACGCGGAGCCAATCGCGCAGGCGATTGCGAAGCAGGTGGGGATCGATAGGGTGTACGCCGATCTGCTCCCCCACGAAAAGCTGGAAGTGCTCCAGCAGTTAACACAGGAGCATGGGCGTGTGGCGATGGTCGGCGATGGAGTGAACGATGCGCCTGCGCTCGCCTCCGCCGAGGTCGGAATCGCAATGGGCGCGGGCACCGATGTCGCGCTGGAGACCGCCGATGTCGCGCTCGTGGGGAACGATTTGCTGAACCTGCCCTATGCCTTTGGGCTGAGCCGCTACGCCATGCGCGTGCTGGTGCAAAATATTCTGTTCGCCACCGGCGTGATTGTGGCGCTGGTGATAGCGACCTTCACGGCGGGGTTGCGCCTGCCGTTCGGCGTCGTGGGGCATGAGGGCAGCACACTGCTGGTGGTGCTGAATGGGCTTCGCCTGCTACTGTATCGCGCCCCGAAACACTGACGGGGCTTTCGGAGGGCATTCGGTGAGGCTACTCTACCTCCAGCCACTCAATCCCGTCCCAGCCGTGGAAGCGGCGCTTCATCACCTCAATCGCTTCGGGGTTGTTGTCCACCAGAACGAACCGCCTGCCCAGTTCCAGCGCGGCGACGCCCGTGGTGCCGCTGCCCGCGAAGAAGTCCAGCACTAAATCCCCAGGGCGCGACGAAGCGCGAATGATTCGGCGCAAAATGCCCAGCGGCTTCTGGGTCGGGTAGCCCACACGTTCCTTGCTGTTGGTGGGCACAATCGTGTGCCACCACACATCGGTGGGCAGCTTACCCCGTTGCGCCTTCTCCTCGCCCACCAGCCCCGGCGCCATATAGGGGATGCGGTCTATCTCGTCGGTACTGAAGAGGTAGCGCTCAGGGTCTTTCACATAGAGCAAGATGTTATCGTGCTTGGGGGGCCATTTGCGACGGGGACGCCCCCCGTAGTCGTATGCCCAGATAATCTCGTTCAAAAAACACTCCCGTCCGAAAATCGCGTCCAGCAGAACCTTGCAGTAATGCACTTCGCGGTAGTCGATATGAAAATAGAGGCTGCCGTGCGGCGCCAGCACGCGATACGCCTCCTGCAGGCGCGGCTCCAGAAAGGTGAGATAGTCGTCAAAAATGTCCACAAAGCTCCGTGAACCCACTGTGAGCGTCCGATATCGCCTACCCCCAAAGCCCACCCGATCGCCCGATTCCGAACGCACCGTGCGCAACACCGTGTAGCGTTGCTCTTTGCCTGTGTTGAAGGGCGGGTCAATATAGATCAGGTCCACCGATTCGGACGGCAGGGTTTTCAGCACCGAGAGGTTATCGCCGAAGTAGATGCGTCCGCGCCACATCAGCCGATAGGATACCTCAGCTTTTGCCCCGGAACGGCTCTATCAGCTGGAGCGCCAGCTCCTTCATGAAGAAGTGGCAGTCGGTTACAATCGGGAAGGTCTGGTGTGTGCCGCGGTCGGTAAGTTTGATCACAGTATCGGCGTCGTTGTCCACACAGAAGACGCGCACGCTGGCGGGAAGCAGGTTGCCTGTCGCCACCGAGTGGAGCGTCGTGGCGACCATAATCGCGACTCCGACGCCGGGGATATGGACGCGCATGGCGTCTTGTGCATCCAGCACATCGGTAATCACTTCTGGAAGGGGACCGTCGTCCCGAATACTGCCCGCCAGCACGAAGGGGATACCGTACTTGACGCAGGTATACATCACGCCGCGCGTCAGCACGCCCTGCTCCACCGCCTGACGGATGCCTCCCAGCAGGCGGATGCGGTTAATCGCGCGGATGTGATGCTGGTGTCCGTGTCGCACGGGCGCGCCCAGCTCCAGCGAAACGCCCAGCGAAGTGCCGTAGAGCGCCGCCTCGATATCGTGCGCGGCGAGCGCGTTCCCCGCGAACAGCACATCGATCCAGCCGTTGCGCAACAGTTGCTCCAGATAGGCTCCCGCGCCCGTGTGGATAATCGCAGGACCGCCGACAAACAGCACCTTTTCGCCCCGCGCTTTGGCTTTGCGCACCTCTTCGGCGACGCCGCGCACCGCCCGCTCTTTGGGCTTTTCCGAAGACACATCGCTCCCCATAAAGGCGAACACGCTGGTGGGGTCGCGGCGCTCTGGAGGCGTAACGCGAATGCCCTCATGCCCCACCACGATTAAATCGCCCGCTTTAACCCGCGCCATCGGAACCGTCGCCGCGCGCCAGTGGTCGCCCTCCTGCCACACGCGCACGCCGCAGTCCATCTCGATGTTCTCCACTGGAATCCAGCGGTTATGCACGCGCACATAGGTTTCCAGATTGGTGGTGGAGTAAAAATCTTCAGGGAACACGCCATCTTTGGGAGCGGGTTCCAGATGGGCGTTCCGATGGGAAAACTGCGCCCCGTGCAGCTGCACCTCCTCCAGCACGCGCTCCAGCAGGTCTTCGCTCTCCGCCTGAACCAGAATCTCAAACTCGCTGGTCTCTTCGCGCGTGTGCCCGATTCGCGCGTGGCGTATCTCATAGCGCACACCTTCGTAGGAGGAGAGAATATCCAGCACTTTGGAAAGCACCAGCGAGTCGATCACATGCCCTTCCAGACGAATCATTTCAGACGCCATCGTCGGTTGCACCTCGCGTGGGGAATTGTACCCGTTCAGAGTTTTCGAGGTCGGATGCCGAGCGCGAGCTGACGGGTTTGCTGGGCGTGGTTCCACCAGCGCAGGAGGTGTTCCAGTGTACGCTGGGTAGCACCCTGGTGGGTCTGGATAAGCTCGCGTGCTTTTTGTTCCATCTCAGCGCGTCGCGTGGGGTTCTGAAGCAGTTCCAGAATCCCCTGCGCCAGCGCGGGCGCATCGACAACCTCAAAGCCGACACCTGCGTCTTTCGCCATCTGGGCAATATCGCGGAAGTTGTGGGTGTGGGGTCCGAAAAAGACGGGTTTGCCGTGCGCCAGGGGCTGAAACAGATTCTGACCGCCCAGCGGGGCGAACGCGCCGCCCACAACCGCCACATCTCCAACCGCATAGAGCCGCGCTAACTCACCAAAAGTGTCCACCACCACAACCTGTGCATACTCGCCCTCAGGCAAGGGAAGCCGACTGCGGAGCACCGGGTTCCACCCATAACTCTGCAACGGCTCGACCAGTTCAGGCACACGCTCCAGATGGCGCGGGGCAATCACCAGGCAAACATTCGGCATCTGGCTCTGCACGGCGCGATACGCTTCGGCGATCAGTCGCTCTTCTTCGGGCGTGCGTGTGCTACCCACCACAATCACGGGCGCTTCGGGGGGTAGCGAGAGCCGCCGACGCCATTCCGCGGGGTCCACATCCGTCGCTTCCAGTGCCTGGTCAAACTTGGTGTTGCCACAAACCTCCACGCGCGCCGGCGAGATGCCCAGCGCCACAAAGCGCGCGGCGTCCAGCGGCGACTGGGCGCATACGAAATCCACCCACTCCAGCATCTGGCGATAAAAAGGGCGCACCCTCTGGGCACGGCGGAAGCTGCGGTCGCTCAAACGCCCGTTCAACACAAGGGTGAATCCCTCGCGCCGATGCTGCTCCGCCAGTAAATTCAGCCACAGCTCCGTTTCAAATAGCGCGAGCAGATCGGGCTGGATTCGGCTCAGCGCACGGCGAACCGCAAAGGGAAAATCGAGCGGGAAATAGGCGATATAGTCCACCCAGTCGCGTGCCGAGTCGTGTGCCGTGCGTTGCCCTGTGGGGGTGGTGGTGGTCAGCACGATTTCGGCGTCGGGGAGGGCGGCGCGCATCGCTTTCAACACGGGGAGCGCTGCCAGCGTCTCCCCCACCGACACGCAATGCACCCAGATTCGGCGCTTGCCCCCTGGAGGGGGTACTGCAACGAACCCGAACCGCTCCCACCATCGCTCGCGCCATGAACCTGTGAGAATCCGCCAGCCAATATAGATTACCCATAGGGGGGTCAGCAGGAACAGAATCAGGTTATACACCAGCCGAATCATCGGGGATGCCCTCCCCGTGCAATCTGTTCCGCACGCGCTTCGAGCGCATTAATGGCGTCTTCCATCTGCTCAGCGAGCCGCGCGAAGGCGTCCTTATCGGCGTCTTCAGGGACCCAAACGGGCTCTCCTATCAGGAACGCCCCGCGTGCAAACGGCAACGGGATGAGATAGCGGTCCCAAGTGGGCAGCAGGATACGCGGATAGGCGCTCACGCCTGCAGGATAAATTGGCGCGCCCGCTTTTTGCGCAATCAGTAACGCGCCTGGCTGAAATTTACGGCTGGGACCACGCGGTCCGTCGGGAGTGAACGCCAGCACGCCGCCCCGCTTCACCTCGCGTGCCGCCTCCAAAGCCGCACGCACCCCGCCCCGACTGGTGGAACCGCGCAGAATGTTGAACCCGAAGCGACGGAAAATCTCCGCCTGCACTTCGCCGTCGCGCGAGAGCGAAATCAGCGCCCAGATGCCCCGCCCTCGCATGAAGTTCGCTGGGATCAGCGTGCGCCCGTGCCACGAGACCATCACCGCACCCGTGCCCTCCTGTAAGTGGCGCTCAATTGGCTCCCAGCCTTCCACATAGAGGCGCACGGTGCGTCCAATCGTGCGCGCCAGTGTGTAGCCCAACCAGCCCAGCCGTTTCGCACGCCGCAAAGTCGCTGCCGAAGGCGTCTCCGACACGGTTCCGATTATACCTGCTCTGACTCGCGCAGGTACGCCTCCAGCTTCTGGCGGAGCATCGCCCGCGCCCGATGAAGCCGCGCCTTCACTGCAGGTATCGTCAGTCCCAGACGCCGCGCCGTCTCTTCCGTGGAAAGCCCCTCTACATCGCGCAAGATAAGCACGGGGCGCAACGAGTCGGGCAGCGCGGCAATCGCCTGCTGGACGCGCTCACGCAACTCGTTCTCTATCACAATCGCTTCAGGATCCTGCACCTGCTTGTCAATCAACTCACGCAGGATTGCCTTCCCCTCTTCGCTGTTGAGGGGGTCGTCCAGCGAATAGAAGCGATCCAGCTCTTTACGGGCGCGAATACAGAGGCGTCGGGCGATAGTGTAGAGCCATGTGGCGAAGCTGGCGTCACCACGAAAGTTCTGGAGCGCACGGAACGCACTGAGCAGGGCATCCTGAAGCACATCGTGCGTGGTCTCCGTGTGCCCCCCGCATGTCTTCAGGAGCGCGCGGAACACCTTGTCCCGATGGCGGAGCCACAGGCGGTCGAACGCTTCGGTGTCGCCCGCCTTCGCACGCTCAATCAGCATCGAGTCGTCGGTCATGGCATGATTCTACCGTTTGGGCGCCTCGCCGTAGATGCGCACCTCGCCGACCCACTGATTAGTCATTGTGGGGTAAATCACGATTCGGGCGTAGCCCCGCAGGCGTCCGCCCTCGCCCTTGTCAAACTCTGCCTTCGCCTTTTCCAGCGACTCTAGCCATGTCAGATTGACGGGCAGATTCGCTTCGCGATAAATCTCGGGGTCCAGCGCGTACTGCCATACAATCAGGCGTCGCTGGTTCTGCTTTGCCGACTGCAGGAGTTGCTGAAATTCGGCGTCGGGCTGGAGCCAGTATTCGGTGGCGACCACATGGGCGCGCCCCGCCGCATAATAGCGGAGCCACTCCGCAATACGCGTGGCAGCGACCGCCGTTGTGCCTTCGGCCAGAACCTCGCGCACGGCTTCCGCTTCCTGACGCTCGCCGTCTCTCTCTGAGGAGCGCAGGCCACTCTGCTTAATCAAGCCAAACAGCACCATCACCAGCACGAGAGGCGTAATCCCGTAGACAACGCGCTGCACATCCTCTTCTACATAACTGGCGAGCCAACCGCTCAGCCCCACCAGCGCCCAGAAGAGCGTCCATAAATACAGAGGTTGATAGTCGCCCTTCCAGAAGAGAAGCGCGATCAACGAAAGCACCAGCGCGTAGCCCCCCATCTGGCGCGTAAGGCTCACCAGCCGATCACTGATGATGCGCTCGCCTGTGGTCACGACAACAATCAGCAAAATCAGCGTTAGCAGCGCCAGCGCCAAAAAGGCGCCTTTTAGTAGCGTCACGAAGGTGTTAGCGGCGTAATACTGATAGACATCCCGCACACGAAAGGGGCGTCCAAGAGCCAGAAGGGCGTTCTGCGCCTGCTCGCCCATCGCCTGCCAGTAGAGCCCCGAAAGTCGGGGCGGCGTGATCGCGCTCGCCACGCTCCCGGTCGCCACCCACTCCCCCAGCGAAGGCTTGGGACGCTCCACGCCATACGCCATCACGGGGTTCGGCAACACCACAAAATAGACTACAAGATAAATGGCAAGCGTGATGCCCAGCAATCCCCCCCAGTAGCCCCCTGCCCGATCGCGCCGTGTTGCGACTATCCCCACCGCGATTGCAGGGAGAAGCGCAAACAGGTTAACCCCGCACAGGAGTCCGCCCGCCACACCCAGCCGTGTGAGGCTGGCAGTGTCCACTTCGCGAGGCGCCAGCGTGTGGAGCGCGCTTTTCGCCCACCATGCCATCAGAAACAACACTATAGCCGCGAAGCTGAACATCGTAGCGCCGTTCAGCGCGACATTAGAAAAATAGAACAGGACTGTGAGCCAGCCAGTCAACCCCGCATTTAAACCCACCATTCGGAAGATGCGATACAGAATCAGTCCTGTCAGTGTGATGGCAACCGCGCCCAAAATCTGCGCGCTTTCCAGGAGGGGGAACATCAGTGCAAGCGGCTTGGTCAACACCCAGAAGAGCAACATCCCCAACGGCGCGTGCCCGCTCCAGAAGCCCAGCGAATCGCGGCGGAACCCTTCTGCGACAGCGGCAATTTGACGCAAACTCTCGTAATCCACATAATACGAACGCAACACGGCGGTGAGCGCGAGATACGCCACGCTCACAAGCCACATCCCTGTGGGTATGCCCCAAATCTCCCTCTTGAACATAAAAAACAGGATTCAGCCTCTCTGGACTGAATCCTGCCTGCGGCAGATGCGTTCAGCCTTATTCAGGAGTATAGGTCGCAATATGGCGGAGTAGTTGCTTGACCTCTTCGCGTGTCGGTTGAACGGGGTTGAACAGAATGGAGCCGTCAGCGAAGGTGAGGTCGGTCAGAGTTTCCAGGTCGTCCTCGCTGACTTTGATGCCCACATCGAGCAGGTGTGCGGGGATGCCCACTTCGGTCAGCAATTGACGCACTTTCAGAACGCTGTCTTCAGCAATCGGCATGCCCAGCGCCTGCGCAATCTGCTCGAAGCGTTCCTGACGGTGGGGCAGATTGTATTGCATCACGACGGGGAGCGCAAGGGCGCAACAGAGTCCGTGCGGGAGGTCGTACAATCCGCCCAGCGCGTGGGCAATCGCGTGCGCCAGCCCCACCATGCTGTTATTAAAGGCGGCGCCTGCAATTGTGGCGGCGAACGCCATGCCCGCGCGCGCCTCGAGGTCGTTTTCGCCATCCGCCACAGCGCGGGGCAGGTACTGGAAAATCAGCCGTATCGCCTCGAACGCCAGCATGTCGGAAAAGGGGTTCGCCTGCAGGTCGACAATCGCCTCGATGGCATGGGTGAGGGCATCGGCACCTGTCTGAGCGGTCGCGGCGGGCGGCAGGCGGCGGCTCATTTCGGGGTCCACAATCGCCAGATGGGGTGCCAGATAGCGGCTCAACACAGGCATCTTCTGGCGGCGCTCCGTGTCGGTGAACATCGCAATAAAGGTAACTTCGCTCCCCGTGCCCGCTGTGGTAGGAATCGCTATCAGGGGTTTGCAGACGTCGGGCACGGTATCGGTGCCTTCATAGTCGCGCACTGTGCCCCCAAAGGTGCGGATGGTGTTCACCAGTTTCGCCGTGTCCATCACGCTGCCGCCCCCGACCGCAATCACCACATCCTTATCGCGCGCCATTGGTACTGCCGCCTCGATACTCTCGATGGTGGGGTTCGGCACAACATCTGAATAGACCTCGTAGCGAACGCCCTGCTCGCGGAGCTGCGCTTCCACAGGTTCAATCAAGCCTGCCTTAGCGACGCCCCCGTCAGTAATTATCAGCGCACTACCCCATTCGTGAATGCTGAACTCGAAGCCGAGATTGCCGACCGCGCCCACGCCAAACAGCAGTCGGGTGGGCATTTCGAATCCGAAGAAAGCGTTCTCCATCGTTGGCACCCTCCGTCATAGGGTTTCGACGCCAGGCGCTCAATTCCTGTCAGGTCGGGGCTATGAGCGTTTGAGAAATCGGCGCGTGGTGACGAGCGCGGGGACGGCGCGTCCGCGAATCTCCACGGCGCACGGAGTGCCCGCTTTCGCCAGTGCGGCGGGCAAATACGCCATCCCAATCCCCTGCTCCAGCGT
>JBBIQJ010000044.1:0-16729 GCA_037442385.1 Armatimonadota bacterium
CATTTCCTTTCGGTGGTTGACGAGATGGTTCAGGAGGGGCTGGTGGTGTGGTGGGATGTGGAGGTAGTCAAATACGCCGCGAACACGCCCCCGTCTGCATAACGGAACCGACTCCAGATTCGGCGCGGAACACCTAAAATAATTCGCAGGTGCTTTTTCATTTCCACGAAAGCCCACTCCTTCTGGGATGCCCTTGCGCATCGGGGAGTGGGCTTTCGTCTATTGGGGGTTGCCTATGCGAGTCAGAGCCTTTACATTGATAGAGTTGCTGATTGTAATTGCGATGATTGCGGTGCTGGTGGCGCTGCTGACGCCCGTCTTTGTCAGCGCCCGTCACCAGTCCCGTGCAAGCGTCTGTGTGGCGAATCTGCACCAGCTGGCATCGGCGACACTGATGTATCTGAGCGACCACGACGAGCAGTTCCCGCTCGCGTTTTATCGCGTGTCAGGGGAAACGGTCTGCTTGCGGTCTGTCTGGGGGATGGTGACGCCGTATGTCAAGCATAACGCCATCTATCTGTGTCCTGCGAATCCGCAACCGACCGACCTGACCGCCATGCGCGACGCCGACCCCATCGTAACGCCCCTGTGTGGGGGTGAGCCGCACACGGTAGCGCTCATGCCCAACTGGTGTCTGACGGTAAACCGTTTCACCTATCCCGATGTGCCTCCCGTTGCGCTCGCTGAGATTCCCTACCCTGCTGAGACAGGCTTCTGGTTTGACGGGAATCTGCTCTCTGCCGACGGGACTCGCTTCGAACCATACAGCCTGATTACCCCCGTGCATGGGCATCGGAGCCAGGCGCCGCCGCGAATCTATTCCGGTCAGGAGAATCTCTATCAGGGGCGCGTGCAGGTCGCTTTTGCGGACGGGCACGCGAAGGGCTATCCTGCCCGCTTAAATCCCGATTTTTATCGGCGGGGTGATGTCTATTCTGTGGTGGCGCGCCGTATCACCATAGACGGTCAGCAGCCGCCCTACTGGGAGATCCAGGGGCATCGGGTGTATGGGGGGCGCTGGAGCTTCTACGGGTGGCCCAGCCGTCCGCATCCCGACGAGCCAGAGCGGATGCTCCTGCGCTGCTACACCCGCACAAACTATTGCGAAGAGTGGCGATAACACCTGCTCTGTTGCAGGGGGTGGGCGTTCCACCTTGTGGCATGGCAGATTTCGCCGCGAGGGGCGCGGCGACCGCGCCCCTCCTGATGTCCGTACGGACGCGGTTCCCGTGTCCTGTTCACCACAGTCCCTGTTCTTTTTTGCCCCTACTCGTACCGCAAAGCAACAATCGGGTCCAGGTTCGCCGCGCGCCACGCGGGGTACAAGCCGAACACCACCCCCACCGACGCCGAAAACAGAAACGCGCCAATCGCTGCCCACACGGGGAAGTAGAAGTTCAACCCGTTCTCGCCGAACGCTTCCGACTGGCGCGTGATCCACTCGATACCCTCGCCAAAGCCCCATCCTAGCGCCATGCCAATCAGCCCGCCAATCGTCGCCAGCGTCGCCGACTCAATCAGGAACTGCACCAGAATATGCCACTTCTGCGCTCCGACCGCCTTGCGCAGACCGATTTCGCGCGTGCGTTCGGTAACCGAGACCAGCATGATGTTCATAATCCCAATCCCGCCCACCAGCAACGCCAGCCCCGCAATTCCGCCCAGCAACAAGCCGAACATCGAGATGACTCGCGAGATGGCGTTCAGGATGCTCTCCAGCGTGTCCACGCGAAAGTCGGGCTGATTGTGGTGCAGGCGCATCAGCGTCTCCCAGATGGCGTCGAGCGCCTGAGGGGTCTGCTCTCGCGAGTGAGGCATCGCCAGAATCACGCTCAACTGCTCGTCGCCTGCCCAGCGCTTAAGCGCCGCTGTGAGGGGGATGTAGACCACCTCGTCCTGATTCTCGCCGAAGGTGCGCCCGCGTTTCTCCAGCACGCCAATCACCCGCACCTGCGTGCCGTCCAGCAAAATATCCTTGCCGATGGGGTCTTGCTTGCCGAACAGTTTCTGCGCGGTTTCGTAGCCCAGCACCGCCACTTTTTCGCCCGTCTCAAACTCATACGGTTCAAAGAAGCGCCCCTGCGCTATCGTCAGCGCCCGCACGGTGAGATAGTCCTCGCCGACGCCCGTAACGGTTACCGAAAGTTTCTCGCCCTGATAGACCACCTCTTTCTGCCCCAGCCCCCGCTCTGCCGTAACGACACGCAGCTCAGGCAAGGCGCGGATGGCGTCCAGGTCGGTCATCTTCAAGCCTTCGACGGTGCCGCCGCGCTCTTCACGGCGAATGCGCTCGGTGGGGTCAAACGCGACGATAATCACATCCGAGCCGAGCTTCTCGAACTCCTGCACGACGCTGGCGCGCGCCCCTTCAATCATCGCCACCATGACCACGACCGCCATCACCCCGAAAATCACGCCCAGCATCGTCAGCAACGAGCGCAGTTTATGCGCCCGCAGGGTCTCCAGCGCCACTCGAAACGATTCCCAGATTCCCATCGCTCCCGTCCCTGCGTAAGTATACCTGCCCTGCGCTTCCCCAGTTCCCGCGACGGGTACAATTACAGCCGATGCTTCCTGAAAAATTGCGCACGCGCCTGGAGGAGACCCTTGCGAAACTGCCTGAGATTGAGGCGCAGCTGGCGGACCCTGAGGTGTTGTCAGACCCCAGCGCGCTCCAGCGGCTCGGAAAGCAACACACCGAGCTGAGCGAACTCAAGGCACTCTACGACCGTTATTGTCAGACAGAAAAAACCCTCCGTGAGGCGGAAGAGCTGCTTGAACAAAGCGATGACCCCGACCTGCTGGCGTTAGCCCGCGAGGAGCGTGAAAATGCCCTCAAGCAGCTGGAGCAATACGGGCGCATCCTGACCGTCAAACTGCTGCCGCGCGACCCCAACGACGAGAAAAATGTGATTATCGAAATCCGCCCTGCCGCAGGGGGCGAGGAGGCGGCGCTCTTCGCCGCAGACCTGTTCCGTATGTATACCCGCTTCGCCGAACGCAAAGGCTGGAAATACGAGGTGCTGGACGCCGAGCCGAGCGACCTGGGCGGCTACAAGTATGTCGTGTTCAGCATTCAGGGCGAGGGCGCGTATAGCCAGCTCAAGCACGAGTCGGGCGTCCATCGCGTGCAGCGCGTGCCCGTCACCGAGAGCGGTGGGCGCATCCACACCTCCACCGCCACCGTCGCCGTGCTACCTGAAGCCGAAGAGGTGGACATCCAGATTAACCCGCAGGATTTGATTATTGAAACCTTCCGCTCCTCAGGTCCTGGCGGACAGCACATGCAGAAAAACGAGACCGCCGTGCGCATCATTCACAAGCCGACGGGGCTGACGGTCGCCTGCCAGGACGAGCGCTCCCAGCTGCAAAACCGCGAGCGGGCGATGCGAATCCTGCGCACCCGCCTGTACGAGATGGAACAGGAACGCCTCCGTCAAGAGCGCGACCAGCAACGCCGCACCCAGATTGGCACAGGCGAACGCAGTGAAAAGATTCGCACCTACAACTTCCCCGACCGCCGCGTGACCGATCACCGCATCGGGCTAACCCTGCACGATCTGGAAGGCATTTTGGACGGCGACATTCAGCCCTTCATCGACGCCCTGATTGCCGAAGAGCAAGCGAAAAAGCTGGAGGCGCTGAATGTGTAGAGTCCAGTTTCTGAGAGGCGATATGGAAAACGAGCAAGCTGCGGAGTGGAGCGCGCTTCTGTCAGCGGGCTGAAGCGGTTTTGTTATAGAGAGCAGGAGGGTCGCGGACAGGACTCGGTAATTCCCCGACACACGCTTAGACAAAACCCAGGCGAAGAGAGTGTGAGATAGCTGCACCCCCATCTCTGCTACGGCGTGGGGACACTTTATTCCAGGGATAGGCGATGGCAAAAAGCGAGGCGGTGTATCGGTTCAACCGAATCCAGCTCCAGAAGAAGATAAGCACGACCCTGACCGTCTTTCCCAAACCTATCTGGAACAGGTCACGATGAACCAGCCGTTTCGGGAGCTGGCGCGCTTTTTTGAGAGCGTGCATTACCTGCATCTGGTGCCCCAGCTGGTTCGGGAACCAGAGCGCGTGGTGTGGCACCCTAACGCCCCCTACGGCAGCGATTTTCTGGAGCAGGTTGCCAGCACGCCCCAAAAGACGCGCGACGCGCGCCTGAAGCGCATTCTCAAGGTGCTCAAAGTGGCAGTACCCCAGCTGTCGGCGATTGAACTCTGGCGTGATCATCGTGGTGCGCCTCATCGCGGGGGCGCTATGAGCACTGGCGTCCTCACGGTGCATGGCAAACCGAAGAACAGTTCTCTGATGGCACGCTCCGATTGATGGGCTTGCTGTGGGCGATTCTCGACGGCACGGGGTCCTTGCTGCTGGAAGAGCCAGAGATGTTCCTCCATCCAGAGGTCGTGCGGTACATCCCCTCGATGTTCGCGCGCGTGCAGCAGCGCAGACGCCGACAAATCATCATTAGCACGCACTCCCTCGAACTTCTTTATGATGTGGGGATTGGTCCGAATGAGGTGCTGCTCTTTATCCCTGAGCGCGAGGGGACTGTGGTTCGCCCGCTTTCCAGCGTACGGGAGGCGGAAGCACTTCTTAAAGGTGGTTTGACTGTTGGCGAGATTGCGATGGCAAACACACGCCCCCAAAACGCTTCCCAGCTTAGCCTGCTTGAGCCATGAGTTCGGAAGTAGTGATTGATTTTGCCGTTGAGGGACCGACCGACGAAGCCGTGGCGCGACGATTAATCCAGCACGCAGGGGGCATTCCTGGTAGGTCCTATGTCACGCATGGAAAAGCGAATCTGAAAGCCCGCATACGGGGCTACAATAACGCTACCCACTACTTTCCCTGGCTGGAGCTGGTAGATCTGAATTCTGAGGGCGTCTGTGCGCCCTCCCTGATTCAGGAGTGGGTCGGTAGCCCCAGCCCCTGGCTCTGTGCGCGCTGTGGAAGCATGGCTGCGTGCGGACGCCCAGAACATTGCGAACTTTCTCGGCGTGCCGCTGGGTTCAATCCCCACTTTTCCGGAACAGGCAGCAGACCCCAAACAACTGATTATTCATCTGGCTCGCCAGTCGCGCAAAAGAGAGATTCGGAAAGGCTTGGTTCCAGATCCCTCCGCGGGTCAGCGGGTAGGCGCTCTATATACTTCGCTCTTGATAGAGTTTGTGGAACATCACAGGGACATTCAGCAGGCGGCGACTCGCGCGCCCAGTTTACAGAAAGCCATAGAGTGCCTCAGGCGTCTCGTACACCAATTCGCCTCCGTAGAATTCTTACACCAACTGGACGGTCAGAGTTCGTGAATTGCTCCCCTCCACCAGGCCTCAAAGAGGTAGGTTTTTTGCGAGAGGCGCTGTTTTGGTGCCCCTGAAGTGTATGGGGGACGCCTGCGCCCTGACGGCTGAAGCGGCTCTGTCGCGAGGATAGGAACACAGGTATTTTGGGCCCCCTACGCGAGGTTCCTTAGATGGGGATGCCCTCCTTGAACCTGTGCCTTGATGGCTAAAGCCGTTCTTATGAGACGAAGCCGACTTGCATCGGCTATAGTAGCAAGTGCATTCCTGCGCTTGAGCTTGAGCAGGCTGCCCAAGCTACGGCGAGCCATCGGAGGCTGGCTTTGTCTACTGGGAACGGCTTTAGCCGTCGCTCTTTCAAGGGGCGTCGTGGGTTCTAGAAGGTATCTTTGCGACAAAGCAGCTTTAGCCGTCAGGCACTCGTTTTCTTATACAGTCTCTTACGCAACTTCTGGGCGATCTGAATCTTGCAATTGTGCCTACAACTTTATCTGCTCCAAAAGGAAATTCTTTCATGATGATAACACACCCACTGGCATGAGGAACTGGAGGCAGGAGATGGAACGCGAGCGTTTCCCCGACCGAGCAGCGCTGATACCCTTCCTATCAAAACAAGTTGCTTCCCCTCAGCTCCGCCCCCTCACCACCCCCACGCCTGACAGGCGATTGTGTCTATCGCCTGCTGTATTGCAAGCGTGCGGGCAATCGCGGTAACCATCTTCTGATAGGTCAGGCGCTCGTCCAGCGAAAGCGGCGCGCCCTTGCGTTCCTGAAGCCATTTTTCGCAGACCGGATAACCGCCCACCCGAAACGCCCACACCGCTGGCGGCACGGGTTCGAAGTATTGCGCCTCGTTAATCCACACGTGCTGGCGAGCATCGTCGTAGCACACGCGCTCCACGCGGTGGTCCCCCTCGACAGGATATTTGCACAGGGGCGGCTGCAGGTCGGGCGCACGCAACAGATGAAGGTCTATCAGCCCCTTGCCCAGGCGCGTTAGTGCGTCAAAAGTTGCAGCATCCGGCGGCAGGGGCACACGGGGAAAATCGCGCTTGAGAAACTCAGCGTAGCGCGCCCGATAGGCAGGGCTATGCAACACCGCATAGAGATAGCCCAGCGCGTCTTCAGGCGCAGGCGACCTGCCCAGCACGCGCCCAAGCATCTCCAGAAACTCTTTGCGCAGGTTCACGCGATGCCTAGAATCGGAGAAAAGCACCTCCTGATTACGGCGTGTTTCCGCTAGCAGGCGTAGCGGAAACACCTCGCCGCCCCCGCGCCGAAAAATGTTCAGATCCACGGGATGTGCAGAGACGAACACGATATTCCACTCCTCATCCCCTGTTGCCGACCCTGCCCTCCCTACCACCAGCGCCACATTCTCCCCTACGAGCAGATGGCGCATCACTTCGGGGCGGGG
This sequence comes from Armatimonadota bacterium, assembly GCA_037442385.1. GTDB lineage: Bacteria > Armatimonadota > Fimbriimonadia > Fimbriimonadales > GBS-DC > LDYB01. The sequence goes on from JBBIQJ010000044.1 coordinate 6,715, forward strand.
ACGCTCGTGAAAGCCGTTAGCAATGCCCGTGTAAAAGGTATACCGAATGTCAAAAGGACGATACAGAATAGGCACGATATGCACACGCGCCGCCTCGTTGGGTACTCCTGCATCGATCAGGTCTTTCAACAGGAGTCGAATCCGCTCGTCAGGGGTACGCTCACCAAGGCGAAAGACCTCGCGCGCAGTCCGGGCGTCATGCTGCACCAGTCCACACACCGTCTTCCACACGGCTTTAGGTGTGCGGTGGATGGTCAGCGAATCACGCGCCGTGACGATGCCCACGCTATGCACATAAAAAATGTCGGGGATGCGCCAGCCCTGAAGGTACTCCTCTTCCAGGGCCGTGTCTTGCGGCACAAAAAGATACATTGGGGCGCGGGGCTGGACGGGCGTCCAGTCGATGGCGTCCAGCGTTGCCATACGCAAAAATTCGTACTTCGCCGCGCGCGAACCCCACACATCGTAATAGCACACGGGCGCGTCGCCTGCCTCGCCCCCCAGATGGCGAATCGCAATCAGAATCGCAACGCCCTGCTGGATGTCGAACACATTCTCGTCGGGACTTCCATCGGGGGCGCGCTCCTTGCGCCGTGCGTTTCCGTGCAGGTTCAGGATATAGAGTTTTTGAAAAGTTTTCAGCAGGTGCGCTCGCATCCCCCGAAAGGTCGGGTTATCCAGATAGGCGTGATTGGTGATGAACGCCACGACGCCCTGCCCCGTCTGCCGGATGCGCCACTCGGCGAAACGAATAAACTTCACATAGTCATCCTGCAGCCATTTGGGGTTCTTCTCGTCCAGAGGCTGCCCGTCCACCTGCTTGTAGTCCTCCAGCAGTTTGCCGATCCATGTGAGTTCTCTGCGTATGCGCGTGCGCCCGTTGACCGTTTCTTGCGTTGTGATGACGCTCCGATTGGCGGAGTGTCCGCTGTAGGGCGGGTTGCCCAGCACCACTAAGATGGGCTTGTCGCGTTTGACCTCGGCAGCCTCGCTGGCTTCGCGGGTGATGAACTCGCCCAGGAGCAGCTCGGCGGGTTTGACGGCGGGGTCCAGCGCGTTTGTGAGATAGATTCGCAGGCGTTCGGTGGGCGGCGCACCCAGGTGTTGCAGTTCCAGCGCCAGTTTGAGATGGGCAATTGTGTAGGGCGCCATCAGCAACTCGAAGCCGAATAGGCGCGGTACCAGATGCTCGCGAGCATAGTCCGCCCACTGCCCCGCGCCCAGCGATTGCACCACCTGCGCATGCACCCGACGAATCGCTTCGTACAGGAAACTGCCTGTGCCGCAGGCGGGGTCTAAAATCAGCGCCTTCGGCTCCATCAGCCCTTGTGCCATGCCGAACTCGTGGTGCAGTACGGCATCCACTGCCCGCACGATGAACTGCACGACGGGTTCGGGCGTGTAGTAGACGCCGCGCACCTCGCGCTGGGTGGGGTCGTAGGCAGCCAGAAAGTCCTCGTAGAAATGCACCACGGGGTCTTCGCGTCCTTCGCGTGCGCCGAAGTCCTGCAGGATAGTGGGCATATCGGCGCGTTCGAGCAGGCTGGCGAGGTCGTCCATCAGCCATACCAGTTCGGGTTCCAGCTCGTGCATGGTGAGCGTGCCCAGCAGGCGTTTCAGGAAGGGGATAGTGTCGGGGATGACTCGTGCGGCGTCGTGGCGGGTAAAGCGTGCCTGCAGGGCGTAGCATCGGGCGGCGAACAGTCCGTAAGCGATGGTTTGCGCGTAGAGGTCGGCGAAGTCGCTGGGGGTGAGGTCGGGCAGGAGCGCGCTCTGCAGGGCGCGGTAGAGGTTGCGCAGTTCCAGCGGGGCGTCAGGCGGTTGCTTCAGCTGGGTGTGTAGGCTCTGCTCCACGATGGCTTTCAGCAGACGGGCGCGCTGTGCCAGATGGCGCGCCAGCGTCTTCGCGTCGCCGACCGCCTCAGGCGCATAGTCCCCAAACGCCAGAAACAGGTCTATCAGCTCCCGTATGCTCTGCTCAGGCGTGGTGATTTTGCCATGCGCAGGGGGCTGGGTCAGTCGGGCGCGCATCACCTCCTGCCCTGCGCGATAGAGCCGAAACTCCAGAAAGTTGGTCAGCAGGAAGTTTTCCAGATGTTGCCTGAACGCCTCGTTTTGCGTTCGGGCGTTCGGAGGCAGGTTGTCCAGGTCTGCCCCGTACATTTCGGCTTCCACATAGCCGACGGGCGTGTTGTGGCGCAGTAGCACGAAGTCGGGGCGTCCCACAACCGTGCGCGTCGGCTCGTGGACAATCTGGAGCGCGGGCAGAGTTGCCTGTAAAAGCGCCTCCAGGGCGCCGTGATAGGACAGCTCGCCTGTGGTGTGGGGTGATTGCGCTATTGCGTGCAGCTGGTGCAGGTAGCGTTCTACCGCCTGCAGGGGCGCTGGCGCGGTGTTTGGGCGCGCCGAAGTCTGCGGAGTTGCGGAGGGCGCCGTCCGGGATGGGGTTGTGTGTGAAGCACGCTGTTGCTGGGCTAATCGGGCGCCCTGCTTGGCGAGCGCGTCCGCTTCGGTGTTGCCGCCGCGGCGGGTGTGGCGCGCCACAAGGCGGGGAATCTGTTTTGCGAGCGCGCGCGCCTGAGCCAGCAACTGCGCCAGATGGGGCTGATTCACCCGATACTGACCCGTCCACTGGCGCACCACCAGCTCGCTGTCGGCGTACCATGTGAGCTCCTCCACCCCCAGCGCCACCGCACGCTCCAATCCCCGAATCAGAGCGCGATATTCCGCCTCGTTATTGGTGGCGTCGCCAATCGGCTCGGAAAGGCGCTCCAGCACATTGCCCAACTCATCGGCCAGCACTACTCCAATCCCCGCCGGTCCCGGATTCCCGAACGACGCGCCATCGGTGTAGAGGATTGCACGCTTCGGCATGCCCGATAGCATACCCCATTAAAAAGGCGGGGGCGCCTTCCGATAATCCGCATGGTATGCGAGTGCTGGCTCTTTTGCTGGGATTGTGTGGTTTGGTCGGTCTCCTGATGGCGCAATCAGGCGGGATTATCTGGCGTCAGCCGCTGCTTTCGGGTCGGGCGATGGCGCTCTCGCCAGACGGGCAGCTACTGGCGCTCGCCGCCGAAGGCGGACAGATTGCGCTTTACCGCATCTCCGACCGCCAGCTGGTGCGATTGCTGTCGGGGCATGCGGGTTCCATTCAGGCGCTGGCGTTTTCGCCGAACAGCCAACGGCTCGCTTCGCTGGACGATTTCGGCAACCTGCGCTTGTGGAACACGGGCACGGGTGCCCTGGTCTGGAGTATCGATGGCACAGGCACGGAGCTGTGCCTCGCCTTCGCGCCCGACGGGAACACGATTGCGACAGGCGGCATGAACCAGCGCGTCGTCCTCTGGAACGCCACAAACGGCGCGCCGCTGCGCACCCTGTCGGGACATGGGAGCGCCGTTTCGGCAGTCGCCTTCTCGCCCAACGGCGCGTATCTGGCAAGCGGCGATTGGATTGGCGAACTGCGAATCTGGAACCCCGCTGATGGCTCTCTCCTTCACACCGGGACAGGCGCGCACTGGGACGCGATTATCGCGCTGGCGTGGTCGCCCAACGGCGCATGGCTCGCTTCGGGCAGCAGCGACCAGCGCGTGCGCCTGTGGACAGCAGGCACATGGGTGCTGGAGCGCACGCTGACCGCGCATACCGACTCGGTTAATGCGCTCACCTTTTCTGCAGATAGCACTGCCCTGTTTTCTGCCAGCGCAGATACCACGATTCGGCAGTGGGACCCCGTTAGTGGTGCGGAAATACGCACTTTCAACGGGCACACGGGCATTATACGAGGCGTGGGGGTGATAAGCAGCACCCAGCTGGTCTCCGCAGGTGAAGACCGCACGGCGCGCTTCTGGCAGGTTTCTACGGGGAACAATACCGCCACGATTCAGGGACATGCAGGCACGGTTCGGGGTGTGGCGTTTGTCAGTGGGGGGTACGCGCTTTCGGCAGACGAACAGGGGATCCTGCGCCTGTGGAACACCAGCAACGGCAATCCGGGACCCAATCTCGCATCCCATGCAAACCCCCTGCTAACGCTTGCCGCCTCGCCCGACGGCACACTCGTGGCGATTGGCGATTTCACAGGCACGGTCAGTCTTCGTGCGATGCCCACAGGCGCGACGCTTGCCACATGGTCCGCTCATAGCGAAGAGATTCTGGCGCTCGCCTTTTCGCCCAACGGGCAACTGCTCGCCACCGCCAGCTTCGACGGCACCGCAAAACTCTGGCAACTGCCTGGGGGCACGCTGCTGCGCACTTTCGGGGGGCATACAGGCACAGTGAACGCGGTCGCCTTCTCGCCCGACGGCACGCAGCTCGCCACGGGCGACTCCAGCGGCGCGATTCGCATCTGGAACCTGGACGGAACCCTGCAGGCGACCATCAGCGCCCATACCGAACCCATCACGGGACTCGCCTACCGTCCCACCGGGAGCCATCTCGCCTCCAGTAGCACCGATGGGACTGTGCGCGTGTGGGATCTGGCGACTTCCACCGCCTTCCGCACGCTCACTGGGGACGGGTTCATTATGGCGGCGGTAGCTTACACGCCCGATGGGACCCACATCCTCGCGAGCGACTACAGCGGCGTCCTTCGACTGTGGGACGCCAGCACAGGCGATTTAGTGCGTCAGGTCAGCGTGCATGCGGGCGAGGCGCGGGCGCTTGCGCTTTCCCCGGATGGAGTCTACGCCCTCTCTGGCGGTACGGACGGGGTGGCGATGCTCTACACTGCAGGACCGCCGAATCAGCCGCCCAACATCCCCACCTTGATGAGTCCTGCTCACGGCGCCAGCGTTTCCCGCACGCCCACCTTCGAAGCGCAGCTGAGCGACCCCAACGGCGACCAGGTACGCGCTACCATAGAAGTGGTGGACTCCCAGAACCAGAGCCGCGTGCTTCAAACGGGCTGGACGGCAGGCGGCTCGGTGTCGGTGAGCATTCCAGGCAGCCAGCCCCTCGCACCGGGGGCTTATCAGTGGCGCGCCCGCGCGGAAGATAGCCACGGTGCTATGAGCGCCTATAGCGAATGGCGCAGTTTTACCGTAAGCAACAGCGCGCCGGGCAAACCCATGATTCTGGAGCCAGGCGATAACGCCCAGGTGAGCGCCACGCCCACCTTCCGATTACGCCTGAGCGACCCAGATGGCGACCGCGTGAAAGCCCAGATTGAGATTCTTCAGGGTTCCACCACGCTCCACACCTACGAGACTGATTTTGTGCAGAGCGGACAGGAGGCGGCGTTCACCATCCCTGAAGCGGACGCTTTAGAGCCAGGCGCTTATCAGTGGCGCACCCGCGCCGAGGATGCCTACGGCGCCACCAGCGACTGGACCCCAGTGCGCACTTTTACCATCGCTGGAGCAAACCGCCCACCTGATGCGCCCGTGCGCCTCAGCCCCTCGGACGGCTCCACCGTTGGCACGACGCCCACCTTCCGCCTGCGCCTGAGCGACCCCGACAACAACACCGTTCGCGCCGAGATTGAGATTGTCAGCACACTGGGCGCTCAGCGGCTCTATCAGACGCTGGAGGTCAGCTCTGGCAGCGAGGTGAGTTTCACCGTCCCTGACTCCGAGCCGCTGACAGAAGGACCCTATCTGTGGCGTGCCCGCGCCCGCGATAGCGTCGGCGACTGGAGCGACTGGACGGATCAGTGGCAGTTCACCGTCGCTCAGAGCAACCAGCCGCCCAGCCCGCCCGCCCTGCTGGAGCCTGCGGACGGCGCTCTACTCACGACCACCACGCCCACTCTCCGATTGCAACTCTCCGACCCCGATAACGAGCAGGTTCGCGCCGTGATTCGGATTCGCCGCGCCGATGGCTGGTTCGCTGAGTTCCAGACGGGCGCCGTCGCCAGCGGTCAGACGGTAAACTTCACCGTCCCCAGCAATCAGGCGCTGGGGTCGGGCGACTATACATGGGAGGCGCGCGCGATAGACGCCCGCAACGCCCAGAGCGACTGGAGCCAGCCGCGCAGTTTCAGCGTCAATCTTGCGCCGAACGCGCCCACGCTCATCAGCCCCGCGCCGAACACTTTCACCTCGCGCACGCCGATTTTGCGCATACGCGCCGACGACCCCGAAGGCGACGTCATGCGGATAGAAATTGAACTGGGCGACGGCGCACGCACGTGGCGCTACACCACCGACTCCGTGCCCAGCGGCAGCGTCGTGCCCTACCCCATCCCTGAAGAGAGTCCGCTGAACGCAGGACAGATTACATGGCGGGCGCGCGCCCAGGATTCGCAGGGCACATGGGGCGATTGGAGCGCCGTGCAAACTTTCCACGCCATGAACGAAATCACGCCCGAAGTCATCGGGATCACCGACTTCGCCCTGAACCTGAACATCCCGAACGCGACCCCCGACACACTGGGGCTGAACTCGGCAATCCTCATGCGCTGGAACGCCCAGAGCGGCAACTATGAACCCGTCGCGACCCTGAGACCGGGCGAAGGCTACTTTCTGAAAGTGAACACCACCACACGCCTGGACCTCACAGGCGACCCCATCAACGGCACTTTCACGATTGATCTCCAGCCCGGCTGGAACCTGATTGCGAACCCGTACCTGCTGCCCATCATCTGGGATCTGGACGCGATTCAGGTTCAGCGCAACGGCACGACGCTGAGCCTGCGCGACGCGCGCGCCGCAGGCTGGCTCGAAGACTACCTGTGGACATGGCGTCAGGACCCGAACGACCCCACACGCGGGCAGTACCGCCTCGTTTACGATGCGCAGCTGCTGCCGAACGCGGAGGGCGCGCTGGATCCATGGCAAGCCTACTGGATCTTAGCTCGCGAGGCATGCACGCTGGTGTTTAATCCGCCCACCCGAAGCCGCAGCCTGACGCTGAAGCCTGCGGGCTGGACCCTGCACCTTCAGGCGATTGGCGCGAACGGGCAATCGGAAGCGACGCTCGGTGTGGGACGCGCGCTACGCGCCAGCACGCCGCCCGAAGCGCCCGACCAGCAAGGTGCGCCTGTCGTGCGCATTCTGCGTCCCGAAGGAGCCTTTAGCGCTGATATTCAGGAACCGGGCACGCGCACCCCGCACTGGCAACTGGAAGTGATTGTGCCCCCAGCCGAAAGCGCTCAGGTCATCACGCTCACAGCGCGCGGGGCGCACCACCTACCGCATCACACAAACCTCGCCCTGATCGACGAGCAAACGGGCAAGCGCATTCCCCTGCGTGGCGCGCCCGCCTGCACCTTCACCGCGCCGCCTCAAGGTGGGCGGTATCAGTTCCGCATCGAGCCAGTGAGCGCACGCGCCTTCCTGCGGATTCTCAATCCTGCAGTTCAGGGGGGGCGCGGGCAAGGCGGACGCTACCAGATTAGCTTCACCCTCACAAGCGACGCAAGCGTCAGGGTGCAGATTCGTTCGGCAGGTCAGGTCGTGCGCACGCTGGAAGCGCAGGCGTCGCGGAGCGGAGGCGCGCATCAGCTGGTCTGGGACGGACGCGACGATTCGGGACGCGTGCTGCCGCCAGGTCAGTACCTTGTGGAAATCACGGCAATCGGTGATGAAGGTCAGGTTGCTCGCGCCGTGGTTCCGCTCATCAGCACACGCTAATCGGAGGAGGCTCTATGCGCACGCTTGTGATGATTCTGGGATTGATGGCAGTGTTGTTCACTCTTGCCTGTGGCGGAGGGGGTGGTGGCGGCGCCCAGACCGACTCCACGCCGCCCTCAATTGGCAGCTGGAGCGTTTCACCCAGCCTGCTCACCCTTGGCGACACCGCCCAGATTAGCGCAACCGTCTCCGATGCAGGGTCTGGCGTGCAGAGCGTTCTTGCGGTGCTGACCTATCCCGACAATAGGCAGGTGAGCGTCGCGCTTACCCTGTCAGGCACAACCTATCACGGCAGCTTCACTGCGGACTGGAGCGGTGTCTCAGGCGACCTGCGCGTGGAGCTGCAGGCGGTAGACGGCGCGGGCAATCGCGCCACGCAAACAAAAACCGTGCGCCTCGCTGGCAACCCACCCTCGCCACCCTTCTAAGGGGAACATAATACGCAAACCAGAACGCCCTTGAAATTTCAGGGGCGTTCTGGTTCATCCCTCGCTGTGAGCGGGAACTCGATACCCTCTGAGCAGGTATACTTTCGCGGGGAGAAACAAAACGATGCGAAAGGGACTGGTCGGATGTGGGATCGCCCTCGTACTGCTGGTGATGGTCGGGGGCGTTTTGTGGATTCTGGGCGGTAACAGTGTCCGCGCAAATACGGGAGGAGCCAATGGGCGCGTCTACACCGTCGAGCGCGGCGAGGTGAGCGTGGAAGTCAGCGAATCGGGCGCGATTGAACCCGTGCGCGTGGTGGAGATTAAATCCCGTGTGCCGGGGCGCATCGAGGCGCTATTTGTGGATGAGGGCGCGATTGTGGAACAGGGGCAACTGCTGGCGCGCATTGACCCCCGTGAGATTCGCCAGCAGGTGGAACAGGGTAGTGCGCAGGTCGAATCGGCGAAAGCGAACGCCGAGCGTGCCCGACTCGCCCTGCAAATCGAAGCGCAACAGGCGCGAATCCGCGTGCGCCAGGCAGAGCTGCGTTATGAGCAACTCAAACGCGAAGCAGAATCCCAGCCCCAGATTACGCAGGCGAGTCTCCAGTCTGCAGAAGCGGCTTACAAAAGCGCTCAGGAGAACCTGCGCCTGCTGGAAACCGTGAAACACCCGCAGGAGCGCACGGAGGTCGCAAACGCCGTTCGCGACGCGCAGGCGCGCCTGCAAGAAGCCCGGCGCAACTATGAGCGCATGACCAAACTCTACGAGAAAGGCTATGTCTCGCGCCAGCAGCTGGACAGCGCCGAGACCGCCCTCACGCTCGCCCAGAGCCAGCTCCGCGCCGCCGAACAGCGTCAGCAACAACTCGCCGAGCAACAGCGCATCGAACTGGAAGACGCCCGCGCACGGCTCGAATCGACTCGCGCGGAGCTGGAACGCGCCCGCGCCAGCGCCGTGCAGGACGAAATCAAACGCAAACAACTGGAATCTGCCCTCGCGGAGCTGGAAAGCGCCCGTGCCCAGCTGCGCACTATCGAAATGCATCAAGCCGAGCTGCGACAGGCGCAAGCCAGCGAAAAACAGGCGCTCAGCCAGTACCAGAACCTCATGATCCAGTTCAACGAGACCGATGTGCGCAGCCCCATCCGCGGCGTCGTTACCCGGCGCTACCGCGAAGTCGGCGAGCTGGTGATGTCGGGCACGACAGGCTTCGGTGAAGGCACGCCGATTATGCAGGTGGCGGACCTCGCCCAGATGCGCGTGCGTTTGAACCTCAACGAACTGGATGTCGCCAAAGTTAAACGCGGCATGCCCGTTGAAATCACCGTCGATGCCCTGCCCAACCGCAAATTCACGGGCGTCGTGCGCAAGATTGCGCCCGCCTCGCAACAGTCCACAACGGGGCAGGCTGCTGCGCTTAGTGTGGTCAAGTTTCCCGTGGAGGTCTACTTGGACGGCTCTGACCCTGCTCTGCGCCCCGGCATGACCGCACGCTGTCGCATCCTCACCGCGCGCAAACCGAATGTGTTGCGCCTCCCACTGGAAGCCATCGGGACCGAAAACGGGCGCGATTATGTGTTGAAGATTGTCGGCAATACAGCTGACGGCGCCCCGAAAACCGAAAAGGTGTTCATCACGGTCGGCTTGCGCAACACCCACCACGCCGAGATTCTGGAAGGACTGCGCGAGGGCGACAAAGTGCTGAAACCGCCCTTCAGCGGTCCCCAACGGCGCCAGTTCGAACTGAACGAAGGTGGAGAGGAGCGCCGCCGCGAGGAACGCTCACAATAAGTGGGGTACAATTGCACGCCATGAGTACCCTCAACACCCAACTGGGCGTCAACTTCCCGAAAGGGTTCAAAAGCGCAGGCGTCTACTGTGGGATTAAGAAGCCGGGGCTGCTGGACCTGGCTCTAATTGTGTCCGACAGGCTGGCAAGCGTAGCGGGCGTGTTCACCACGAATCAGGCATGTGCGGCGCCCGTACGCTGGTCGCGCAAAGTGGTG
>JBBIQJ010000045.1:0-16162 GCA_037442385.1 Armatimonadota bacterium
CGCTGAATGGGCGTGCCCGAAGGGAATCCTCACCGCGTGCGACAACAGCTGGGCGACGCCACTGTTTCAGAACCCCCACGCGCTGGGAATAGACCTCGTGGTGCATAGCGCCAGCAAGTATCTCGCAGGGCATAGCGATTTGGTGGCAGGTGTGGCGGCGGGCAGGCGCGAGCATCTGGCGCCCCTGCAAAAGACGCGCGAGCTGCTGGGCACGACGCTGGAGCCTTTCGGCGCATGGCTCCTGATTCGGGGGCTTCGCACGCTGAGCGTGCGGATGCCACGCCATCAGGCAAGCGGGCTGCGTGTGGCACAGTGGCTCGCTGAGCAACCCATGATTGCGAAAGTCCACCACCCCGGCTTGCCCCAGCACCCCCAGCACGCTTTAGCCCGAAAACAGATGCGCGGCTACGGGAGCCTGTTCAGCTTTGAGACCTATCCCATCTGCAAAGAGCAGGCGTTCGCTTTCACCGACGCGCTGAAACTGTTCCGCTTCGGTCCCAGCTGGGGCGGCTACGAGAGCCTGATGCTGGGCTGGAACATAGACCAAGCCGACGAATCGGGCAGGGCGCGCTGGCTGTTCCGCATCTACATCGGACTGGAAGACCCCGAAGACCTGATTCGTGACCTGGCGCAGGGGATAGGGCATCTGGAAGCAGAATAGACGCGAGAGCGGGGACTGTTTCGCGACTCGTGTCGTCAGGCTTCTCCTTGCCTGCATGCGAAGTTTGAGAAGCGGCTGGAAACAAAAATGTGCCCGGCGGTTGTCTCTGACGGGTTTCCTGAATCTGCGGTCTTTGCAGCAGAGTAGGTGAACCCGTTCCTCATCAACAAAGCCAGCCTGCGCTGCCTAACAACAGCCGAAGAAGGTCGGCTTCGTCGCATAGGAACGGCTTCAGCCGTCAGGCACAACACCTAAAGCCCCAAAAGATCAATCCCTTGCATAAGGGCGGTCCTTCGGGACGATTCTGGGGGAGGTTCGGAATCGCCCTGGCACGGCGTTCATGCGAAAGCCGAAGTCCTTAAGCCCCTTTTCCACGCGCTCGCGTTCATCGTTCGCGCTGAGTGTAAAATGAAATCGCTTGCGCAAAACACCCTGCTACGGTTCCGACTCCGTCGAACTCTTCTTAGCCTGTGCCAGCCAGCGGCGCACTTGCCACGCGCCTATCCCCCACGCCAGCGCCGCCAGCCCCAGCGTATAGAGCGCGTACTGCCCGTACCACACGGGCGCCTGTAAGGGACTGAGCCACCCGTTCAGTGGATGAAGCCATTTCAGAACCTGCGCCACTTGAACCGCTCCCATACACGAAAGGAAGGCATCTAGCACCACACTGACGATAAACCATGACCACAACAGTAACCACATTCCCCCTGCCGCGCGCCCTGAGTAGGCGTTCAGCGAGAACCGATACAGAACCCCGAAAATCGCTGAGGGGAGGCGAACCGCCTCGCGGTAGACATGCCGACTCCACAGGATGGTTGCGCTGTTAAGCGACTGCGCCAGCGTTAGCAACGCCAGCAGGTATCCCGCGCGCGCGAGCCAGCCCTCCAGCGGAACCCAGAACCCCGAACCCCAGCCCACAGTCAGCCACGCCAGCCACGCAAAGACCGCAATTAAGACCCACTCGCCCAGAACCCCTCGCACGACTGGAGAAAAACGCCCGCGCTCCTGTGCTTTCAGCCTCCCCACGGCGTAATAGCCCAGCAACGGCATCGCGAACCCCAGAATCAGCAGCGTGCCTATCCCCAGGCTGGCGTGGAGCAGCCCCTCTGCGTCAAACGCGTTGCTCACCAGCGTACCACTGAGCCAGTAGATATGGAGCGTGAACCAGAACCATACAGCGCATGTGCCCAGCACGCGCGTCCAGAAGAACACGCGCCCTGACCACCAGCCCAGCTTCTGCGCCGCGCCTATCGTCGTGAACGCCAGCACCGTCGCCAGAAAGAGGAGACCGACAATCCCCGTCGCTACCGAGCCGCTGAACGCCGTGTAAGACGCCGCGGGCATCAACAGATATGCCGCAGGCAACACCAGCCATTGGTCGCTCAACAAGATGGGCAGAACCACAAGCCCGCCCACCATTAGCAGGAGCAAAGTGTAGCCCGTGCCCGGCGTGCGCACGGGAATCAGCCCGCTGATGTGCGATTCGGGGAACCACTTGCCCAGCTCAACCACCAGAATTGCGCCTGCTCCCAGCGCCGCCAGCCAGCCCCCTAGCACCGTCAGCGCCAGATCTCCCCATGCAAGCCCCACCAGCCACGCCACAAACAGCATGCTCGGCAGCCCCAGCAACATCAGGATGCCCACCTGAACCCACACGACCAGCAACCGCCCCCACACCACCGCCAGCGGGTGGAACGGCACCAAGTAAATATCGGTCAGCGGGCGCGTGCGATAGGCGTCGCTGAACACCTCACGCACCAGAACCGCCTCCGCATTCAGATAAACGATGCTCCAGAGAACCCACATCAGGTCAAACAGATACACAAAGTTGCGGAGCGCCTGCTGCGCCTGTTCAGGCACTCCGAACAAAAACATCGCCAGCATCAGACTCACAAACGCCACAAAGCCTGTGCTGGTCATCACCACGCGCCAGAATCGGCGCGAGCGCAAAAAGCGCCGAAACTCCATCCCGAACAGCAGGCGAATCTCGTACCCCATCAGCCCCACTCCCCCCGATTCGACTCTTCAACCTGTTCCGGCTGGTTCAACGCCCGCTGTACAACGCGCAATACAGAGGGCAACATCAGTCGTGCCAGAGCCAGATAGAGCGCCCCATGCACCCAGCCCCACAGGAGCGACGGAACTTGCGGTAGCGCCCCCACCGCTACCGAAGGATGTAGACTAATCCACCACTCGCGGCGCAACACCCACAACCATGGCGGAACGCTCAAAAAGCCCGACTGCTTCGCCCAGTCGAGCCAGAGTCCAATCAGCGCGGCGCCCCCAAGCCAGAACAGGGTAAGAAGAATTGTGTGGAATAGGTAAGTGAGCGTTGTCTCTGCCGCCGTCAGGCGTCGTGGCAACAGATAACTGGTCACCACCGCCCACAGCACCGCGAACGCCCAGAAAGCCCAGCCCACCACCACCGCATAATAGAACGAAGCCCATAGCGAGTCGGTCTCGAGCATTAACAGAAACCCGACAAACGGCATCGCTACCAGCAGGTAGATTTTGAAAAAGCGTACGCAGGCGTTCACGATTGCCGCGCCATACACGAAGTGCCGACTGCTCAGCCGTGTCAAGCGCAAAAACATCAGCGTGCCCATCTGGCGCTCCCGAAAAAACATTGTATAGAAGCCGCCCTGTAGCACCGTCAGTAAAACCCCCAGGCCCCCCGCAACAATCTCGTAAACAAAACTGGCCCTCTGAGAAACTACCTGAGACCATCCGAACTGCGCATTCATAATAAACAGGCTCAGCCCTATCAGCCACCAGAAACCGCCTTTGAGCCAGTCGCCGCGCCGCCAGAACTGCCATGAGTAGGGGATTTGCAGATAGATCCCTGCTCGCTGCAGGGCTTCCCGCATCGCTTCCACGTCGCCTGCGGCTTGTGCCTGTGCGATTGCCTGCTCGATGGTGCGCACACTGCCCGTGCTGCGCATCAAATCGTACCGAAACTGGCGCAGCAGCAGCCACACGGCGGGGTTATCTGTGAAATATTCCTCCCACCATGCCCGAATCTGCGCCCACAGGCTCTCCACTTTCACGGAACTGCGATGCATGCGACCGCAACCTCCTGCTCAGGGGTCGGCTCAATGGAATACGGTAGACCGCGCATCGTCACGAAAACAGTGCGCGCTGTTGCGAGGGTGCTTCGGGGAACCATCAGGCGCCGCTTCGGTGTCGTGGGCTGAAATGTTGTGAAGGAGTCGGGCTGTGCCTCACTTACGAAGGCGCCCTGCGTGGCTTCCAGCACCAGATTCTCGCCCTGCCAGAAGGCGCGCACAGGCGGAGCCGCTGGCTCCACGCTCAAAAACCATGCCGCCGAACGCCCCCGTGCGCGGAGCGCGATTTTCGGGCGGTCCTCGTAACGAACTTGCGCCGCGACGCCATGTCCGGGGCGCGCCTCCCAGCGCGTGTCGACAGGAGCGGTGAGGGTCTGTACGCCCGGACGCACGGGAAAGTAGACGGAAACAGCGCGCGCCGCTACGGGCAAAGCGGGATCTATCAGAAATATCTGGTAGAGCTGACTCCTCGGTTGTCCGGTCTCACGGGGCATCGCCATTAGCGTCGTCCCTGTGGAGACCAGCGCCCACCCCACCAGCCACGGCGTTGCGCGCGCCAGCCGCCCCCGCGAACGGAGCCTGTGCCAGATAACCGCCACCCCAATCGGCGTGAGCGTCATCAGCGTCAGTGCGCCTGCAAGCTGTCGAGGCGTTATCACCACGGGGCGCGGTGTTTCCATGTTGAGCATTTCCTGCATTTGCTCGGCAGGCGCTCGTGTGTCTATATCTGAAAGCCACCTCTGCCAGCGCACAGAGGCGAACCAGGGATTCCGCCACGCGGGACTGGTCAGATCGCTCAACACGAAGGTAAGCTTCCCTGCAAACACGGGGCGCGAGAGAAAAATGATATCCTCCCCGTCGCGCTCTACCCTCCAGCCACTGGGCGGAGGCGTGGTTGGGACAATCGCATATTCGCTGGGGTGATTGTTGTATATAACCACTCGCTTTACGGGCGTACCGGTCGGGGGCAAGTATGGCTTGAGGGGCGTCGCGTTCAGCGTGAGTCGCAGCGTCCCGCCCAGCGAAACAATCAGATGCCCCCCTGTCAGCATCCATGTAGTGAGCGCGCGCCACTGCGATTCAGAGAGCCGCTCCGCGCCGTCCACCAGCACGATGGTTCGAAGCCCCGACAGCGCCCGCCACTCCGTCGGCAACGCTTCGGGCGGCCAGTAAACAGGGCGCCAGTAGAGAGTCTCCTCCCTGCGCCGCTCCGCCTCTATCTGTGATAACACCTGCAACCCGCCCTTCACATCCCCCACAATAGCTATCGGCACATGCTCCTCGATGGGGTAGGGCAGCTCAAGGGGGGTGGCTCTGCCTTCCTGAGGTTGCCAGTCCAGCGCTATGGCGTCCTTCGCAACCGCGAGCGTGAGACTTTTGCGGGCGTTCGGCGGCAACTGCAGAGGATAGCGCTCTTCAGCCTGAAAGCGTCGACGCAGTATCAGCGTGCCTTCCGTAACGCTCCCGCCCTGCTGGAACTCGACCCGCACGGGCGCCGGGTTGGCTTGCACCGAATCCCCCAGCAACGACTCCACCCGAATCTGGGTCTGGGCGCAGGCGCCCCCCAGCGCCATCATCAGGTTCCCCAGCGCCGCCCACTTCGCCCACATCGGCAGGATAGGATACCCGATTCCAAGCCGACTGGGGTATTATAATCGGCATATGAAAAAGCATGTTGATTTGCCCGATGTGGCGAGTGAGAGAGATACGCGTGGCGTGGCGCTCCATGCGGTGGGAATTCGTGGACTGCGTTTGCCTCTCCGCCTGATTGGGGGGGCAGGGGCTGAGCAGACCGTGCTAGCTGTCGCTGACCTGAGTGTGGATATAGACGCCGAACAGCGTGGCACCCATATGAGTCGGCTGGTCAGCACGCTTTACGAGTGGGCAAGTGCGCCCCAGTCGCCCGACTCGGTGCAGACCCTGCTCCAGCTCACGCAGGAACGCCTTCAGAGCCGTCGCGCTCACCTCAAGCTGCAGTTTCCTTACTTCATTACGCTTCAGGCGCCCGTAACAGGAACGCCGGGGCTGCTGGATGTGGAGGTGGAGTGGAACTGCACCCTCAATAATGGCGCCTCGTCGGCGGTGAGCTTCTTTGCGTTCCCTGCGATGACCCTCTGCCCCTGCAGTAAGGAGATTTCGGACTACGGGGCGCATAATCAGCGGGCGATTGTGCGTCTGTGGCTGCGCACGAAAGACCGCCAGCCGCGCCTGCCCGAACCCTACCTGCCGCTGGTGCAGGAATCGGTGAGCGCGTTGGTCTATCCTGTATTGAAGCGCCCTGACGAAAAATATATTACCGAGCGTTCCTATGAGACGCCCCGTTTTGTGGAAGATGTCGCGCGCGAGCTTACCCTTCGGCTCCAGAGCCGCGAAGAGCTCTGCTGGTTCCGTGTGGAGTGCGAGTCGATAGAGTCCATCCACAACCACAACGCTTTTGCGGTCTACGAATCGCCACGGGGGAAGTAGGAATCTGAGGGCAAATGGAAAGGGCGCCCCAATCGTAGAGCCTCACCAAAAGAGACGCCCCCAAGGCTGGGGGCGTCTCTATCTGCGTTAGAAAGGCGGGGCAGGCGGCGGAGCAATCAGTTCATCGCTGGTGCGCTCATTGCCAGCGTAGTCGCGAGCCCTGACAGCAACGCGGGCAGTGTTGCTCGGCAGCGCGGCGCGGTAGTGGTTATTGCCCTGTGCTTGAAGAACTACTTGTTGGGTTTGGTTATTTGCCACCACTTGCGCCACCACACTGGCAACTCCACTCTCGGCATCCGCGACGATAGCCCATATATACAGCGTTTGGGAAGAACGCTCCAATTCCACTCGGCTAATCTGGGGCGGGTTCGTGTCGCTGAGACCGCCACCGCCTCCACCACAGCCAGATAAGAACAGCCCTAACGCCAGCACCGACCATATGTATCGTAGAGACATCGTTTGACCTCCTTAGCGTGTGAGCACAAGAGGGAGCGTGGCACGGGCGACTTGCCCGTCGTCCGTTTCTGCTCGAATGACAAGGGTGTACGAGCCAGGCGGCAAGGCGCGTCCTTGTTGGTCGCGCCCCTCCCAAACCAACTGGTGTGAACCCAGACTGCGGCTGCGCCCCTGCTCCAAAGTGCGCACTGTGCGCCCCCCTGCTTGGATGGCGACCGTAACCTTTGCCGAGTCGCTGAGGGTGAACCGCACTGTGTAGGCTCCGCCTGCACTGCGTCCACCCTGTACCTGCAGGTTGGTGATTCGCAACAGTCGACTGGTGCTGACAAGGCTCAGCTCGAAGCGTTTGGAAAGCCCTTCTGGCGGGACAGGGATTTGCCAGCCAGCACTGCTACGCAGGAGCCGCTGCGCACCCGTCTCTAAATCCCGCAGCATCGGGTTGACCCCTCGCGGCAGATACGCAATGTCGGGTGTGGTCAGCAGGAGCGTGCGCGGCGCGTCGCTGGGAGGCACGCTTAGCTCCAGCGTCCAGCGTTGCTGCGAGCGCGAGCGGGGGAGAATGTCTGCTTCCATCGCTCTTCCCTCGCGCACCAAGCGCAGCTGCACGCCCGTTGCTGCAGCGCGACCAGGAGGTGCGGGTGGCATCGCTACCTGGAGCCCCTGCTCCGTGCCCGAAACGCCCACCATCACCTCGTCGTATTGGTCGCCCCAGTGCGCTCCAATCCGCAGGCTCCAGCCACCTTGGGTCGCGGGGTTGCGACTACGCGACGGCGTGCTGGCAGCGACTTCGGGCGTGGGCAGCACCAGCTCACACGGCTGGTGCGCGTAGATCCAGTACCCGCGCCACGGTTGCAGTTGGTGGTCAATCCCGTTCAGCAGCTGGGCGTCGTATATAAGGCGGTAGCGTCCTTGCTGGGAGTTAGAGGGGTTCGGCTCCCAACCCCACAGATACGGCTCTACGAACTGTTGGGCAACCGCCTGATCCAGCGTGTACGAGACGCCATTCACACGCACGCCAATCGCTGCGCGGTTCCACACCAGCGGCTCGGTCCACGGGTTCGCAATCAGGTTCCAACCCTGCTGAAGCGCAATCGTGTAGCTCTGCTCTGGATCCGGGAGATTCCCTACGATATTCGGCTGCACGGGGTTGGGCAGCACCACCCAGTAGCCGCGCCCGATTTGGGGCGACGCGCCGCTGTCGGGATGCTGCACATACTGACCTGTTGCGGGATTGTAGGTCGCCCACTGGTCGTTCTGGAAGCCGAAGGCGGCTTGCACATCGGGGTTGTCCAGCTGCACGGGGATGCCGACGAGGTGCAAGCCTGCGCTGAACTGAGGAGGTTGCCCGAAGCGCAGAGTGAGTTGAGGTGTGTCGCCGAAGGGCACGAGGTTGCCCACGCGGTCGCGCCCGCGCGTGATGATGCGCGTCTCGTCGCCGAATCGGCGCGCCCGCACCAGCACGGTGCCCGACTCGTTGCGCTCACCTGTCGCGCTGGTGTACCCCAGTCGGCGCGCGCCATCGCCCTCCTGCGCCCAGATTTCCACCTCTGCCACGCCCGACGCATCGTCGGTCGCGCTCCAGCGCAGGGTCGCTTTTGTGGTGGGCAAAGTCGTGCTGTCAGGCGACTCGACTGTAATGGCGGGCGGCTGCTTGTCCAGCGTGAGCGAATGCGTGTTCGTCACAATCGGCGGGTTCGCCTGTAGGTGTGGGTCGAAGGTAATAACAGCGTGGTTGTCGATGCGCGTGCCCGAGGCGACATCTTCGCGCGGGCGAATTCGGAACCGCACCGCGCCCTCGCCCTGCGGCGGGTTCGTGTTCGGCGGCAGGAAGCCCTCCTGATAGTAATCGTTCGTGTTCGGGTCGATACCGCTGAAGCGCACGCTCAGCTTGCGCGTGCTGGGGTCGTAGTCGCTGACCACACGCACCACCACAGGGCGGTTCGGACGCAGGTCGATCTGCGTGTTGAGCGTGTTCGTGCCTTCGGGCAGGCTCACTCGCTTGTCGCCCACCTGGACCTCGAAGAACTCCAGCGTGCTGGGGTCTAACGCCTCTGGCAGGGTATCTTCCACCAGTACCTCTTCCGCGCCTGCAGTAGCCGTGGGCAGGTTCTCGAACAGAATCTCGTACACGATGCTCTGGTCAGGCGCGATGTAGCCTGCCACTCCCTGCGTGCCGCGCTTCTCGTTGGGGTCCCAGGAGGTGCGCACAGGGAGCGGTTGAACATTCTGCACCTGAGTAAATAGTTGTTCTAACTTGCGGGAGCGCTCAATACACCCCGTCGCCACCGAAAGGAAAGTATTCGCCGTGGCATTAAGGAGAGCACCAAGCGCTTCTGCGGGGATCTGGCTTAGATCCAAGCCAGCAGGGGGTTCCAGAGGAGTTTCACTGGCTTCGGAAGTCGCCAGTTTCCATATCTCCCCGAGAATCTGTTCCGATTTGCTCTTCACGATGTCAGTGGCGTCGCCACTGCGTAGTGCGTTCTGCGCTTGCCAGAGATCAAAGTAGGCGTTTGTTAGGAGCTCGGCATATTCTCTTCGCTTGTCGCTATCTAGGCGCGAGAACTTGCCAAGCAGGTAGTAATTCACCTTAGTCGAGATGGCTTGTTTGATAGCATCGGCGCCGCGTCCGACAATCTCGCTCGTAATTTCCGAACCGAAATAATCGAACACACTCTTGTTGGTGTAAGAGAAGGTATTAAGGAGTGCGCGCATATTGCGCTCTTCAAGCAACCAATCCAATAGTGCGCTACGTTGCGAGCTAGTCAGATCGTAAAAGTCTTGCTCTGCAAGGGCGGTCGCGATGGCGGTTTGCAAGCCGTATCTCTGGAACACTTCGCAGCTTGCCTTCAGCACCATAGAGCCTGCGATGAACAGCCCTGATACAGCGACATACGCGACCACTACCACGCGCCCGCGAGTGAGCTGTGGGTGTGGCGCTGCTGCGCGCCCGCTGCTGAAGGCGCGTATCTCGATATTGATGTAGCGCGTCGTGTCGGCGGGCATCGGAGGCAGCTGAGCGACCAAAAGGACATTCTCAGGCGTTGCGCGGCGTCGCCCACTTTGCAGGACGCGTCCCGTGTATGTGTCTACGATGCGGTACTCGAAGTCATATGCGCCTGAATTCAGGTCGCTCTCGGTAAACGGTACGACAAATGAGAGTATAGGCGCGTCGATCTGCCCACCTGTCGAAACAGCCACCGTGAAGGTCTCCCACCGCCCTGCACGGAAGAAGCTGGGACCCCACCGAGCGGGCATCCTCACGGACGGTGGAGCAAACGATTGCCAGTTGTACCAGCTGACCGAGTTTGCATACGGCGAGCGCAGTTCCAAACGGAACTGTGAAGGCGCTCGGATGGCATCGAAGAGGTTTTCGAACACGAGGGTCGCCTCCGTGCCATCGGAAATGACGGTGACTGCGGTCGCCGTGATTTCAGAGGCATCAATCACGGCGTTGGGGTTCTCTATGACAAGCACCCCTCGCATCCCCTCGTGGAAGCCACTCCCGCGCAGCACAATCTGCGAGTCGCGTTGCCACGGCGAAAGCCGCCAGTCAGCCCGGGAAATGTATGGAGTCCCCTTGATGATTTCAAGGGCGTTCGCGATGGTCTTGGTCTCGTCGCCGTAGCGCACCTCGATGCTCCACTGTCCGAGGTCGGTGAGTTGGATGGGGAAAGTTCCCTCAAAAACGGTACCGCCTGCATATGTCTGGGTGTTGCGCGTAATTTGGGTCGGCTCGCGCACGACATCGCCTTTGCGCAGCACAAAGGTCGTGTTCTCGTCGGCGTCAAACGCCAGCACGGAAATCGTCAGGGGGCGAATCAGGTTGCTGAACTGTGGGATACCCGTCTCCATGCGTACGCCGCGATACTGGTGTACGGATATGGTGTCGCTGGTGTCGCGTGCGCCCAGCTGGCGCACGCCAGGCGTCCAGCTTTGGAGGAAGCCGTTTGGTAAGGCTTCTGCACGGTTGAAAGTGAGTCGCCAGCGCCCACTGCCCAACGCCTCGGTTCGGGCAGGGCGAATGGTACGGCTGTCGCTTCCTACCCAGCCGTACATCTCGAATTCGATGGGTTCGCCTTCCACCGCGCCACTGACCACAACCTCCACTGCAAGGTCCTGATTTTCACGCAACGCAAACACGGTTTCGGCGACTTGGAGGTCGAGATTGGGTCCGCGCACAATCAGCGTGCCTGAAGCACTCCGGTTGTTGGTGTTGGTGACCACCACGCTCACCGTACGGTCATAACTTAGGTTTAGGACATGTAGCGGGCTGAGGTCGAAGGTCGCGCTTAGCTGGCGCTGGCTGACGAATTGGACACTGCGGGCGCTTATCGGCGTGAAAGTGTCGCTCTCTGAAGGACGAATCTCCACCCGTGCGTTCGGGGTGAACAGTTCTCCACTAATCGTGAGCGTGACGGAACGACTCGGAAGCGTTCGATTGGGCGAAATAGAGCTAATCGTAGGCACAGGTTCCACGATGGTCAGGGCGCTTGGTAAACGGGCTTCGGCGTTGTCGGGGCTACGCACCACCACATCCCACTGCGTATTCACGGGCTGACCCGTGAAATCAAAGGTGGCGTCGATACGGTTGGCACTGCGCACCACGACGCTGGTGGGTTCAATGACTACGCTGCCACGCTCCAAGCGCACAGTGGCGTTCTGGGGGAACCCGCTGCCTTCTATCATAATCGTCAGCGCGCCCGCGTTGCCTGCGCGGTTCGGCGTCACGAGGGTAATTGTCATCCCACTCGTGCCGAGCAGGTTCTGGTACACAATCAGTCCCTCCGTGCTTGCAGAGCCTATCACGATATTTTGGTCAAAGTAGAGATGCCTTATTCCATAGGTGTCCAGCGTCTGAGTGCGATACGGGTTGAAGTTGGGAAAGTCGGCAACGCGATAGACCTCCAGTTTGCGATTACTTCCGTCGTACACAAAAAAGTAGCCGTTATCATATCTCACCTTCGGCATCGAGGCGCCTGCCATCGTGCGCTGGGCAATTAGCTGGGGCGCTGCAGGGTTAGACACATCCACGAGCGCCAGCTCGCCGCTGGAACCCGTCACCAGCGCGTAGCTGCCGCCAACCGCAATATCGCTGGCGGAAAACGGAATGTCCAGCGAAGCGACCTGGGTGGGGCTGTTAATATCAGCGATGGAGTAGATCCTGAAATTGGAAGGACTTGTGCTGAACGCAGAGTAGAGGTAGCCGCCGCCGACATCAAAGTTCACGATGAACCTGATGTCCGCCCCGACTTGAGGCGATTCGGGATTGGAAATATCGATCAACCGCACGCTATTGAAGGTCGGGGAGCAGGCGAACGCCAGCACATTCCCGCTGACTCGCAAGCGGTCGTACCACATCGACTGGCTGGGGGGCGTTGCTGTGTGCGTCCAGACCACATTTCCGCTGCCTCCTGTAAACCGCACGAAGCTGAGGTTGCCCTCGTGCGCCACTGCGAAGGTGTCCGCGCTGATTTGGGCGATTTCGCGGCAGTTCAGGCTCACAGGAACAACCTGTTCGAATGTTGGGGAAGAGGGGGTAGCGAGGTTGTATACGCCGACTCCCAGCTCCTCGGCGGTGTAGACCCGGTCGCCGCTTTTAACCGCTGCGTCGGGCGCAGGCACGGTGTACTCGGCGGTGCGTGTTGGGTTGGTCGGGTTGCTCAGGCTGTACACGCGCAGCCACGAGGAGCCTGCGGTCAGCAGGCGCGCGCTGGCAGGCTCTATCGCCTGCACGCGCCCAAGGTCAAGCACCGCCACTTCCGCGGGCGCACTGGGGTTGCTGACATCCACAATCTGGGTTTTGCCCAAGCCGCTCGAGAGGTAGAGGTAGTTGCCGTAGGACGCCATATCGGCGATATAAGTTGTGTTGAAAGTCGCCAGCAAAGTGGGCGAGTCGGGGTTGCTGAGATCCAGGATGTGCAACGCCGTCGGCGAGAAGCCGCTGAGCGCATAGAGCCGCGAACCCGAAACGAGCACTTCCTGGATGTTGCCCGTGAGGTTCGCCCTGCCGATGCGGTTGGGGTTATCGGGCTGGCTCACATCCCACACGCCCACACCGTTGCTGCGCTCCGCCGTGTAGAGCCGATTGCCCACCACCACGCCACCTGATCCCGTCATACTGACGGAACGCACAATCGCAGGCGAGGCAGGGTTAGAGATATCCACCACCTGCATGTCGCCCGATTCGGGGAACATGTAGAGGTAGTTGCCGTTTTTGACGATGCTGAGCGTGGATGGCACGCTGCTGGGCATCTGAAAATCGACAACGATGCTGGGCGAAGCGGGGTTCGATACATTCACGATGGTCAGATACGACGCGCTGGGAAAGACGCTGTCGTTGGCGATGTAGACCAGATTGCCGCCCTTGGCAATCGCTGTGGTGTAGCCGCTCCGCATTCCGGGGCGCGACAGCACACCGCGCTTGACCAGCGCAGAATTAGCTTCTAGGGTAATCAGCAACTGAGTGCTGCTCAGCGAGTAAATCCAGTTGCCCTCGAACACGCTTTGAACGCCTGGGGGGTCGTCGTAAACCTGCCCCAGACGCGACAGAACTTGACCAAAACCGCTATTCCACACACCTGCGAGGACAGCTGCGACAATAACGCTCCATTTCCAGCTCCACTGCTTACTTCGCATGCTTCAGGTACCTCCCAATTCTTGGAAATGAGTCAGTCGATCCGTCGCATAGTTAAGATTATGGCATGAGGGGGCAGGAAATTTAGCGGGGACAGGGGTGCTGGCTGCGAGCTGCCCAGAGTTAATTCACTCTGACTTACCGCTTCCCCCAAATGCGGGTGTTGAGGTTCAATTCGTCCACGACGCTGAGCGCGAAGGCGAGTTCGGCAAGGTAGCGCTGGAGCGTTTCGCTTTTGGCAAGCGTATAGGCAGGCGCGAACAGCGAGGGCGGCTCAAAGTAGTTGTGCCAAGTCGGTATCGCCAGAAAAAGTTTGGAGTTCACAAACGAAAGCCGAATGGAGGCGCGGGTCTTCTTAGCGAAGTCCACAATCCGCGCCATCAGGCTGGGCGTGAGAATGTAGCGCGCCTCAATCTGGTCGGTGGAGTAGACTTTGAACATGCGCTCAAATTCGGGGTCTTCCAGCTTGACCAGCTCGCCCGGTTGCATGCCGATTTTGGCGCTCAGCCCCTGCAACCACTGCCCGAACTTGCCCAGCAGTTGCTCCTCGGTGTCGGGGAACACCAGCGTAACGCCCTGAAAATCTTTGTGAAAGTCGGCAATAATAAACAGCCCGCGAAAGATGGTGTACCAGTGTTCCTGCCGACGCCCTTTGCTGTCGTAGGTCACGGTTCTATACTCGGTATGCAGTTCCGAGAGGCGGATGTCGGTCTTGTCCAGTCGCCCTTCAATCAGGTCTTCTCCCCGATAGCGGTCGGGGTCGGGCGAATTATGGAACAGGAGGCTCATGTCGTACTCGGCGCGGGTGATGCAGGCGTTGGGGTGATAGCGCAGTTCGGGGCTGACTGCTTCTACAAGCCGCGCCATCACGCGGGTTTTGAAGGCTTGACGCCACTCATTCGCGCGCTGAGCATAGGCGACCCCAATCACAATCAGCGCAATGACGAGCGGCACGAGGCTCCATCCGCTCTGAAAGGCTAACGCCAGTCCCAGCGTCAGCAGCCCGCCAATCACCGCGCTCCAGAGCGCAATCTGGCTGAACTGGTGAACGCTTTCGGTGCGCCAGAGCTCAATATCGCGCAGAACAGGTTCCAGCTCCTGCTGGATTTCGGCAACTGAGCGCATCACGACTGCTTAAACAGCTGGGCGACCTGCGGCGTCTCGCGCTCCGACTCTTCCGCCTCAAACACCGCGCGGCGCTTCAAGCCCATCATCCCCGCCACGAGGTTGGTGGGGAACATCTCGATGGCATTATTGTAGTCCGTTACGGCGGCGTTGTAGGCGCGCCGGGCGGCGGCGATTTGCTCTTCGATATCGTTCAGCGACGCCTGCAGGTGCAGAAAGTTCTCGTTCGCCTTGAGCTGGGGGTAGTTCTCCACCGCAATCATCAGCGAGCGGAGCGCGCCCGACAGCTGCGCCTCCGCATGCAATCGCTCCGATTCGGGGAGATTGCTGGCTGTGGCGCGCGCCCGCAACTCGGTGATGCGCTCCAGCAAACCCCGCTCATGCTCCATATATTGCTTGACCGTCGCCACAAGGTTCGGAATCAAATCGTGGCGCTTTTTGAGCTGCACATCAATCCCGCTGTAGGCGTAGTCCACCTGATTTTTCTTGCCTATCAGCGAGTTATACATCACGGCGTAGGCAATCACCATCAGGAGCAGACCGCCTCCCACGCACGCCATCAAACCGATGAGCATTTCCATTTCTGTGCCCTCCAGCGAGGGGATACGATTAGACAGTGCTTAAAGTTTCCCGTTCTGACAGCATGCGGCGAATGTCTTCCACGAAGGTTTCAATCAGCGTGCCTGGGGGGTAGACCGCCTTGACGCCCATCTGTTTGAGCGCTTCGGCGTCGTCGTCGGGGATGGTGCCGCCTGCAATCACATAGATATCTTCGGCGTTCTGCTCCTTGAGCAAGTTCAGCACGCGCGGGATGAGCGTCATGTGCGCCCCAGAGAGGATGCTGATGGCAATCATATCGGCGTCTTCCTGAAGGGCAATCTGCACCACATCCTCAGGGGTGCGCCGCAGTCCTGTGTAGATGACCTCGAAACCTGCGTCGCGCAGGGCGCGTGCGACCACCTTCGCGCCGCGATCGTGCCCATCCAGACCCACTTTAGCCACCACAATGCGCGGAATCTTCTTCATCGACGATTCGCCTCATGGAGAGATTGTACCCGATTAATCGCAAAACCCCACATGATTCCTATCAGGGCGCCGACCAGCACATCCAGCGGGTAGTGGACGCCGCGATAGATTCGGGACAGTCCGACCAGCGCGGCGAGCGCCCACGCGAGGTAGCCCACCCAGCGGTAGCGCGTGCCGCGCAGGCGTCCCCACAGCCAGCACGCCAGCGCGAACGAGGTCGCCGTGTGCCCCGACGGGAACGAGTTGAAAAAAATCCGCTCATCGGGCGCCACGAGCGCATCGGGCAGATTCGAAGGGCGCATGCGCGGAAACAGGCGCTTCAGAACCTGCACCGTCAACCCGCTCAACAACAACGCCAGCCCCCCTGAGAGAAAGATACTCTTCCAGGGGGAAACGCTGCCCGCCTCACGCCCCCTGCGCGACACTGCCAGAGTCCACGCCAGCAGCATCAACGCCTGCACCCAGCCCAGTCCCAGACTGGTGATAAGCCACATCAGACCGTCCAGCCAGGGGTGGTTCAAGCCGTGATTGACGGTGTAAAACAGCTGGCGGTCCCACTCAAGGAGGGGTTCCATAGGCGTCGGGTTTTACCTCGCTCTTGTGCCCGTCTGGGAAACGGAACTCCCCTGCCTTCAGTCGGTGTACGCGCCAAACACCAGTACGCTGTTGTGTCCCCCAAAGCCGAAGGAGTTGGACATCACGTAGCGTACCTTCGCGGGGCGCGCCTTG
>JBBIQJ010000046.1:0-15263 GCA_037442385.1 Armatimonadota bacterium
CAGCGTCGTCTTCCCGTGATCTACATGCCCAATCGTGCCAATATTCACATGCGGCTTCGTTCGCTCAAACTTCTGTCGTGCCATTGTTCTCTTCCTCCTTCAAAGTGTTTTAGCGTGTGGGTTGTAATGCTTTTTTGCGTTCGATGACGCTCTGTGCAACCTGCGCGGGGGCTTCCTCATAGTGCGAGGGGTACATCGTGTAGGTGGCACGCCCCTGTGTCAGGGAGCGCAAGGTTGTTGCATAGCCGAACATTTCGGCGAGGGGCACCAGAGCGCGAATGATTTGCGTCCCGCCGACGCCGGGTTCGATCATCTCGATTCGGGCGCGACGGGAATTCAGGTCGCCAATCACATCGCCTGTGTAGGTATCGGGCGTGGTAACCTCCAGTTCCATGTACGGCTCCAGCAGCACGGGTTTAGCGCGCTGCACCGCCTCCCGGAAGGCGATGGAGCCAGCAATCTTGA
This sequence comes from Armatimonadota bacterium, assembly GCA_037442385.1. Lineage (GTDB taxonomy): Bacteria > Armatimonadota > Fimbriimonadia > Fimbriimonadales > GBS-DC > LDYB01. The sequence goes on from JBBIQJ010000046.1 coordinate 466, forward strand.
ACGCCATCTCGCTGGAGTCGACTTCGTGGAACGAGCCGTCCACGAGGCGCACCTTCACATCGACGACAGGATAGCCTGCCAGCACGCCTGACTCGGCAGCCTCGCGCACGCCTGCTTCCACAGCGGGGATAAACTCGCGCGGAATCACGCCGCCGACAATCTTGTTTTCAAAAATGATTCCGCCATTTGCTTCCGCAGGTTCTATCTCAATAACACAGTGTCCGTATTGCCCGCGCCCTCCCGACTGACGCACGAATCGCCCTTCGGCTTTCGCGGGGGTGCGGATGGTCTCTTTGTAGGCGACCTGCGGGCGTCCCTGATTGGCTTCCACCTTGAACTCGCGCTGGAGGCGGTCCAGGATAATCTCCAGGTGCAGCTCGCCCATCCCGGAAAGGATGGTCTGCCCAGTCTCGGGGTCTGTGGAAATGCGCAGGGTGGGGTCTTCGGCTGCCAGTCGCTGGAGCGCGGTCGCCAGTTTGTCCTGGTCGGCTTTGGTTTTCGGCTCGATGGCGATTGAGATAACGGGTTCGGGGAACTGAGGCGGCTCCAGCAGGATGGGATGGTTCGGATCACAGAGGGTATCGCCTGTGGTAGTCTGCTGGAATCCGATAATGCCCACGATGTCGCCTGCGAACGCCTCTTCGATGTCTTCGCGGCGGTTGGCGTGCATCTGCAGAATGCGTCCGATGCGCTCGCGCACATCTTTAGTGGCGTTATAGATGTAGGAGCCTTTCGTGATTTTGCCCGAATAGAGGCGCACATAGGTCAGCTTGCCCACGAACGGGTCGTTCTGGATTTTGAAGGCAAGCCCACATACGGGAGCGTCGTCGGACGGCTCGCGGGTAATCTCTTCGTGCGTATCGGGGTGGATGCCTTTCACGGCGCCGATGTCCAGGGGCGAAGGCAGGTAGTTCACCACCGCATCGAGCAGGAGCTGGATGCCCTTGTTTTTGTACGCCGAGCCGCACAGCACGGGCACCAGTTTGAACTCCAGCGTGCCTATGCGCAGGGCGCGTTTGAGCTCCTCCTCGCTGATTTCGCCCCCTTCGAGGTAGCGTTCCATCAGCTCGTCGTCCATCTCCACCGCCGCTTCGATCATCTTTTCGCGCCACTCTTCTGCCTGAGCGCGCAGCTCGGCGGGAATTTCGCGGTATTCGTATTGCGTGCCCTTCTCGTCCAGCCAGTAGACCGCCTTCATGGCGATCAGGTCAATCACGCCCTGGAAGTTTTCCTCCTGCCCCAGCGGAATCTGGATAGGCACGGCGTTGGTGTTGAGTCGCTCACGGATACGCTCCACGACGCGATAGAAGTCCGCCCCCACGCGGTCCATCTTATTGATGAAGGCGATGCGAGGCACGCGATAGCGGTTCGCCTGGCGCCAGACGGTTTCCGACTGGGGCTGAACGCCTCCGACGGCACAGAAGATGGCGATGGCTCCGTCCAGCACGCGCAGGGAGCGCTCCACCTCGACGGTGAAGTCCACATGTCCGGGTGTGTCGATGATGTTAATCCGGTGGTCTTTCCAGAAGCAGACGGTTGCGGCAGAGGTGATAGTGATGCCGCGTTCCTGCTCCTGTTCCATCCAGTCCATCGTTGCGGTGCCTTCATGCACTTCCCCCACCCGGTGGATACGCCCCGTGTAATAAAGGATTCGCTCTGTGGTGGTCGTTTTGCCCGCGTCGATGTGCGCGGCGATCCCAATATTGCGTGTTCTTTCTAACGGATACTGTCGAGCCATCGCTTGAAACCTCCTTCATCACCATCGATAGTGAGCGAAAGCACGGTTTGCTTCCGCCATACGATGGGTGTCTTCGCGCTTTTTATAAGCCACTCCTGTCTTGTTATAAGCATCTAAAATTTCCTGAGCCAGGCGTTCGTAGGCAGGGCGTCCTGTCTTTTTGCGCTGGACTGCCTGAACAATCCATCGGATGGCGAGCGAGCGGCGTCGCTCTGGGCGCACTTCCATCGGCACCTGGTAGGTCTGTCCTCCCACGCGGCGCGGTCGAACCTCCACCTGCGGGGCGACATTCTCGATGGCTTGCTGGAAGACCTCCAGAGCGGGTTTGCCCGTCTTCTGCTCAATAATTTCCATTGCTTGGTAGAAGACGGCTTCGGCGACTGCCTTTTTGCCGTCTTTCATCAGGCGGTTAATGAAGCGGGCAACCAGCTCGCTGTCGTACACAGGGTCTGGCAACACAATGCGCTTCGGCACGGGTCCTTTTCGTGGCATAGTGGTTCACCTCTTACTTTTTGGCTTCTTTGGGGCGCTTGGAGCCGTATTTGGAGCGTCCCTGCATGCGCCGATCCTGGTTGCGGGTAGTAGGCTGATTTTCGACGCCAGCGCAATCCAGCGCACCGCGAATGATATGGTAGCGCACGCCGGGCAGGTCCTTCACACGCCCGCCACGCACCAGCACGACCGAGTGCTCCTGCAGGTTGTGCCCGATGCCCGGAATGTAGGCAGTAATCTCGATGCCGTTGGTCAGACGCACACGGGCGACCTTGCGCAGAGCCGAGTTCGGCTTCTTGGGGGTCATCGTGCGCACGATGGTGCAGACCCCCCGCCTCTGCGGGCAGCCCTGCAGAGCAGGCGATTTTGTTTTCCGTATCTTCGGTTTACGACCCTTGCGTACTAACTGGTTAATCGTCGGCATGTGCCATCCTCCATCATAAAAGAAGCCTCTCACACGCGGGGTGGAGAGGCTCGGTGTGCGCACAGAGGCGCATTCTCCCGGCATCCGCGCTACCTTTTACGGTACCGCGTTCCGAGCCGTGTCCCGCGTGGAGTGCCACGCTGTCTGTAGTGTGTTCGGTTCATGTTAGCGATGAACCTCCAGCGCATCCCCCAGAGGGGGAGACGCCCCAGCAGGGCAAATTATATCCTATTCGATGCGAAAAAGTCAAGGGGGCAAGCGCCTCTACCCCCTGCAGGGTATACTCCAGCCTGTACGATGACGCTCACGATGCTGGGTTTTGCGGTGCTGATGGTGCTGTTCGGCGCGCTCTTAGCCTACACTGCCGATTGGCTGGGGCGGCGATTGGGCAAGCAGCGGCTGAGCCTGTTCGGGTTTCGCCCGCGCCACACCGCAACGCTCCTCACCACACTCACCGGCGGACTGACCGTCGCACTCACCATTGGGGTACTAACCACCGTCAACGAGTCGTTCCGCATCTGGATTACGCGCGGCGACCGAATCCTTTATGAACTTCGCCAGAACGAAACCCGCCTCAAGGCGCTTCAGCAGGTTAACCAGCAGCTGAGTCAGGAACGCAAGCGCCTGGAAGACGAACGCAACAAAGCCGCCGAAGTGCTGGAACAACTCCGCCAGAGCTACGAAGCCCAGCTCCAGCAGGTCAAAGCGCTCGAACAGCGCCTGACCGATGCCCAGAGCCAGCTGCAGCAAACCCAGAACCGACTCAAGTCTGAGCAGAGGCGCGTCGCCATCCTTCAAAAGCGTCGCGCCGAGCTGGAACAACTCCGCAGAGCGCTCGAACGCGACCTGAACACTCTTCGCCAGCAGATTGCCCGGCTCCAAACCCAGCAGGCGCAACTGGTGGAGCAGAACAAGCGACTCGCGGAAGACAGTATCACTTTCGCACGGGAAAACGCCAAACTGGAGGAAGCGAACCGAACCCTGCAAGCCCAGAATGCCGAGCTGACAGCCAAAAACCAGCAACTCCAGCAGGAGAATAAAGACCTGGAGGAGCAAAACGAAATCCTGCTGCGGCGCAACACTCAGTATCGCGCCCAGTTAGAGCAGCTGCAGAGTTCCGTAGAAGAGTTGCTCCAGCTGGCGAACCTGCGCCTGAAACCCGTCGCATTCCAGATTGGCGAGGAGCTGGCGCGAGTCTCGCTGCGAGCAGGACTGAGTGAGGTGCGTTTGCGTCAGGCGTTGCAGGATCTGCTGGCGCAGGCGGATCGCTATGCACGGGAACGCGGCGCGCAGGCGTCGCCAGGCCAACGCGCCGTGTTCATCCCTGAAAAGCGGATTCGGCTCACAGGAGGGCAAGAGGTCGACGTGGATGAGGCGGAAAGTCTGGAAGCGATTGTCAACCGATTGCGTGAAGCGAATGAACCTGTGGTGACAATCGTCCGTGTGCTGATGAACACCGCGGAAGGCGAGCCTGTGCCCGTAGAAATCCAGTTGTATCGCAACACGCTGGTGTTCCGTGCGGGCACGCTCATCGCGGAAACGACCTTAGATTGCCGCCCCGACCAGGATGTGCTGGCGCAAATCCTTCGATTCCTGCGCACGGAGGTGCGTGAGCGTGCGATTCAGGCAGGGCTGATTCCCGTGCAAGAGCGCGCCCATGAGCCTGCCACTGTGGGGGAGACGGAGCCGCGCCTGCTGACCCTGATTCTCCAGCAGGTGCGTGAGTGCCGCGCGACCCGCGTGCATTTGCGTGCCTATGCCCTCCAAGACACCTATGCTGGCGACCGCCTGCAGCTTCGTTTCGAGGCACTCCCCGAATCGCGAGCAGGAAACGCCCCCCTTTCGGCGAATCGGTAGGCGCTATGGAACGGCTGATTGGCGCGCACATGTCGGTTTCGGGCGGACTCCAGAACGCGCTCTATGAAGGAAAAAAAATTGGCTGTACCACAATCCAGATTTTCACTTCCAGTCCCCGCCAGTGGCGCCCTGCGGCTCCCAAGTTTGAAGAGGTTCAGCGTTTTGAACAGGCAAAGCAGGAAACGGGAATTGATATGGTCGTGTCGCACGCGGCATATCTGATCAATCTCGCCTCGCCCGACGCCGAGACGCGCCGTAAATCCTACGAAGCCTACCTTGCCGAACTGCAACGCTGTGCCGAACTCAAAATCCCCTATGCCGTGCTCCATATGGGCTCGAATCCCGACTTTAATGAGGGCATGCGCTTGCTGATTGAGAACCTACGTCAGTTGCTGGCGGAAACGCCCGGCGGTGTGGCAATCGCGATGGAGACGATGGCAGGGCAAGGCTCCGCGCTCTGCTATCGGTTTGAACATTTCACCCAGATTCTGGAAGCGTTGCCCGATGAGCGACTGGTGATTTGCGCCGATTCGTGCCACCTGTTTGCGGCGGGCTACGACCTGCGCACGCCCGAAACTTACGCCGCCGTGTGGGAAGCGTTCGACCGCGCGATTGGTCTGGAACGGCTCAAAGTGTGGCATCTCAACGACTCTAAGAAGCCGCTTGGCTCGCGCGTGGACCGCCATGAACACATCGGCGAGGGCGAGCTGGGTGAAGGCGCCTTCCGCCTGATTATGAACGACCCTCGCTTCGCCCACCTGCCAATGCTGATTGAAACTCCCAACGAGGAGCGCTTCGCGGAGGATATTGCGTGCTTGAGAGGCTTGATTGAAACGAGTTAGCTTCCCCTTCTATCAGCGTACCAGTGATTGCCCGCGCGGCTCGGGGAGGCTCCAAGGCGCGCTGATCTTGCCCGCCGAGTCGCGCTCTATCAGCAGAATGGCAGGACTGCGCGTCGCCACATGCCCGTCGGCGTGAAGCACATTCACGCCCTTGCCGTGAAACGAGCGCAGATTCTCGGCGACCCAATCGCCCCCAGAGTCGCGCCGCCACACCGCCAGCCTTGCAATAAAGCGCGATTGGGGCGTCGGGCGGAACAGCGCGTCGTCAAAACTCAACACAAAGCCATCGTTGCCCTCGATCAGCGGCATGGGGTCTATCGTGCCGAGCTGCCCCCCTGCCACGCTGTCGGCAATCAACACGGTTGCGCCCGGGTTGGGAATCGATTCCAGCTTCTGCCCTGAAAGCGGCAGATAAAATCCATAAGAGAGGCGCAACATCTGCCCCGCCTTGCGCGGATGCGTAATCTGCGTGCTTCCCCGAAGCGGGTCAGCAGGGCACCGAAACACACGGTTCAAATCCTTGCGGACATAGCCACTGATGCTATGAACCCAGCACAGGGGTCGCCCCTGCTCATCGCGCGTGGGTTCGCCATCTCCCTGGGCGTAATAGGCAATCGGCAGGGCGCTGTTGAAGTCGGTCTGATAGAGCGTGATGGCGGTTGCCATCTCCTTGAGATTGGAGAGGCAATCGGCAGTGTATTTGATGTCCACAATCTGCCGATAGAGGGGGATTAACACCAGTACGACCACCAGCAGCACGGCGCCGATGGCGATTTTCTCCAGCTTGGTCAGTCCATAGCGGTTCATCGTGCGTAAGAGAGGTACCCTTCGTCCCAGAAGCCAAGCTCTTGCAAGAGTTCCCGTGCTTTCTCGCGGTTGACCAGTAGGGTAGTGCCTCTGCCGTCGCGCACGGGGAGCGTTTCGGTGCGGATATTGGTGTCGGGCAGCTGGCGTGCGAAGAGGGCGAGCGCCAGCATCTGTTCGTATTCCATCGTGGTGCGGGTATGGCGGAGCGCGGCGCTCAGCGCGTTCGGCGCCCTGAGCCACACGGCAGGGTCCTTCAAGCGCTCCTTGACCACCCGCATAAACTTCTGTTGCCGTTCAATACGGTGAAAATCGCTATCCGAATGGCGGAAGCGCACATAGCCCAGTGCCTGCTTACCGTTCAGCAGATGTAAACCCGGCTCTAAATCAATATGGAGGTCGCCCCAGTTGTCATGATAATGCATCGGCTTTTCCACTTCTATCCACACGCCCCCCAGTGCGTCCACCGCTTCCTCAAAAGCCTTATAACTCACAATAACGACATGATCTATCCGAATATTGCCCAGCAGTTGGCTCACGGTTTCCACCAGGAGCTGGGGTCCGCCCAGCACATGCGCGGCGTTGATTTTGCCCCAGCCGTGTCGGGGGATGCGTACCAGCGTGTCGCGCGGGATAGAGAGCGCGCTGATACGCTGATTTTTGAAATCGAACTGCGCCACAACAATCGTGTCGGTTCGCGCCGCATTATTGACGACGCGCTTGCGCCGATCGCGGTTCTCGTCCGCGCCGACCATCAGCACGGTGATGCGCTCTTTGCCCGGAAAGGCGTTTTCGGGCTTGGTCTCGCCACGGATGTAGGCAACCACCGCACGCCGCACCGTGCCCTCTCCTGCAACACTCAGATAGCCTAATAGCGCCCCCAGCGTCAGCCCAAACAGCCCCATAACGGTCCAGAAGAGATACCAGAGCCATCGTCGTCTGCGCTTTGGGCGCTTCGCATCCTGCTTTGTTATCGCCGACTTCGCCATGCGCCCCATAGTTTACCCGATGAACTGTTCCAATCGCTCCAGAATGCCGTAGCGCGCGCCTCGAACGCTGACCCGCAGCGCCGTCTGTTGAAGATTCTCCAGTACCCCTTGCAGAATCAGTGCCCCGATGGGCAAGAGAGGCGCACGCTCAGGCTCAATCCCGGGCAGAGCGCGCCGCTGGCTTTCGCTCAGCGCAAAGAGCCTGTCCGTCAGGGAAACCAGTTGCGTTTGGGTCAGTATTGCGCCATGCACGAGTTCCGCCTCAAAAACCGCATAGCCCCCTGCCAGCAACGCCAGATTGACCCCTGTGCCGCCGATAGAGACCACGCTCTGCACGGGCGGAGCCGCGCTCAGGGGCGTTAGTGCGGTTTTCAGATGCGCTCGCACCGCGTCAGGGTTCTCGCCGAACTGCTCGCGCAGGCGGAGCGCTCCCACAGGAAAACTGTGGCTCCATTCCAGCGTCTCACGCCCGATGCCCACCTCCACACTGCCGCCGCCCACATCCACCACCGCCAGCGCTCCTGACCCACGAAACTTGGGGTCGCATGCGACCGAGAGGAAGCTGAGTTCCGCCTCCTCCACCTCTGTAAGCACCCACACGCGCATATCGGGCGCCAGCGTGCGCAGGGATTCCAGCAAGGCTTCAGGATTACGCGCTTCGCGCACCACAGCGGTTCCAAATGCCACACGATGCGTCGCGCCCATCGCCTCGCAAACTTCAAGATAGGCGCGAACGGCGTCCAGAGTGCGGGCGACTGCCTGCGGCTGCAGAGCGCGCGACTCGTTGAACCCCTCCCCCAGCCGGGTGATTCGCGCCTGATCCGTCAACACGCGCCAGCCCGAACCCGCTTGCTCGGCAACCAGCAGCAGCACCGAGTTGGAGCCGATATCAATGACGCCGACTCTCATGGCAAATCTTCCCAGTGGGCGGAACGCACTTCAGGTAGCTGGAGCAGATCATGCAAAATCGCTTCAGGGGCATGCTCGTGAAGCATCTGCACTTGCAGGGCGAACACGCGCGTATTGGGCACATCGGGGAACTCCTGACGGAAGGCGGTCAGCTCCGCGCGGTGTTGCGCCAGCACGCGGAACACCCCGTCCAGCTGTGCCGTCGCCTCCAGTGTCACCCACAGCATGGGCGTGCGCAGGTGGCGCTGAATACGCTCTTCAGGAATTCGCAACAGCACCAGCGCCCCATAGGTAAACAGCGTCGCCACCAGCGCAAGCACATAGTAGTGTGGCGTGCCCATACCCACGGTCATCCCAATCGCGACCACTACCCACAGGCTCGCGGCGGTGGTTAACCCGCGCACCACGCTCCCCTGTCGCAAAATCGTGCCTGCGCCAATAAACCCAATCCCGCTCACAATCTGCGCCGCAATTCGCGACGGGTCCGAAGGCGACACAAACGCCCGCGAGATAATCATCATGAGCGTCGTGCCCAGACAGATTAGCACATGCGTGCGGATGCCCGCTGGGCGCCCCCGACGCTCGCGCTCCCAGCCAATCAGCGCGCTCAACACCAGCGCAATCAGCAACTGCACACTAACATGCCCAACCTCATGCCAGTTAACCGCCTGCACAGAGGGAAGTGTACCTGAAGCTACAGGGTACACTATCTGTGTGAACACCTTCGGGCATCTGTTTCGGATTACCACCTGGGGCGAGTCGCATGGGGGCGCCGTCGGGGCCGTCGTGGATGGGTGCCCACCCCGAATCCCGATTAGCGTGGAAGCCATCCAGTACGAACTGGATCGACGCCGACCGGGGCAAAGCAAGCTGGTTACTCAGCGCAAGGAGAGCGACACGGTGCAGATTCTCTCCGGCGTGTTTGAAGGGCAGACTCTCGGCACGCCGATTCTGATGCTGGTCTGGAACAAAGATGCTCGCCCTGAAGCCTATGAGCCGTTTGCGCACCTCTATCGCCCTTCGCACGCTGATTACACTTATCAGGCGAAGTACGGCATCCGCGACTGGCGCGGCGGCGGACGCAGCAGCGCCCGCGAAACCGTCGGGCGGGTGGCAGGCGGCGCGATTGCGAAACAGGTGTTGCGCACACTCTGGAATGTGGAAGTGCTGGCATGGGTGGAGCAGATTCACACCATCCGCGCCGAGATAGACCCCAGCACTGTTACGCTGGAGCAGGTGGAAAGTAACTCCGTGCGCTGTCCCGACCCCGAAACCGCCCAGGCAATGATTCAGCATATTGAAGCCATTCGCAAGGAGGGCGACTCCGTGGGGGGGATTATCCGCTGCATCGCCCGCAATGTGCCTCCTGGCTGGGGTAGCCCCGTGTTCGACAAACTGGAGGCGGACCTCGCCAAAGCCGTGATGAGCTTGCCTGCCACCAAAGGATTCGAGATTGGCTCGGGCTTCCGGGGTGTGCTGATGAAGGGGAGCGAGCATAACGACGCGTTCTATACCGACGAAACAGGACACATTCGCACGCGCACCAACTTCTCAGGCGGTGTGCAGGGTGGAATCAGCAACGGCGAACTGATCGATATTCGCGTCGCGTTCAAGCCGACCGCGACCATCTTCAGACCCCAGCAGACGGTAGACGAATCGGGCAAACCCGCCGAGCTGAAAGCACGGGGACGCCATGACCCCTGCGTCGTGCCCCGCGCTGTGCCGATTGTGGAGGCGATGGTGGCGCTTGTGCTAACCGACCACGCGCTCCGACACCGCGCTCAGTGCGGCGGTTAAGAGGCTGTCTCGGAAAATAACTAAGTGTCTTTGCGCTATGTTCGCAACATCCGCCTTGTGTGGAGTGCGAAAGCGAAGCTTCCGCGCATGCAAAAGGCGTTGTACGCTGCGCATACCGTTCCGAGAGCGGCGCGGTCGAAAATCTAATGCAAACGCACTTAGTAGGGGCACGGTCGCCGTGCCCCTACGCGTCGAAATTAACCGTGCCACGAGGTGGTATACGCATCCTTGCGACAGAGCAAGTTCACCCGTCGGGATTCAAACACGGACTGTCCCCAAGGCAGGAATCGGGACCGAAGTAGACAATTCAAAAAGCCTGTAAGGAGCAGGCGCTATGAAACGACTCAAAGGAAGCCCAAACGAACGGGTTCGGCTTGCGATTATCGGATGCGGTGGGATTGGACGCCACCACTATCGCGTGTTCAGCAATTTTGCCAACCGATGCGAGATTGTTGCCGCGGCGGATGTGTACGAAAAACAGCGCAACGAGTTCGCCCAGATGACAGGGCGCACCGACCTGATCCTCGTCTCGGACTACCGACGCCTGCTGGAGCGTAAAGACATCGATGCCGTTGTCGTCGCCACGCCTGACCACTGGCACGCCCGAATCACAATTGATGCCTGCGAAGCGGGCAAGCATGTGTATTGTGAAAAACCCGCCTCCCATAATGTGGCAGAAGGGCTGGCGATGGTGCATGCCGCCCGCGAACACAAGCGCGTCGTGGCAATCGGTCTCCAGCAGCGCAGTGGCGAACATTTTCAGGAAGCCGTCGAAATCGTGCGCTCTGGAAAACTCGGCAAAATCACGATGGTGCATTGCTGGAACATGGACAACGAATCGCCTGACGGCATCGGCACCCCCCCTGACAGCGACCCTCCGCCTGGCCTGGACTGGGATATGTGGCTCGGTCCTGCCCCCATGCGACGCTATAACCCCAACCGCTGTATTTATCACTTCCGCTGGTTCTGGGATTACGCAGGGGGTAAAGTTACCGATTGGGGCGTCCACCTTATCGACATTGCGCTCTGGGCGATGGGCGAGCATAACCCCGAAACCGTTACGGCAACGGGCGGCAAGCTGGCTCTGCGCGACAATCGCGAGACGCCCGACACGGTTGAGTGCCTCTGGCGCTTCAAGGACTGGGTGCTGGTCTACAGCCATCGCGCGGCGAACGCCTACCCCATGAACGGGCGTGGCTACGGCACGATGTTTTTCGGCACGAACGGCAGCCTTTATGTGAACCGCGAGGGGCTGGAAATCCATCCCGAAAAAGAGCGCGTGCCCGCCTACAAACGGGGCGGCTCCCCGCAAAGTGAACCGCATGCCGAAAACTTTCTGCGCGCGATTCAGGAAGGTGTGCCGCTGATCTGCGATGTGGAAACAGGCGTGCGCTCCACGATTGTGCCCCTGCTGGGCAATATCGCCTATCGCGTCGGGCGCACTCTACGCTGGGACGCTCAGCGGGCGCAAATTGGGGGTGACCGCGAGGCGAACGCTCTGCTCGCCCGCAACTGGCGCGCTCCATGGGGCATTCCCAAACGCTACATCAAGCCGATAGGGTGAGCGCGATGCGAGTCGCCTTCTTTGATCTGGAAGAGTGGCAGGGCGATTATCTCCAGCGCCAGCTGACGCAGATGGGGCTTGCCGGGACCGTGCAGGCGCAGTATTTTACAGACCACCTGACTCCCGAAGTGTGCGATTCGATTGCAGACGCGGAGGCAGTTGGCGTGTTCGTCTGGACGAAGCTCACCGCGGAGGTACTGGCGCGCCTGCCCCATCTGCGTCTCATCCTCACCATGTCCACAGGATATGACCACATCGACTTAGAGACCTGCCGCGCTCGGGGCATCACAGTGTGTAATGTACCCCACTACGGAGAGAACACCGTTGCAGAACACACCTTTGCGCTGATTCTCTCGCTCTCGCGCAAGCTGCACGAAGCCTACTTTCAGGCGATTCGCGGCGAGTTTCGCATTCGCGACCTGCGTGGCTTTGACCTGTATGGAAAAACGCTGGGCGTGATAGGAGCGGGCAACATCGGCTTGCATGTGATTCGAATTGCACGCGGGTTCGGCATGCATGTGCTGGCGTACGATGTGAATCCGCACCCTCTGCTGGCGGAAGTGCTGGGCTTCACCTACACCGATTTGGGCACGCTGCTGGGCGAGTCGGATATTATTTCGCTCCATGTGCCTGCTACACCCCAAACCTATCACCTGATTAACCGTGAAACGCTCAGCAAAGTGAAGCGTGGCGCCCTGTTGATTAACACGGCACGCGGCTCGGTGGTGGACACGGAGGCGCTCCTCTGGGCGCTGGATCACGGCATCCTGGCAGGCGCGGGGCTGGATGTGATCGAAGGCGAGGAATACATCACCGAAGAGAGCGCCCTCTGGCGGTTGCCTCCAGCGGAGCAGACTCTGCGCAACGCGGTTCAGGCGCACATGCTCCTCAAGCGCGAGAATGTGGTGTTCACGCCCCATATCGCCTTCAACAGCCACGAGGCAATACGGCGCATCCTGGATACGACTCTGGAGAATCTCAGGGCATTTCTGCAGGGGCGCCCGCAGAATTCCGTTGTATCCCCTCCTCCGCACGAAATGGGTTGAGTGGGCGCTAAATTCCCCTCGAAACTTGTAATGAATTCCACAAACCCTGAGTCTTTCCTTGTGTGAAGGGAGCGCAGGCGCTACCCCTTCCGAAAGGAGGACATGGAGCTATGAGAAACGCAAGAGTGAATGTACGGTACAGCTGGCTGGCATTTGCCATGCAAGCCATTCTAGCGACTTGCCGCAGCAGACGGCTCATACTGGTTTCTCTCGGTATCCCAGCGAGCCTTTTGAGCTCAACCCTGCCGGGATTTTCCATCGCCCAGCAGAACACGCGCGTCAATCTGCCTGCAGATATAAGGAACGCGATTGTCCGGATTGGCATAGATGACGGTTCAGGTGCAGGTTCAGGCACAGTCATCCATGTCAAGCCTGCTGCGGGTGGCTGGTGGCTCTGCGTGCTGACCGCTGATCATGTGGTTGGAGATGCTCAAACATGGTCAATAGGCTTTCGCGGGGGCGGCATTCCAAGGGATCGGGAGGACTACGACCGTCTGGAGTTCCGCGCCACGCTAATGTTTCGAGGCCCGCAAAACAACAACGATAACACATGGGTCGATCTGGCGATGCTGGGCGTGTTCATTCGCGATGCGAATGGCGATGGCCAGCTCGACGAAATCCCCAATATCCCCCTTAGCATAACCATCGGCGCACCGCCCAATGACAATCTCGTCGCCTCCGGGTATGGGGATCAAGGACGCAGGGGACAACACAACGCTAACAATGGCTACTTTATCGTCCGCCAATATGGCACTTACGAAAATGGGCAAAACACCTGGAGAAATTCCGCCGGAGAAGCGTATGCTCGCGGGAGATATCGCTTTACTGCACTGAGAACCACTCTAGATTTTGCTGCCAATAGTGGCGATGCATATATACTGTCTGGCGACTCTGGGGGGCCTTCTCTGCAGCTTAACGGGAACGACTGGATTCTTACAGGCGTTCATTCCGGTAGTAATGCAGGGATTGACATCGATGGAGATGGTGTAGAAGACTTTGTCGCCCAAGACTCTTTGTCTACGGATGTACGCCTCGCGAACTACATTGGCTGGATCAACAACGCCTGCGAAGCCGTACCCGAGCCGTTCAGCCTGACCGCCCTTGCTACAGGGCTGCTGGGGCTGTTGCTGCGGCGACGCAAGCACGCTTGAACCAATCGACTCCTGCCGTCCCTGTCCAGGGCGCCCTGTCGATTTTCGCAGGGCGCCTTTTTGAAAATCTGGAGTATAATAACTCTCATGGCAGAGCATGATTTTTTACGACAAGCGGCGCGCGAGGGCAACGAATCAGCGCTGGAACGACTGCTGGAACTGTGCCGCCCCTTGCTGCAGCGCTATATCCGCAAGCGCGCCCGATCGGAGCAGGACAGTGAAGACATCCTGCAGGAAGCGCTGCTGCGCGTCGCCCGGGCTCTGCCTCTGCTCAAGCCAGAGACGCCCATCGAACCATGGCTCATGCGCATTGCCGCCAACTGTTTGCACACCTTCTATCAGCGTGTCGCCACCACCGACATCCCGTTCAGCCACTTTGAAACAGAACCAATCCCCCGTGCCCTACAACAGGAATCGCCCGAGTCGGGTCTTGCGGCGCAGATGGACACAGAACAGATGGTACGGCAACTTTGCGTGATTATCAAGGAAGTCTGCTCGGAAACCGAACAAAAAGTCCTCCTGCTGTGCGCTCTGGACGAGACAGCCGAATCGATAGCCGCGATCCTCCAGCTGAATATCGGCACAGTGCGTACCCACTTGATGCGCGGGCGTGCCAAGGTGCTGGCTTACATTGTCCAGTACCAGCCTGCTCTGGTGGGTGGGGCGGAGCGCATCTGGGAGGCGGTGCGCCATCTGGAGGCGCATGGGAAGCCGTCCGAGCAGCTAACCCATGCCGAAGAGTATGCCTTAGCCCATCCGAAACGCAACCAGCGCCCCTTGCGCCGCGCCTGCCTCAAGATTGCACGGTTTCTGGAATTCCCCCCCGCCCCATAAAGCGGCGAAAACGCAGCCTGAAATGGCAAGGCGCCCTCAGTACGCTCAGAGTGCGTCTTCCACTACTCCCCTGAATGCCCGAAACGGAACAGCACGATCAGCAGGTCGGCATCGTCTACACGCCCATCACCGTTCAAATCTTCAGGCAGGCTGGAACCCGTCCGCCCGAAGACAAACAGCACCCGCAGGAGGTCAGCGTCGTCGATGCGGTTATCGCCGTTCACATCCCCATTTATCAGGGTAGCGTTGAGGTTCATCAGGCAATCGTTCACGCTTACACTCCGCACCACTTTGCGCAGCCAGTGCGTGCCCTGAAGTGCCACATCGTAGACGCCTGCGGGCACCTGATAG
>JBBIQJ010000047.1:0-15232 GCA_037442385.1 Armatimonadota bacterium
AGCCAAGCGCCTGATAGCGATTGCCGACCTTCTCCAGCACGCCGTAGCCCATCGTGGCAGTGCCGGGGTCTATGCCCAGAATAATCATGCTGGGGTATTGTACCATGAGCGGCTGTGCAGGGATTTCGCAGGTAAAAATTACCCCCGTTACGAAGGGTTAGGGGGGTGGCTCGGTACAGGATCGCTCATTTAGCGTAGCCAGCGTCAGTCGCATACCCCGCCATCAGGTATATTATAGCCACTGTCAGGAGGTTCGCCATGCGCAACAGTTTCTGCTTGTGGGGATGGTTGACACTGATTGCCTTGTTGTGGGCAGCCCCCTCGGCGGCGCGAGAACGCTTTGAAGCGGCTATTCAGAACCACGGCGGCGAAGCCTATCGGAAGCTGTTCCTCAGCGGATTCAAAGCTCAGCACGACATCACCCGCGAACACGGGGGCAAAAGCGAATCGAAGCGTGTCGAGTATCGCAAGGGCAACAAACAGCGCATCGAGATTGTGCGCGGCGAGGAGCGCTTCATCATCACCTTTGACGGCAACGGCGGCTGGCGCAAAGATGGCTACCTCGTCACGGGGCTGGCGCAGGAAGAAATCTGGGCACAACGCGACTCGGCGCACGGCGACTTCGTGGTCATCCCCCACTGGCTGGAGCAGGCGACCCTCATCGGTGGCGAAGACGCGAAGATGCCCGATGGGCGCGCTGCTTTCCGCATCGAGTTCCAGTTTCCCCTCTCCGAAGAGCAGAAGAAGCTTCCCACAAAACCCACCGGCAAAGCCTACTGCTATCTCGACGAGAAAAATCAGATTCTGGGCATCCAGTATGAGCTGGTAGACTACGAAACCGATGAGGTCAATCTGGCTGCCGAGATTTTCCACAACTATCGGGAGATGCCCACGCCCGCAGGCATGGTACGCATGCCGCTGGAGACGCGCTACTATATCGGCAATCGACATGTGGGCACCTACTTCCTGACCGCGCTCGATGCCCAGAGCGAGGTCGCCGACAGCCTTTTTGAGCGTCCACCCTCCGAAGCGCCGCCCATCGTACGCGAGACACTCCCAACCAAAGTGCCGTTCCGCATGAAAGGCTTCTCGCTCTATGTGGAGATTAAACTCAACGGCAAGGGACCGTACTGGATTATCCTGGACACAGGCGCCGCCAGCACATGGATCGACGCGCAGGTTGCGAAGGAGGCAGGGTTAGAGAAAATCCCTAACAGCGACTACTATGGTGTGATGGTTTACGGCGCGTTCCCTTCCTATCGGGCGCGGGTGAAAAGCTTGCAGATTGGCAACGCCGAAGCACGCGACCTCACCATTGGCGTGGGAGAACTGCAATACACCCCCCTCGGCGACGACACACTGGACGGCAAAAAGGTGATTGGGTTGCTGGGACGCGAAACCCTCTCGGCGTTCCAGATGACGGTTAACTTTGCGGAGCGCACCATCACGCTGGAGCCTCCCGACGCCGAGCTGCCTCAGGGCACGGTTATCCCCTACGAGATGTTCGGCGACCACATCCTGGTGACGATGGGCGTCGGTAATAAGAACCAGATTCGAATGATTGTGGACACCGGGGCGTCAGTGAACCTGCTCCCACCCAGCTATAAGCCCGACAAAACCGACGGCGTATGGATGACACTGGAGGAGTGGACCAAACGGCTCGGCGAAATTCATGAAGACGACGAATACAGCTTTATGACGGGCGATATGCGCGTCTACCGTTTGCACAAGATGACGCTGGGTTCGCTCCTTTTTGAATCGGTCTACGCTTTTCAGAAGCTTTCCGAAGGAGCGCGCTCCGATTCGATCATCGTTTCCAAGACCAAGCACGGCTTGCTAGGCATCCCGGTCATGCGCCACTACAAGATTACTTTCAACTACTATCGGCAGCTGATGGTGTGGCAGCCCAACACCGAGCAGGAGCGCGCTGCCGACAACGCGGGCTACGGAATCTGGTGGCGCAAGCAGGGCAAAGACCTCTTCGTGCGCTGGGTGATGCCCCTCTCCGATGCCGACCTGCAGGGGGTCAAAAAGGGCGATAAAATCGTGCTGATTGACGGACAATCCCCTGCGAACTGGAGCGAGAAGCAACTGGTGGAGCGCCTCTCCTACACGAAGCCATATCGCCCCCTCAAGCTGACCGTCGATCGCAACGGCAAGCGGCTGGAATTCGAGCTGACTGCCCGCAACTACGAGCTCTGAGATTTCAGGGGCAAGGGATGTAACGAAAAAGGCTCCTTCTTGCCCCTAAATTTCTCTGTTTTTGCACCGCTCCCTGACTCGCGAGTCAAAAAATCGATGTATAATTCCACCGGTGAGGAGGGTTTGGATGTGAAAGGAAGGATAGGTACTCTCCACCCCCGTCTTGCCTTTCTGCCACCTCCTCTCTGAATTCAAGAGTCGAAAAACGGCAAAATTGATCCTTTTTTGCCCGCAGGGCTGTCCGGTTTTTGCCGTTTTTTGAGTCTTTAAGGACAGAGCGTGAGTGGACGCTCGGAGAAAGGAAGGAAGGTGGCTGTCATGCAATATGCAGAAAGGGCTTACTATGCGGAACAGGCAGAGCATCAGTTTCTGCTGGCTCTGCGCGAGCGAATCGAACGGATCGTGCGCTGGTATGTCCGCACGGGCGACGACGATGTAGCCGACTTGACCCAGGAGTGTCTGTTGCGCGTCTACAATAAGCTGGACTCCATCCGCGATTTAGACAAGATGGAGCCGTGGCTGAAGGCTGTTGTGCGCAACACGGTTTTCACCTGGTTTCGGGAACGCAAGCGAGAGCAGGAGGTCTGCTCTATTGGGTTGGATCCGGAGAACGAAACGGACACCTACTGTTTGCCTGAAGACGATTTGTTGCTTTACTTTATTTTGCAGGAGGCAATGCAGACACTGTCGGAAGCCGACCAGCAGATGCTGGAGTTGCGCTACGGCGTGGGCATGAGCTATCGTGAAATCGCCCGTGAAATCGGGCTGAACGAGGAAACCGTTCGGAAGCGCATCAGCCGTGCCGTGGCGCGACTGCGCGCCCACCCGATTATCAAATCTATCATCACGGAAGGTGGATAACCCATGAATTGCAGGCGAGCCAGAGAGCATATCGAGGCATATGTTTTTGGAGACCTGGACTCTGCGCCCGCCGAGGCACTGGAAGAGCACTTGAAGCGGTGTAGCGATTGTCGGCGCCTTGTGGAAGAGCAGCGCAAGCTGATGCGCGCGCTCCAGCGGCTCTTTGCCTTGCAGGGGTATCGCTCGGGCTAAGCGGCGCGCTCGGCTTGCTGCGAGAGACTTGCCTGGCGAATCATCCGAAGCTCGTCTTCGGGGATTTCCAGGAACACCTTTACCAGGTCAGGGTCAAACTGCGTGCCGGCATGGCGCGCAATCTCTTCGCGCGCCTGAGCGAAACTGAGCGCCTTGCGATACGGGCGATCCGAAGTCATCGCATCCAGTGTATCGGCGATAGCGAAAATCCGCGCACCGAGGGGGATTTCCTCCCCCGCGAGTCCATACGGGTAGCCCTTGCCGTCCCAACGCTCATGATGATGCAACACAATTGGGGCGGCAGGGCGCAACATCTCTATCTTCATGCACATCCGATAACCTATCTCGGGGTGCTTTTTCATAATTTCCCACTCTTCAGGGGTCAGCGGACCGGGTTTGTAGAGAATGGCGTCGGGCACGCCGATTTTGCCGATGTCGTGCAGCAGCGCGCCCCGCTCAATATGGGGCAGCTCGCTTTCGTCTATCTTGAGGCGGTGAGCAATCGCCATCGTGTAGGCAGCCACGCGCTCGGAGTGTCCTTCCGTTTCCGTGTCGCGCGTGTCCAGCGCAGCCAGCAGCGCTTCCAGCGTGGCGCGGTAGGCGGACTGCACCTCTTTCTCCAGATGGCGCGTCTGCGAGTGCTGGATGGAATGACGCGCGAGGTTCCGCTCAATCAAAATGGGGATCTCCGAAATGTTATAGGGTTTGGTGATGAAGTCGCTTGCGCCCTCTTTGACCGCTTGTTTCGCCATCTCCACATTCCCGTAGCCCGTAATCAAAATCACGGGCACATCGGGCGCACGTTGACGAATCTGCTTCAGCAAATCAAACCCGTTCATGCCGGGCATAAAGATATCGCTCAGCACAATGTCTATCGGTTGGCGTTCCAGAACTGCTAGGGCGTCCAGCGCATGCGAAACGGACCAGACCTGATAGCCCCCCTCTTCCAACACGAACCGCAGGGTCTCACGCACCAGGTCGTCGTCATCCACGATCAGCACATGGCGCTGCGGTGCGTTCGTCCCTGCCTCTACAGGCGGCGCTGGCTCAAACAGTTGGTAGACTTCCATATTCCTCCCTCTGCGCGTCCATAGCGCATTATAGGCAGTCGGCTCGGTTCCCTTGAGAGAATTTTCCAAAAACTGGCAATTTTGAGGGCTACCCGACAACAATCTGCCGCATGGCGCGAGCCTGTTCGCTAACGCGCTGAACCAGCGCTTCGCGTTCCGATTCAGGCAAAGCAAACTTCTGACTCGCCTCTACAGGGGGCGGGACGAGTGCAAACCCGAATTCGGTTCCCCCATGCTGGTGATGGCTCCAGAAGTCGCCCAGCATCACGCTGGCAATCATGGGGGCGTGCTCGTTGTCGGGGAGCGCGGGCGCATGGTGGGAAGCAATCACCTCCACCAGCTCCTCGGGCAGTTCCCAGCGTTCTGCCAGCAGGCTGCCCACCTGCGCGTGGTCGGTTCCCAGCAGCTGGCGCTCTGCCTCGATCAGGGAAAGATTCTCGCCCCGATGCCTGGGAGCGTACTCCAATACCTTCTGATACTCCGTGGGAAATCGGGTCATCAGCGCCACAACCCCAATTTCGTGCAGTAATCCCCCCATGAACGCCTCTTCGGCTTTGCGGGCGCCGCGATTGAAGTGAAGCATCAACTCGCGTGCAATCCCTGCGCAGAGAAACGAATGCTCCCAGAGTTCCAGCTCCCGCGCACTCGGGGCGCGCCCGTTTTTGAGAACAGTTATTGCCGCAATCCCCAGCGCCAGATTCTTGACGGCGTGAAACCCTAGCACCAGCAGCGCCTGCTTGATGGTGCTGATAGAGCGCGACAGCCCGTAGTAAGCCGAGTTCGCGAGATGCAACACCTTCGCAGTCAGCGCAGGGTCGGCAACAATCAACGACTCCACCTGCTCCGCAGTGGCGTTCTCGCTATCCACCAGCTCAATCAAGCGTATCACCACGCCTGGCAACGGCGGGATTTGATGGATGACTTGCTTGACCTCTCGCTCTATCAGATGTAGTGTCGTCATGGTCTACCCTCGCATGGGATTATCGGCAACTTGAGGAATCTACTTTAGCAGAGGGCGCTCTACGGTACAATTGCGCTCGCAAGACGATGCAAATTGGCGATTGGGCTTTACTCACGCAGCTGACGGAATGGGGCGTTCCGCTCGATGCAGGAGGAGAGCAGCGCCTACGAGCGTACCTCACCAAACTTTATGAGGCGAACCAGCGGTTCAACCTCACGCGCGTGCCACCCGAACAGGCTGTTGGGCGCCATCTGCTCGACTCCCTGTGTCTTTTGAAAGCCGTTCAGCCACCGGTAGGTGCGCGCGTGCTGGATATCGGCACAGGCGCAGGGTTGCCCGGCATTCCGCTCAAGATTGTGCGCCCTGATATTCGGCTGACCCTGCTCGACTCGCATGGCAAGACGGTGCAGTTTTTGCGCGCCGTTTGCGAGACGCTGGAACTTGAGGCTCAGGTGGTGCAGGCGCGTGCGGAAGAGTTTGCCCATCAACCCGACGCACGCGAAGGATACGACTGGGTGGTGGCGCGCGCTGTAGCGAAGATGCCCATCCTTGCTGAGCTGATGCTTCCCTTCGTGAAGGTCGCACCCGAAGCGCGCGCGCTGGCGCTCAAGAGTCAGCAGGAACACGAAGAAGTGTGTGAGGCTGAAGATGCTGTGCGCCTGCTGGGGGGGACGATGCAGATGGAGACAGTTCATTTCCAGACGGAGCAGGGGATAATCGCACGCCTGATAGTGTGTATGCGAAAGCATGCGCCAACGCCCCCGCTCTACCCCCGTCGGTGGAGCCAGATTCTCAAACACCCGCTGCGAGGTGAGGGATGCGAGTCGCCATAGACGCGCGCCTGCTCACAGGAGCTTACACAGGCGACCGCACTTACTGGCGCGGATTGCTGAAAACACTGATTCGTCAGTTAGAGGGGAGCGCCCATCGGCTGGTGCTGTTCCGCTCTCGTCCCCTACCTGCGGGGTCGCTACCCCACTCGCCCGTGTGGGAGTCGGTCGTGATTCCTGCGCGTTCGGAGCGGTGGTGGAGTCTCTGGCATTTTCCACGCGCGGCGCAACGCTACGGATGCCATGCGGCGCACACGCAGTACGCCGTCTCGCCCCTGTTCCGAATTCCCACCATCACAACGGTGCATGACATTTCGTTTCTGATTGCGCCCGAATGGTTCGGCTGGAAAGATCGCTGGCTGTTGCGTTTAGCCGTGCCCCCCTCGTGTCGGCGTGCGGCGCGAGTGCTGACGGTTTCGGAAACCTCGCGCGAGGATATTATTCGCTATCTCCGCTTGCCGCCCGAAAAGGTCGTGGCAACCCCGAACGGCGTTCCCGAAGGGTTTTATCCCCTCCCGAAGGACGAAGCGCAGGCATGGGTGCGCCGGCAATACGGTATCGAGCCGCCCTTTGTGCTCGCGGTGGGCGTGCTACAGCCGCGCAAAAACTGGGGGCTGGCAATCCGCGCGGTTGCCCACTATCGGGAGCAAAGCGGGAGACCGCTGAGGCTGGTGTTGACGGGCAAACCTGGCTGGGCAGAGGCGTCCGTGCGTGCGCTCTGCGCCGAACTGGAGGCAGAGTCGTGGGTCCATTTCACAGGTTATGTGCCCGACGAGCATCTGGTATGGCTCTACAACGCCAGCGAGATGTTGCTCTACCCCTCGTTTTATGAAGGGTTCGGCTTGCCGCCCCTGGAGGCGATGGCGTGTGGTGTGCCCGTGATTGCGTCCAACGGGGGCGCACTCCCCGAAGTGGTCGGCTCTGGGGGGATCCTGCTGCCTCCCACAGAGTATGGGATGTGGGCATATGCCATTCAGACCCTTATGGAAAACGCAGGCGTGCGCGAGCAGATTCGGGAACGCGCGCTTCAACAGGCACAGCGCTTCCGCTGGGAAATCACCGCCGAGCGCACATGGAGCGCGTACGAACAAGCCGCCTGCATCAGGGAGTGAATTTGCTCTGTCGCAAGGATGTGCATTCCACCTCGTGGCACGGTTAAGGGTGCCGCGTGGGGCGCAGTGACCGCGCCCCACTGATGCCCGTAGGGACGCGGTTCCTGCGTCCTATTCCGCGAATCCCCCGTTCTTTGCGACAGAGCAGGTGAATTGGTATAATAACCGCACGATGGCACGCTTCCGCTGGCAAATCCGACAAGCCGACGAACCTAAAGTGGAGCTGCTAACGCGCGAGTTGAGCCTGCACCCGGTGGTGGCTCGGACCCTTGTGGCGCGTGGGTACGAAGACCCCGAAACCGCCTATAAGTTTCTGAAGCCTTCGCTGGACGACCTCGCCGCCCCTCAATTGTTGCCTGACGCCTCAGCGGCGGTGGCGCGGCTGGCGCAGGCGATTGAGCGACGCGAGCACGTGCTGATTTACGGAGATTACGATGTGGATGGCGTCGCCTCCGCGGCGCTGTGGCACACAACGCTTTCCCGATTGGGCGTGCCCGTAAAAGTCAAACTGCCCCATCGGGAGAGAGAAGGTTACGACCTGCACCCAGTAGCCCTCGAAGAGGCGCGCCGTTTCGGCGCGAGCCTCGTGCTGACCTGCGATTGTGGCACGCGCGCCCACGATGCGGTGAACGCCCTCAATGCGAACGGCTTCGAGGTGATTATCACCGACCACCATGAGCCCGATCAGCACCTGCCAAACGCTGTCGCCGTGGTGAACCCCAAACGCCCCGATTCTCAGTACCCCTATCCGTACCTGAGCGGGGTGGGCGTCTCTTTTCGGCTGGCGGAAGCGCTACTGCAAGAGCGAAATATCCCTCTGCGAGGGTTTCGCAGGCGCATGCTGGACCTGGTGGCGCTGGGCACGGTGGCGGATGTGGTGCCGCTCACTGGCGAGAACCGTGTTCTGGTGCGCGAGGGACTGGACGCACTTTACACCACACAACGCAAGGGACTGATTGCGCTCAAGCAGGTGGCAGGGATCGCAAACCGTCGCCCCACCGCCACGGATGTCGGCTTTCGGCTGGGACCACGCATCAACGCCGCGGGGCGCTTGGACGATGCGATTATCGCGCTGGAACTGCTGCTCACTGAAGACGATGCGCTGGCAGAAGCATTAGCCCATGAGCTAAACAAAAAGAATGCCCGGCGTCAGGAGCTGGAGCAAGAGGCGATAGAGGAAGCTATCGCTATTGTGGAGGCGGAGAGCCAGCTCCAGCATCGCGCTCTGGTGGTGGCGTCGCCGAACTGGCATCACGGTATCGTGGGGCTGGTTGCTGGGAAACTGCGCGAACGCTTCGGGCGTCCCACCTTCGCCATCAGTCTTGAAGACGAAGTAGGACGCGCGCGCGGCTCCATCCGTAGCATCCCCGCGATGGATCTGACGCCCCTGCTCCAGAAAATGAAACCGCTCTGCACCAAGTGCGGTGGACACGCCATCGCCGGAGGCTTCTCCGCACGCATCGACCAGCTGGACGCCCTGCGCCAGCTCATCTGGGAATATGCCGACAATCTGCTGACTGATGAGGACCTCATCCCGATTCTGGAAATTGACGCGGAAGTGTCGCCAGAAGAGGTTGATGGAACGCTCTACCGCGACCTGGCGCATCTGGAGCCGTTCGGGCAGGGCAACGAAGCGCCCCTGCTACTCTGCCGCAACCTGACGGTGAGGAGTCGCCGTACTTGCCGGAATAACAAACACCTGTTTCTGGAGCTAAAGCCCTCTGAGCGGGCTATGTATGTCTCCGCAGTGATGTGGAACGGCGCCGAATATACGGTAGACCCCCAGACCTGCCTGAATGTGGTTTTCTCCGTAGAACGGGACGACTACACGGATAATCCCCGCTGGGAGATCAGAGATTTTGAAGAGCGGCTGTAGCAGGTATAATTGCCCCACTGGCGACGGCGCCGAAGCACTGCAACGACGGAGGTGAAATGATGGACATTATGCCGATTCGACGGATTGACCATGTGCGGTTTTTCGTGAGCAACGCGAAGCAGGCAGCCTACTTTTACCGCACGATGTTCGGCTTCAATGTGGTGGCATATGCAGGACTGGAGACGGGCGTGCGCCACGAAGCCAGCTATGTGCTCCAACAGAACGACATCCGCTTTGTGCTAACCGCCCCTTACAAGGCAGACCACCCCAAAATAGACTGGCTGGTGAAGCACGGGGACGGCGTTTGTGATATCGCGTTTGAGGTGGACGATGTGGCCCGTGCTTACAGCGAGTCGGTACGGCGCGGCGCGCGCGGCGCGCAGGAGCCGACCGTCCTCAAAGACGACGACGGCGAAGTGCATATCGCTTCGATCCACACCTACGGCGATGTGGTCCATACCTTTATCAATCGCGACCGCTATCGCGGTGTCTTCATGCCAGGCTTCAAGGAGATGTTCATCCCTGGCGAGCCGATTGGAGTCTACGAAATTGACCACATCGTCGGGAATGTGGAACTGGGCAAGATGAACTACTGGGTGGACTTTTATCGCTCCATTATGGGGTTCGAACTGCTGGTTCACTTCTCGGACGATGACATCAGCACCGAATACTCTGCGCTGATGTCGAAGGTAGTTCAGGACGGGTGCGGTAAGATCAAGCTGCCCATCAACGAGCCAGCCGAAGGGCGGCGCAAGTCGCAGATCGAAGAGTATCTGGAATATAACTCCGGTCCGGGGGTGCAACATATTGCGCTGCTGACCGACGATATTATCTCCACGATGCGCCATCTGCGGGCGCGCGGGATGCAGTTCATCTATGTACCCCAGACCTACTATGAGGAAGTTCCGCGCCGCGTGGGCACGATAGAGGAAGACCTGCAGGCGATTGCGGAGCTGGGTATTCTGGTAGACCGCGACGAGGAAGGCTATCTGTTGCAGACCTTCACCAAGACGGTTCAGGACCGCCCGACACTGTTTTTTGAGATTATCCAGCGCAAGGGTTCGCGCGGATTTGGCAAGGGCAACTTCAAGGCGCTCTTCGAGGCGATTGAGCGCGAGCAAGCCCTGCGCGGGAACCTGTAGGCGGCGGAATCTCGTTCTTAGAAGCCAGCCTGCACCCGGTCGGGGCGGGCTGGCTTTTGCGTTAAGACTCGCTCCACTCTCAGGTACAATTCCCGCATGCAGTTTCTGGAGCCAGGCTATTTATGGCTTCTGCTCCCACTGCTGTTTGGGGTGTGGTGGAGTGGGCGACGGATTTTGGGCATGAGCCGCGCCCGCAGGCGGCTCGTGCTGGCGCTGCGCCTGCTGATTGTGGCGCTGCTGGTGCTGGCGCTGGCAGGACCGCAAGCGGTACAGCCTAATCGGGGCACCTGCGTGGTGTTCGCGCTGGACATGTCCGATAGCGTTTCGGATCAAGGACGTAAAGCGAGCCGGGAGTTTATGCGCCAGGCGCTCCGCCACCTCGGTCCCGATGATCAGGCAGCCATCGTGGTGTTTGGGCGCGACGCGCTGGTGGACACCACACCCAGCCCCCTCAAAGAGTTACCCCCTCTCTATTCCAAGCCCGATGCACAGGGCACGAACCTCGCCGCGGCAATGCGTTTGGCCAGCGCGCTGTTTCCTGATGGCAAACACCGCCGTATCGTGCTGCTCACCGACGGCAACGAAACCGAGGGAAATGCAATAGACACCGCGATGGTCGCTAGCACGGAGAATATCGAGGTGGATGTGGTGCCGCTCCCCTCGGCGGTTTCCGATAAAGAGGCGCTGGTGCAGGAGGTGCAAACGCCCAGCACGGTTAAGATTGGCGAACCGTTCCCGATGCGGATTGTAATCGAGGCGCGCACCCACGCCGAAGGCACGCTTTATGTTGACCACGACGGCAAGCCCATCAAGAGCATGCGCGTGGCGCTCTCGCCGGGCAAGAATGTGGTGGTGGCGCCCATGCGCACGGAGAGAGAAGGCTTCCACCGCTATCGGGTGTTGCTGGAGGTCAGCCCCGATGCGGACCCGCGCAACAATCAGGGGCGCGCCTTCGTGAAAGTGCAGGGCAAGCCGAAGGTTCTGCTGGCAGAAGGCGGCAAACCGGACCCCACCCGCGCTCTGGAGCGCGCCCTGAAAGCGAATAATCTGGAGGTGGTGCGCGCCACCGAGACCACCTTCCCCGCACGACCCGACGAACTGCAGGGCTACGATGCCATCATCCTCCACGATTTCCCCGCCACCGCGCTCACCCCCCAGCAGATGCTGATGATTCAATCGGCGGTGCGCGACACAGGAATCGGCTTCGCGATGATCGGGGGCGAGAATTCGTTTCTGCCAGGGGGCTACTACGAAACCCCCATCGCCGAGATTCTGCCAGTGAGTCTGGATGTGCGCCAGCGCAGGATTTTTCCGCCCGCCACAGTGGTGATCATCGTGGACATTTCGGGCAGTATGGCGGTGGAAGAGGATGGCATTCCCAAAATCCAGCTCGCCGCCAAAGCCGCGGTAGAGTCGCTGAAACTGCTCCGTCCCAACGATCGGTTCGGCGTGATTGTAAGCGGCACAGGGGTAGACTGGCTTGCCCCCATCCAGCCTGCGGATAACAAGGAACGCACGATAGCGCAGGTGATGCGTATGCAAGCAGGCGGCGGGGGAATCTATGTGCGTCCCTCGCTGGAGTTCGCGTTGCAGGCGCTGACCACCGAAACCACTCATGTGCGCCATGTGATTCTGCTGGCGGACGGCGACGACTGCGACGAGCAGGAGGGATGTTTTGAGTTGGGCGCGACGATGCACAAAATGGGCATCACGATGTCGGTGGTCTCGATGGGGCGCGGTCAGGATGTGGAATTTCTGAAACGGTTGGCGAAGGTTTCGGGCGGGAATTTTTATCTCACCGAGCGCGCTCGCGACCTGCCGCGCCTTTTCACCGCCGATGTGAGCCTGATGACCCGCTCCGCCATAGAAGAAGGCGCTTTCATCCCCAAAATCACAGCGAGCGACGAAATGCTTCAGGGGATTAACTGGAACAGCACACCGCCCCTACTGGCGTATGATCTGACCTCGGATCGCCCGCTGGCGCGCACGCTGATGCGCACCCACAAAGACGATCCCCTGCTGGCGGTGTGGCAATATGGGCTGGGCGTCTCGCTGGCGTTCACTGCCGATGCGAAGCCACGCTGGGCACAGCGCTGGGTCGGCTGGAGCGAGTTCGCCCCGTTCTGGACGCAGCTTACACGCACAATTTTGCGCAAAGGGAGCCGAAAAGACTATCAGCTCACCGTGCGTCAGGAAAGCGGGCAGGCAGTCGTGGAGATGCAGGTGTTCACCCCTGAAGGCGAACCCGTCAACTTCCTCCAGCCCGAGCTGCGCGTGAGTGCGCCTTCAGGGGAGCATTTCACCCTGACCCTCAACCAGGAAGCGCCCGGTCGCTATCAGGGGCGCTTCCCTGTGCGCGAGATTGGCGACTACCTGCTCACGATGGTGGAGAAACAACCCGAAGGAACTGTACGCACCTTTACCACGGGGTTTGCCGTGCCATATCCCTCGGAATATCGCTTCACTCGCACGAACATGCCGCTTTTGAACCGCATCACGGAGCTGACAGGGGGCAAGGTAAATCCCCAGCCTGCGGAAGTGTTTCGCGTGCCCGCGAGGCAGGGGCGTTCCGTACGCGACTTGTGGCAGAACTTCCTCTGGCTGGCGTTGCTGCTGTGGCTGGCAGATATTACCCTGCGGCGCGTGATGATTCCTGTGGAGGCAGTATGGGGCTGGGTTCGGGCGTTGCCGCGTCGGGCGGCGTCGCTGGGTCGCGCTCGGCGCCCCGCGCCGCAGGCGCAGGCTTCAACACGCTTATTGAGCGTCAAGGGGCGTGTGCGTCAGGGAATTGGGACGAGTCCTCAGGCGCCTGTAGTGCCCCCCGTTCGCTCAGAGCCAGCCTCGCCTGTGGCTTCCGACGCCGCCGCACCCAAGCCTCCGCCTGCCACCACACCGCAGGAGACCACCAGTCGCCTGCTGGCAATCAAAAAGCGTCGCGGTGGGCAGGGCTAATAGCCCAATTCGAAGAAGGCGCGAAGCCACTCGCCTGCAATCGGCGCGGCAACCGCGCCGCCGCCCCCCGATTCCTCTGCCATCACGCACACCACCACGCGCGGCTGATCGGCAGGCGCAAACGCCACAAACCACGCATGGGTTTTGCCTCCCTTGCGGAACTCGGCGGAGCCTGTTTTGCCCGCCACTCGCACGCCTGGGACGCGCGCCGCGCCCGCCGTGCCCTGCTCCACCACGCGAACCATGCCCTCAATCACCGCCTCCCAGTGGGCTGGGTTTGCCTGTACCTGATGAATCACCTCAGGTTCAAAAGCCTGAATCTCCTGCCCCTCCTCCGCTACAATCCGTTTCACCAGGCGGGGGCGGTATATCACGCCGCGATTCGCAATCCCCATGGCGGCAACCGCCATCTGAAGCGGAGTCACATGCAGGTAGCCCTGCCCGATACTGTAGTTGAGCGTCTCGCCGCCGTACCACGGTTCCTTCAAAACGCGCCGCTTCCAGTCGGGGTCAGGAACCAAGCCTTTGCGCTCGTGGGGCAGGTCAATCCCGGTCGGTTGTCCCAAGCCAAAGGAGCGCGCCGTCTCCGCTATCTTTTCAGGCCCCAGCCTCTGACCCAACAAGTAGTAAAACACATCGCACGACATGGCGATGGACTTATAGAAGTCCACATAGCCGTGGCGTTTCCAGCATCGGAAGGTGCGTGCGCCCAATCGATAGCCGCCCTGGCAGGTAATCGCGGTGCGCGTGGAGATAAGCCCCTGCTCCAGCCCTTCGATCGCCAGCAACGGCTTGAAAATGGAGCCGGGCGCGTAGCTGGACTGGATGGCGCGATTGTTGAGAGGCGCGTCGGGGTTGTTGATGAGGGAACGCCACACCTCGTGTGGGATTCGGGGCACAAACAGGTTCGGGTCAAACGCGGGCTGGCTGACCATTGCCAGCACCTCGCCCGTGCGGGGGTCTAACGCCACCAGCGCGCCCTTGTGCCCCTTGAGCAGTTCAAAGGCTTTCTGCTGGAGGCGCGTGTCGAGGCTGATGACCAGCCTCGCGCCCGGCTTGGGTTCAAATTCCTGAAGCACCCGATGAATTTTGCCCAGCGGCGTGACTTCCACCTGCTGACCGCCTGGCTTGCCGTGCAGGTAGAGTTCGTACTCTTTTTCCAGTCCGTTTTTGCCCACGAAGTCGGTTCCGTCGTAAAGGCGGGCGGTGAGCCAGTCGGTTGGCTCTTCCGGACGGGTCTTCCCGGTATATTCTTTGAGTTCGTCCTCCGAAATCTGCCCGACATAGCCCACAATATGGGCATAGAGTTTCCCGTAGGGGTAGCGACGCATCGCCTGCATCGTCACTTCCACTTCGGGGAGGTTATACTGGCTTTCCAGAAGGTTGACTGCCTGTTCGTGCGAAACGCCTTTCTGCACCACCAGCGGCACATAGGGGTTGATGCGGGGGTTGGCGACCATCTCCTGAAGGTCTTCGGGCGCCATGCCGAGCCTTTGGGCAACGAGCGGGATGCGCTCCGGGTTCTGACGGAGCAAATAGGGCATCACGCTGACCACCAGCTGCGCCTTGTTCAGGGCGATGGGTGTGTTGTTGCGGTCTACAATCAGCCCGCGCGGGGGCGGGATTCGCATCAGCCGTGTGCGCACCAGTTCCGCGCGAGCCGCCAGCTCCGCACCGTGGAGAATCTGCAAATACCACAGGCGCACCCCCAGAATCAGCAGCACGACGCCCACAACAGCCAGCATCATGTATTCGCGTGGGCGAATGATGCGCTGTGTCTCCGCCTGAACCCCCAGATACCGCTTTGGACGCCGAATCATCGCGCACGCACCCCGTGTTTGCGGCACTTCTGTTTCGGCTGTGCGCCTGCAGGAAACTGACGGGTAATCACCTCAGGACAGTAGTCGGTCGCGACCTGCCCCGTGTCGACGCAAATCGGCACGCTGACGGTTTCGGGTGGTGCGGGCGGTTTTGGAGGCGGAGGGGGAACTTGCGCTCTGGGCGCTCCCCTTGAGACGCTGGGGGTGCTGGGCG
>JBBIQJ010000048.1:0-15135 GCA_037442385.1 Armatimonadota bacterium
GCGCATCAAGCTCGCGGTGCGCTCGGAAATCGGGCTGGCGCGTGAGAATAACGAGGATAAGTTTGACTTCTATGAGCCAGACGAACCCGAACTTCTGGCGGCGCGGGGTAGCGCCTATGTCGTATGCGACGGCATGGGGGGGCATAACGCGGGGCAGATTGCCAGCGAACTGGCGGCGCGCCAGTTTCTGTACGCCTACTATCATCACGGCGGCGAGGCGCAGGATTGTGCGCACCGAGCTGTGCTACAGGCACACCCGTATATCGCCGACATGGCGCGCAAAATCCCCTCCCGCAAGGACATGGGCACGACCCTGACCGCCCTGATCCTGTGTCAGGATATAGGCATGCTGGTACATGTGGGCGACAGTCGCTGCTATCGGTTGCGCGGCGAGGAATTTCAACAGCTCTCACGCGACCACACGCTGGTGGCGCAGTGGGTAGAGCAGGGGATTCTCACCCCCGAAGCGGCTCGGTTCCACCCCTACAAAAATGTGATTCGGCAGGCGGTGGGCGTCGTGGGCGAGGGCGAAACGCTGGAACCCGATATTGAGACCTTTCCCATTCAGGCAGGCGATGTGTATCTGCTCTGCTCTGACGGGCTGACCGACATGGTTCCCGATGAGGTGATTGAGCAGATTCTCAAAACGGAGCCGCCCAGCCGCGCCGCGTGGAAGCTGTTAGACCGCGCCCTCGCCGAAGGGGGACAGGATAATATCACGGTTGCCGTCATCAAAGTTCTGGAACTTCTAGCGCCTGAAGCAGGGTATCATACAGAGGGGTGAAAAATCGTGGCGACCTCTGCCCAGGCCTTGCGACGCAAGCGACGCTACACAGAAGAAGACCTCAAGCGCCTTCCTCGCGACGGCTACAAGTACGAACTGGTGAGTGGGAGGATACGACAAGTGCCCACAGGCGGACGGCATGGGGAACTCGGCGCAGAATTGGCGGCACGGCTCTGGAATCATGTGCGACGCTGGGCAAAAGTGTATGACTCCGGCACAGGATTCCGCATGAACTCAGGCAACATCCGCAGCCCTGATGTGTCCGTTTTGTGCAAAGAGCGGCTTGAAGGGGGCAAATCGCCAGAGGACTTCATCGACGGTGCGCCCGATTTAGCGGTGGAGATTATCTCACCTTCGGAGCGCCCTGCAGAGATTTATGCGAAACTGGGCGAGTATTTTGAGTCGGGAGCGCAGGAAGTGTGGCTGATTTTTCCAGAGCGCAAGCAGGTGCATCGCTACACGCCGTCGCTGCAGGTACAGGTGCTGAACGAGAACGATGTGCTAACTACGCCGCTGCTGCCCGACTTTGAACTGCTTCTCAGAGAACTGTTTGAGGAGGCGTGAAGCATGCGGAGAGATGAGGATCGCTACACCCCTGAAGAGGTGCAAGAGATTTTGCGGATTGCCCTGCAGCAGCGCAAAGACACCTTCAGCGTGCAGGAGATAGAATCCATTGGGCGCGAGGTCGGCATCGAGCCAGAAGCCGTTCACGCCGCGATTGAGCACTACCGCCGGCTTCGCGAGGCAGAGCAGCGGGCACAGGAGCAGGAGCGGATCGCGCAGGAACATGACCGCATTTTCTGGCAGCACGCTGGCAACCAGCTGCTCTTTGCGGCGATGTTTCTGGCTATTTTCCTGGCGGCAGCAGTGTGCGTGATGGGGAGCTTTTTCTCACAAAGCGAGCGCATGATGGAGCGCCCCATGCCCAGAACTGCCCGCCCCGAGCCGATTATCGTTCCGCTCCCGCAACACGGTCAGGAAGAAATGAATCGACTTCAGAAGGAAGCGCTCCGCCGACAATTTGAGAACACCAAGCCGGGACAATAATAACTCACGGGTACAAACCAACTGCTTCCCCCACAGTTCGCGGCTGCCCGTTTTCCAGCCAGAGGGGGAGGGCAGTAAGCGACTGAACTCCTTCACGCCCCACCTCTGCCTGCAAGAGCAACGCTCTGCGGCTCAATACTGAGCGGGGTGTGTGAACGAAGTTGCCTACGCTATAGAGAATGTGGGTCTTTCCTATTCGAGCGTAGCCCTGAACCACATGCGGATGATGCCCCACGATGAGGTCTACCCCTGCCTGTGCCAGCTGTCTGGCGATACGCCCTTGTTTCGCGTTGGGCGGGGTTTTGCCCTCGTCACCCCAGTGGGGGATGGCAATCAGCACATCTGCCTGCTGGCGCGCCTCATCAATTCGGGGCAGAAGCATCTCCAGGGTCGCCACGCCCGCGCGTTTTATCCCTGCGGGAAAGCCGCGCGGCACCACCGCTGTGAAACAGAGCATGGCAACCCGCACGCGCCCGTCGTCCAGATAGACGGGTGTGCTGGCGTCGCTGGCATCGTATCCCGCGCCTGCCCACCACACGCCTGCACGATGGAGATGATGAAAAGTCTCTTCCAGACCCTCCACGCCGAAGTCCACCGAATGATTGTTGCCCAGAGAGACCATCGGGATTCCTGCCCAGCGGAGCGTCTCTGCCAGTTCGGGCGGCGCACGGAAGGTGTATTCCTTCTCCATCGGCGCGCCCCCGTTGGCAATGCACCCCTCCATGTTGGCGACCACCCAGTCGCAGGCGTGGAGAGTGGGGGCAATCCGTTCAAACAGGAAGGGCATCCCGCGCAGGCGCACAACCTGCTGGATGCCCTTGCCAAAGATAATATCGCCTGCGAATGCGAGGCGCATACGCTATCGGCGCGTGCCCACCCGCTGCTTGAGGTAGTCCTCGAGGTAGACCTTGCCGTTCTGGACGGTGTTCATCACTTTTGCCAGCACGCCCTCCAGTTGGGTCAGAACCTCATAGGCGTACTCGTCAGCGCCCTGTCGGATGTCGTGGGCTTGCTGGCGCGCCGATTCGATCATCTCCTGTGCCTGCGCGGTGGCGATGCGGTAGACTTCTTCCTGGCTCAGCATGCGTTTTTGCTCGGCGCGGGCGTGTTCTAAAATCTGTTCCGCTTCACGACGCGCCTGCTCGATAATCTGGCGCGCCTGTTCCTGCGCCTGCTCTAGCGTGAGCTGCGCCTGATGCTGCGCTCCGCCCACCAGGCGGTTCGTCTCGCGCAGCACACGCTCCGCCTTGTCTATATCGGAAGGCAGGTGCGCCCGAATCTGCTGGACAAGATTCAGGCACTCGCCTTTGTTGAGACCAATCACAATCGGCCCGAAACTGCGCGCCTTTTCCAGAGCCGTGTCCAGTTCGTTCAGCCACTTGCGAATGGTAATCACGTCCGTGTTCATCATAGTGTCCTCCCCTGCGCGTGTGGGTCAAAGGTTCGTCGCAGGCATCGTCTCTCCTGCCGATTCGGCGGCGAATCGCTGAGTTAATCGGGCATGCACATTCGGGGGCACGAGCTGGCTCACATCCCCGCCCAGCCGCGCCACCTCTTTCACGATGGAAGACGAAAGAAACGCATATTGCTGATGGGTCATCAGGAAGCAGGTGTCCACCTCAGGCGCAAGTTGACGGTTCATGCTTGCCATCTGGAACTCATACTCGAAGTCGGAGACCGCCCGCAGTCCGCGCACAATCGCGCATGCGCCCACCGACTCCGCAAAACGCGCCAGCAGCCCCTGCAGCGGCACCACGCGCACATTCGGCAGGTGCTGGCAGCACTCCTGAAGCATTGCCACGCGCTCTTCGAGGGTAAAGAGAGGTTTTTTCTGGGAGTTGATCGCGACGGCGACAATCAGCTCATCGAACAGGCGGGCGGCGCGGGTGATGATATCGAGATGCCCCAGCGTTGGGGGGTCAAAACTGCCGGGATACACGGCACGCCGTACCTCGCCTGCGCCTGCTGCCATTGTGCGCTAAAGTATACCTCACCTCTGGGCTTGACGACACAGATCGGCGTAAGCGCAGGTTTTGCAATGTGTGCCCGGGATAGGACTGATACTCACCTGCTGAAGCTGCCCGATGAGAGACTCCAGCTCGGTGCGCAGTTTCTGAAAAGCGTCTTCCCACTCGCGCTCCATCATGGGGACAACGCAATCGCGGGGGCTGCCCTCCCAGTCGCCCGCCCGAAAGCGCTGAATCAGGTTCTGTTCGTAGGGCACAAAGCGCACGCGCCTGCCCGCAGTCAGATGGTCATACGCCAGCACGAGGTGATGCACATTGCGCGCCCGACGCACCACATCAGCATACAGCAAACCCTGAAGCGCACGCGCCTCCAGCACATCTTGTCTGTCGGGGATGGCGCCCAATTTGTAGTCAATCACCATCGCCACGCCGTCCTGACTCAAATCGATACGGTCTATCACGCCACAGACCCGTATCTCCTGCCCGTTTCTCAAGCGGTAGCGGGCAGGCGGGAGGTTATTGGAAGCGCCGCTCGCGGTGCGTTCATACTCCTCGTCTGACTCAGCCGTTGCCGCCCCAAATGCCCACTCCAGCTTGACAGGACGCAACTGGAACTGCTGTTGATAACGGGGTTCCCGCTGGGCAAACAGCGCCAGCAGGCGCGTCGCATACGCCTCCAGCACCTGCAGCTGCCACTGGGTGAGGTCAAACGGGTCGTCGTTCAGCAACTCCTGCAGAATAGAGTGCATGCGCTCTGCCCAGCTCTGCGGGTCAGTGGGTGTTCGCGCTTCGTGCAGGGCGCGATAGAGCGTGCGATGAACTGCCGTGCCGATGTCGGTCAACTGCAGTCCCTTGCGAAGCGGGCGCACTTTCAGAATGTAGCGAAACAGGTGCTGGAAGGGACATCGCGCCAGCGTTTCCAGTTCCGAAACGGAAAACTCACGGTCCACATTCGCCACGCGCTGGCGATGGCTCACAGAGCGCAGAATGGAGGTGGGTTCAGCATACTCCATGCCGCTCTGGAGCAGGCGGTCGTAGGGATGAAGCGGATTTTCGGGCGTAAACTGCTCTACACGATAGAGTCGGGTCTCGGCGTGCGGAATTTGCTGGAGATAAAACGAGGGGAGTGCCTCGCTATCGTTCTGCGTGCGCGGGTAAGTGAGATAAAGCCGCCGGCTGGCAGCGGTGCAGGCACGATAGAAGAGCATCGACTCACCTGCCTGATACTCTGAGCGTGTGGGCAAGGAGAGGCGAGGCTCTAAGGGGATGAGCGCCTCGCGCAGCGCCAGCCGTTCCTCCTCTCGCAAAAAAGGATTGTCGGGATGGCGGCGCGGTATCACGCCTTCCAGCGCTTGTAGCACAAACACCACCTCGCCCCGTATCAAATCCGCATGCTCCATCGGCAGAATCGGCACGCCCTCACGAGAACCGTAAACTTTCACATAGTCGGCGCCAGTGCAGAGCCGTTCCAGCCACTCGACAGCCTGCGTCAGGGGCATCGCTTGCAGTATTTCAGCGTGCGCCTTCGCCAGTTCCAGAAGCTTCTCGAGGTCAGGCGCCGGAACGCCCTCCTCAAAAAGGAGGGTCGTCAGCCCCTCCAGCCCGCGATAGAAGTCGTTGCGGAGCGTTTCGCGAAGCACGACCAGCCGCTGCAGAATCGCCCCCACTGGAGGAAGAAGCGCAAGGCGTGCGTGCGCGTTGAGAAGCCACCGATCGCTGGGCGCGCTCTGAGGGCGCAGAGCGTGCAAATGCCGCATCGCACTGGCGTCTAGTCCAAAGCGCGGTTGCGCGAGCCACACGAGAAACTCCGCACCTGTTCGCATCCCTATTAGCAGGCGCAAACCCTCCAGCGCCGATTGCACGGCGCGTGAGCGCAGTAGGGGCAGGCTTACCTCCGCAGTGTACGGAATGCCGTAGCGCGTGAAAAAAGTGTCCAGATACTCAATTAGCCCTGCAGGCTGGCGCATCAGCACCCGAATAGATGAAAAGCCGACCCCCTCTCGATGGAGACTCACAATTTCACGAGCGACGCTTTCCACTTCAGTAAGCGGGTTCGGCGTGCTGAAAATGACAGTAGACGGCGGAAAAGATGCCGATTCGTCGCTCGCAAGAGAAACAGTTTCCACGGGCATCTGCTGCTGGAGTCGCGCAAGCAGTCGCTGGCTGGGAGTGAAGAGGTCAGGGCGGGCATTGTTGTGCAGCAGCGTCAGCGCAAGGCGCATCCGCGAGTCCAGCACCTTAAGAATTTCCAGCTCCACGGCGGTGAAATCGGTGAAGCCGATTAGCAACACATTCGGCGACACAGGAGAACCCGACTCGCGGAGCGCGGCAGCAGCCTGCCACCACTGCTCGGCAGGGTCAGCGAGTTCCAGTCTCTGGAGCTCTGCCCGCCATGCACGCCACAGGGCAGCCAGCTCCTCGGTTTTGCGGTGCCACTCGTCACGCAGGTCGGCTTCGGTTGCATCAAAGCGGGCGGAGGCGAGCCGCCCGCCCTCTTCCAGCAAATCGGGGGTCAGCGCGTCCATCCCCCACCGTACAAACTGATGCGCCAGCTGCTGGTGGAATCGGGGCATGTGGCGCACCTTGCCAAAGTAGCTTTCGCGTCTCAGCACCTGCTCGCAGGCGCGTGCCATTGCAAACACCAGCCGTTCGGAGAAGGTGCCCAGACCTTCAGGAAGCAGACAATACTTCGTGAGAAAACTGTTCCAGTCTATGGCGTTGCTGCTGAAAGAGACTGGCGTCCTGGGCGCCACAAGCAAGCATGAATCGCCGATGTCGCCCAGCGCGCCGTTCACGAGTGCGTGCTGGGGACAGCCCAGATAGACCTTCATGACGACTCCCAGAGTTTCAAAACCACCTCCAGCGGCGCATCCGTGCGAATGGAGTTGCCGCTGTGGTGAACCCCCGACGCTCTGTAGCCCTGCGCCCGCAAAAACCGAATCGCGGCGCGTGTGGAGGGCACAGAACGGTCCAAGCGATCTGCAAGGGTGGATAAATTATAAACGATAGGAATTTCGTCCAGCTCCTTCTGCAAACGGGCGATAAATCGTTTGGTCGGCTCAAAGTAGTCTTCGCGGGCAGCCTTGAACATCGCGCCCAGAAACGCATGGTCGTGCAGGGAACCCGTCCAGAGCGGACCCACCCAGCGAATCGTGGTGGAGGAGTTCTACTCGTGATTCACAGGCGCGGGCACGCCTGCCAGCGTTGTGCGGTATTCGCCGTCGGGCATCTGCACAATAAAGCCGAGATTCTCGATAGAGAACCCGCGCGTGCCCTTGAACACGCGCAACAACACGCGCCAGCAGTAGCCATCGAACACGCTGAACAACGACACGGCGTGCATGTTGGCTTGCACCAGACGGCGCATTAAAAACCCCACGAGAATCCGCAAGCCGAACTCGTGGCACTCACGCCCCAGTGCCGAGACCGCATCGTAAGACTTGAGCGCTTCGCCGCGCTGAGCGCCACACAGCACAGGCGCGTCGGTCGCCGTTACATAAAGCAGACCCTCCCAGCGGATGACGCCCTGCACAAAGGGCACATACGGCGCAGGCGTGCCGAAGGGGTCTAAGTCCACCCAGTCGAATCGGCGCTCTTCAAGGTAGAAGCGCGAGAGCAGGCGTTGTGCCAGCTCATTATGGAGTTCCACACGCGGGTCGTCGCCCACATGGTGCTGGAGAACGCTGAACGCTTCGTAGTTCGCATCGTTGACCACAATTCGGGCAACAGGCGCTTCCGTGAGATAGCGCTTACTACGCAGCCCCGCCCCTGCCATCAGCTCCAGCACATCCAGCGGGCGTTCCAGGCGTTCCGCTTCCACGCGCATCGCCAGCACGCCCAGATCGCGCCCCAGCTTCGCGCGCGGGTTGTAGAACACATGCTTACTCTGGGGCAGGTGGAACTCGACCGCGCCCTCCTTGTAGACTTCGATTGCCATAGGGAGTTAATTATACGCGATGGGATTGCGCCTCTCAGAAGCGCTCTGGGAAGATGAACACGCAAAAAAGCGCGCCGGGCGGCTCTCTCCGACGGCTGAAGCCGTTCCCAGTATACAAAGCCAGCCTGCGCTGGCTTCTTCAGCCGACGCAAGTCGGCTTCGTCTCATAGGAACGGCTTCAGCCGTCTGGCAAACGCCCTCTAATTCCACCACTTGAGAGAAACCGCGAAAAAGGGGGAATGCGCCTTATAAGGCGCATTCCCCCTAAGCGCGACAGTTGTGTCTTGACCTGGCTAGGTCACGCTCTTTAGCAGCATAGAGAAAGACTCTGGGTCGCGAACCGCCATCTCGGCAAGCTGTTTGCGGTCCAGCTCGATGCCTTTCTCGTGCAGGGCGTGGATAAATTCATTGTAGCGGATGCCGTGGGCGCGGCATGCGGCGCTGATTCGGGTAATCCACAGTCGGCGGAAATCGCGCTTGCGCTGCCGTCGGTCGCGAAAGGCGTAGTGCAGGGACTTCATCACCTGCTCGTGCGCCTTGCGGTACAGGCGACTCTTCGCACCGTAGTAACCTTCCGCGCGTTTGAGCAGCTTCTTATGGCGCCGACGGGTAACGGTTCCACCTTTAACACGCATCGTTCGGTTCCTCCTTCGTTATTTGCCTGCGAGTAAGCGATTCACGCGGCGATACTCGCCCTTGAAGAGCTCGTCTTCCAAGTCCAGTCGCCGCTTGCGTGCGGGCGATTTACTCAGGAACAGGTGGCTGTTCCCGGCTTTCTTGTGCATCAGTTTGCCCGTTGCTGTCCGTTTGAACCGCTTGGCGGCGGTCTTGCTCGTCTTCATTTTTGGCATTGTCTGGTATGCCTCCTTCGGATTTTGGTTTCGGTTCGGGTCGGGCAGGCTTCTTTTTAGGCGCGATAATCATCACCATCTGCCGCCCGTCCATCGCTGGCGCTTTTTCTATAACGCCATAATCCTGCAGGGCGTCGGCGAACTTTTTGAGCAGCGCCTCGGCAACCTGCGGTCGCCCAAACTCACGGCTTCGGAAAATGACGACGAATTTTACCTTATCGCCATCTTCCAGAAACTCGGTCGCGTTGCGAATCTTGGTTTCGATGTCGTGGGCGCCGATACTGGGGCGCAGGCGGATAGTTTTCACATCGCCGCCCTTCTGTTTCTTTTTAGCCTCTTTAGCGAGTTTCTCTTGCTGGTAGCGATACCGCCCATAGTCCAGGATGCGACACACAGGCGGATTCGCGTTCGGCGCCACTTCCACCAGGTCCAGCCCGCGCTCTTCCGCTATCTTCAGGGCGCGACGAATGTGCATCACGCCCAACTGCTTGCCGTCGACATCAATCACCCGCACCTCGCGGGCTCGGATGCGGTTGTTGATTCTCAGTTCCTTCTGAATGGCTGTGTCACCCTCGCTTTTGGTTTTGTGGGCAAGAGTATACCCTATTCCGCCAGTGCGTAGCCAATATGGCGCACCAGCTCTTCGTGAACTTCCTCGCCATAGCCTTCCACAGCGTAGCGCACGACGCCTTTCTTATCTACCACATACATGGTAGGATAGGCTTTGACGCGGTACTTTTGCTGAATCTCAGCCTGGTTGGACGGTACGCAGACGGTGTAGGTCATTTTCATCTCCTCCACGAAGGCGCGTACCTCCTGAGGTGTGCCCGAATCGAGCGCCACCCCGACCACGACCAAGCCTTTCTCACGATACTTGTTGTGCAACTCCTCCAGGTGAGGAATCGCGGCGCGACACGGACCGCACCATGTCGCCCAGAAGTCCACAAGGTAGACCTTATCCTGTTTTCCACCGAGTTTGACTTCTTTGCCATTCAGGTCCGGGAGCTTAATCTCCGGGAACTTCTGCCCGCGGCGCAGCTGTGCGCCCCCGTTGACGGTCAACAGGAGCACTGCAATCGCCATCAATACCAACGGCAACGCATAGCGTTTCATAGAGAAAGACCTCCTGCCCAATTATACCCTATTGCCTTCTCTTGCAAACGGGTACAACTTTAGCATGCACTGGACCGACGAGCAGCTGCAGGCAATTCGCCACGGTATCGGGCGACTTGCCGTAACGGCGGGAGCCGGTTCGGGGAAGACGGGGGTGCTGACAGAACGCTTTGTGCATCTGGTGCATGCGCACGGAGTGAACCCCGAATCGATTCTGACCATTACCTTCACCCGCGCTGCTACCGCCGAGATGAAAATGCGCATTATACAAAAGCTGGAGCGCTTGGAATTGCATGATGCACGCCAGCGCATCGAAAGCGCGTATATCCACACCGTTCACGCGCTCTGCCGTCGACTCTTGCAGGAAAACCCGTTCGAAGCAGGGATTGAACCAGAGCCATCGGTGCTCTCTGCGCCCGCGGCACGCCAGCGGAGCCGCGAAGCGTTCCATCGCGCCTTAGAGTCACAACTCCAGAACCTCACAGGCGACCAAAAAGACGCTCTCGTCGAGCTGATTGGCGCTCACCTGAGCCTCGCCCCCGGACGATACGACCCGCTGGACGCGCTCTATCAGGCAGTCCAGCAGTTGACGAACACTGCCCGCCATCAGGGACTAACACTGGAGGAAATGAGAGAATGGGCAACCCAGTTTCCCAGGAACCCCTTCGAGCCGCTAACAGCCCTTCTCCAAAAGCAATTGCCGAATCTCTCATCCCAGCCTCCTGCCCTCTCGCTGGAAGCGATTCGCAACTGGCTTGAGCATGCCCAGAGAAGCGCCTCAGACGCAGACACGCAAAGCCATATCGCCTACCTGAGAAGCATCAGCGGGCGCGCCGACGAAGCGAAAGAGTTTCAGGCGCATCTGGATCATTATGAACAGCTCAAGGAGCGAATGGGCGTGCTGGATTTTGACGATATGCAGATTCGCGCCCTCAAGATGTTACGCGAGTCGGCATTCGTGCGCCGCCGCTACCAGCGCCTGTTCCGCTATGTGCTGGTGGACGAGACACAGGACATTGACCCCCTTCAGGCACAGATTATTGACCTGCTCTCGCAGGGGGGCAACCTGATGGTAGTGGGCGATGCGCAACAGTCCATCTATGGGTTTCGACACGCTGACCCGCGCGTGTTCCTGCGCTGGCAGAATCAAGCCCAGGCAGACCCCAACGGCAAGCGGGTTCTCCTGCACGCTAATTTCCGCTCTCACCCCGATATTCTGGCGTTTGTGGAGAAGGTGCTGATGCCGAAGTGGCAGGACGACTTCGTGCGGCTGAGACCGATGCGCCCCATGCAAGCCACCCCCACCTGGCTGCCACGGGTTCAGGTCTGGTATCGCAAGAGTCGCGACGCCAGCAGTGAAGCGCAGCAGGTCGCCGCCACGATTCAGGAGTGGGTGGAGCGCCAGTCGCTTCAGGTTCACGACCCCGAAACAGGCGAGGTGCGCCCTGCCGAGTATCGCGACTTTGCGCTCCTGTTCAGGCAATTCACTCGCGTGCAGGACTATGAAGCACAATTTCAGGCGATGGGCGTTCCCTACTTTGTGGTGGGGGGCGGGCGCGGCTACTGGCTCCAGTACGAGGTGCGCGACATAGCGAACCTTATGCGCATCCTGAGCAACGGTCAGGATGAAGTGGCGCTGCTGAGTGTGTTGCGCTCGCCGCTGGTGGGATTGAGCATGGACGGGCTTATGAGTCTGGTGCTGGAAGCCCAAACTCACGACGCGCCGCTGCTCTCGGTCGCGCTGAACGCGCCTGAAGCGGTCCTGGAGCCAGACGATTCCGAAAAATTGGCGCGATTCGCGGGGTGGTTTACCCCGCTGATGCAGTCGGTGGGGCGCGAGTCGGTTGGCTGGATTATGGCGCGGGCGCTGGAATATTCTGCCTACGAAGCGAAACTTCTCGGATTGCCGCGCGGCACACAGATGGTCGCGAATGTGCGTAAACTGCTGGCGCTTGCCCTCGATCAGCCAACGCTCACGCCCGCCCAGTTCGCCGAACAGCTGGACATGATGCACCGTACCGAGCAGCAGGAAGGGCACGCCCCCACCTACGAAGAGGACGCAAATGTGGTGCGTTTTTATACGGTGCATGGCGCGAAAGGGCTGGAGTTTCCGGTGGTGTTTCTGGTGGACACCGCGTATCGTCTGCGCCCGCGAGAGAGCGCGGTGCTGACGGAACCGCGCGAGCGACAGATAGGCATCCGTGTCCGCACGCCCGACTCTGCCCAGCCGTACGAAAGCCTCCTTTATACCTTGCTTGCGGATGAGCGCAAAAAGCGGGACGAGGCGGAAGAGCTACGCGCGCTCTATGTGGCGCTCACGCGCGCACGCGACTACCTGATTGTCTGCCTTACTCATGACCAGAACAACGAATGGTATCGGGCGCTGGCGGGCGCGCTGGCAGACACGCTCAATAAACGCCAGACACGCTTCGCGCTCCCCAACACAAGCTGGGGGCAGATGGTCTACTGCGAAGAGTGAAGCGATTCGCACCCAGCTATCAACGCCGCCTGCCACACCTGCTGAAACGGAACCCCCTGCTCGCGCGCCAGACGCGCACAGTCCTCATACTCAGGAGTGAAGTGCACTACCTGTTCGCCCTCCCGTGCGAATTTAACCCGCACCGCGCCGTAAGGGGTTCGCACCTCGCGGATCTCGCGCAGGAGGCATCGACGGTGGAGCAGGCTATAGCGTATACCCAGCGTTGGCGTCTCGGCGAGCAAGAAACTGATCAGGGCGTCGGCACGCTCAGGTAGCGCGAGCAGGGTCATCAGCACGCCAGGACGGTTCTTTTTCATCTGCACAGGCGTCAGGAAGGCATCCAGGGCGCCATGCGCCAGCGCCTGCTCCAGCACATAGCCCATCAGCTGGGGCGTGGCGTCGTCGAGATGGGTCTCAATCTGCACGATACTCTGCCAGTTGCCCTGAGAGTCCTGAACACCGTGTGATTCGCCCAGAAACAGGCGCAACAAGTTGGGCAAGGGACGCACTGCCTGCCCTGCGCCGTAGCCAACGGCTTCCCAGCGCATGGGAGGCTGTAGCCCGAACTCACTGGCGAGTGTGATGGCAAGCGCGGCGCCTGTGGGAGTCACAGTCTCCCCCATTATGGGGATGCCGTAAGTGGGAACCCCACGCAACAGCTCCACCACAGCAGGCGCAGGGAGGGGCAGGTTGCCGTGCGCCGCCTTCACGAACCCGCGCCCCATCGGCAACGGCGAGCAAACCACACGCTCCACACCCAGCCGCTCCAGCCCCCAGCATGCGCCCACCACATCCAGAATCGCGTCCACCGCGCCCACCTCATGGAAGTGCACGCGGTCGGGCGTCGTGCCATGGACTCGCGCCTCTGCTTCCGCCAGCCGGGTGAAGACCCCAATCGCGCGCGATTTGACGGTATCGCTCAGGGGGGCATCCTCTAGGATTGCCACCACATCGCTGAGATGGCGATGGGGCTGGTCCTCGTTAACGCGAATCTGCACACGCCGTGCGAAAACCGCATCCACCTCCACCCGCTCTGAGTGCCATTCCCACCCTGAAACCGACAGTTCACGCAGGGTTGCTACCAGCTCCGGTTCAGGTACACCAATCTCGATCAACGCGGCGAGCATCATGTCGCCCGCAATCCCGCCGATACTGTCTATGTAAAGCGTTCGCATGCCTCCTCTATTTCGTGTTTCCCGACCGCCTCTCCTGCATGGGAAGTTAACTGCGGGCTACTCAGGAAATCAAGCAATCTGTGTCGTCAAAAGGCGTTCTAAACAGACGGCTGAAGCCGTTCCTATCACACGAAACCGACCTGCGTCGACTCCAGTAGCACGCGCATCCTGCGCGCGATTTTGGGCAAGATGCTCAGGCTATGGAAGCCTGCGCAGGCTGGCTTTGTATTTGAGGAACGGCTTTAGCCGTCAAAGATAATCATCTGGCTCGTTTGTTGCTTATTCACTTTCCTGAATCGCTCCCGAAGAACAGGCATGCGATTCGAAAAACAGGTACACTATCCACGGAGGTAAAACCATGAAACGAGTTTTGTTGTGGATGAGCGCGTTCGCAGTGCTGGCGCTAACTGTTCCCAGCGACGCCCAGACCCTCAAGGAAGGGGATACACCGCCCCCCCTCAAGGTTGCTAGGTGGATTAAGGGCAGCCCCGTTAACGAGTTCCGTAAAGACCATGTGTATGTCGTCGAGTTCTGGGCGACATGGTGCGGACCGTGCCGCCAGAGCATTCCCCATCTGACCGAGCTTGCCAAGAAGTATAAGGACAAGGTCACGATTATCGGCGTGAGTGTGTGGGAGCGCGTGCCCGTGGAAGAGGTGGAAAAGTTCGTGCGTAACATGGGCGAGAAGATGGACTACACCGTGGCGGCGGACGACTCTGAGCGCACGATGGCGAAAACATGGATGGAAGCCGCCCAGCAACGAGGTATTCCCACTGCCTTCGTGATTGCCGGAGGGCGTATCGTCTGGATTGGACACCCGATGGCGATGGACGAGCCGCTGGAGCAGATCGTCAAAGGCACTTTCAACTGGCAGGAGGCGGCGCGTAAGCGTCAGGAAGCGGAGAAACGCGAAGCGCTGATTGAAGAGGCGCTCCAGGGCATTCAGAAACTGATTCAGCAGCGCAAGTATGGCGAGGCAGCCGCCGAGCTGGATAAGTTCCTTGAGAAGCATCCCGAGATGCGTGCCGACATGGCATTCTTCCGCTTCAATCTCCTGATTCGCCACGATGAGTCGCAGGGCTACGCCTACGCACGCCAGCTGCTGGAGGGCGAAGCTAAAGATAATCCCCCTTTGCTCAACGCGATTGCGTGGACGATTATTGCGGGAGGCGCAGACCTCCAGCTGAAACAGCCTGACTACAACCTGGCGGTGCAAATTGCCGAGCGGGCTGCTCAACTTAGCAAGGACGACCCGAACATCCTCGACACGCTCGCCTACGCTTACTTCAAGAAGGGCGAAATCGCGAAAGCGATTGAAACCCAGCGCAAGGCGATTGCCCTCGCCGAGAAAGACCCGCAATTCGACAAGGAAATGTTGGGTGAGATGCGCGAGCG
Source organism: Armatimonadota bacterium (assembly GCA_037442385.1). Lineage (GTDB taxonomy): Bacteria > Armatimonadota > Fimbriimonadia > Fimbriimonadales > GBS-DC > LDYB01. The sequence goes on from JBBIQJ010000048.1 coordinate 14,749, forward strand.
CCTTGCCCAGTTTGAAAAAGCCAGTCCGCAATCTAAGTAGCGCACAAACCCCAGAAGTGTTGTTATTTAGGGTACAATACGCTTCTGGAGGTGAACGGAGCGTGCCAGACACGCTGGCGCACCCGAATTGGGAGGAGTGGCTGAATGCGCTGGGGCAGGCGACTCCTCCCGACAGGGTGATAGAGAACGCGCTGCACTGGCTTCTGGAACAAACAGGCGCGCAAACCGCCTTGCTGATCCTGCCCGATGCAACGGGGGAGTGGATCGATATTGCTCACGCTGTCGGTACAGAAGCGAACGCTCTGAAGGGACTCCGACTGCGCCCCAGTGAAACCCTGCTCGAACCGACCCTCACCCTTGGCATGACCTGGCGGCACGAAACCACGA
>JBBIQJ010000049.1:0-14793 GCA_037442385.1 Armatimonadota bacterium
AGAGACCCCGACTACTTCTGGATTAAACCCTACAACCCGGCTGACGGCACGGGCGGGTTTACCCGAATCAACTTCACGAACGGGCGGGCGCTGATCCGCGTCTCCTATCAGCCTTCCGGACCGATTCACCGCCAGCCCGTGATTAAGGTGGAGTCGGTGGGGCGCGTGGGACTGATCGACGAGAACGACCCCACAACCTTCACAAGCGATCAAACAGGGAACCGCGCTGAGCGCGCCGCTTACATCCAGATTGGCGCCATCGATTACCTGCGCTTCGTGATGAACCGCGACCAGCGTGGCGACATCATGGATCTGGGCGCCGAGGATGTGGGGCTGGGCGTGCCGTTCCGCCTGATTCTGGGCGAAATCAACGGCAACGGTGTTGGAGGCGGCTCGATTTATGTAAACGGCAACCTGCGCTGGAGCGGCAATGTGCAGATTGGCTTGAATCCCGACCTGGGCGAGCGCGTCTATGTGGCGGGTGAGATTTTGCACAACGAGAATGTGCCCACTCAGGTAACACTGGTCATCGCCAACGGCACGGGCGCAACGACGGTGCCGGTTTTGCCCAGCAATAACTCGAACTTCATCACCGCTGGGGGGCTGTATCGCGACGGGCGCCCACTGACCGCCGCCGACGGCTACCCCCGCACCATTCCGTTTCTGGAGCCGCCCCGCATGGACACCGTGGACCCCGCCACCGACCGCCCGCGCTATGTCGCCGCCACACGCGATTCGGGCATCTGGCGTCAGCGCCCCAACGGCAGTTGGTTCAACACAGGGGTCTACGGCTATGGGCGCGGCATCTATATCAATAATGCGGACGACATCCAGCGCGAAAGCCAGGGAGTGCTGGGCGGCTACACGCTCCGCAACGATTGGCTCAAGCCGGGCAACTCCCGCTACTGGAACGGTCCTTTCTATGAGCCGCCCGGCGCGTATATCGAGCTGATAGAAGTGGTGGAGAACGGGCAAATCCGCGCGCAGGGGTTCCGCATCACGCGCAACCAGTCTAACCCGCGCGATGTGTGGTACAACCCGCTCACAGGCACGCCGACCAACATCAAAACGCTGGCGTTCCAGTTTGTAAATCCGAACAACCCGCAGGACAACACGCTCACCAACGAGATCGTGGAAAGCCTACCCCCGAACGAGCGCGCCCAGTTCCGTGTCCCCTTTAACGGCGTGATTTACGCCGAGGGCAATGTGCGCATTCGGGGACGCATCCCCTCTGGACGCCAGATTACGATTGTAACCAACGGCACTGCCTATATTGAGGGCAATCTGATCAAGGGCGACGAGCGTTCGGCGCTGGCGGTGATTGCTCGCGACTATGTGTGTGTCAACACCACGCAGTTTTTGTATCGCTCGGCGGATAGCCCTGGTGTGGCGGAAGGCGACCCGTTCAATGCCGAAGCGCCCTACTTCTTTGAGGTCTTGCCCGACCAGCCGATGCGCCTGCTGTTCAGTTTCGGGGAGGACCCCACCCCTTACGCGAATCAGCTTCGGCTCTATGTGCGCCATGCGGCGGGCGGCGATGCCTCCTTTATCAACCTGCTGGTGAACCCCTCCCAGCTGGCGAACCCGTTCTATCAGTTTAACATTCTGGGCTTTCCACCCTATGTCTATCCACTGGGGCGCACTTCGCTGCAGGTCTATCCGAACTATGAGAAGATTGCCTTCCCGCTGACGCCGATTACAGCGTTCAACACGACGCCCGGCGTGGTGAACATGCTCCAGTTCCAGCTGCAACCGATTTCCAATATAGACAACTTCCGTTTCCCGACGGACAACAAGCCATATCGGCTGAGCGCTGCGGCGATTCAACCGCTGGACATCAAGATTGAGGCGGCGCTCTTTGCCCAGGAGGGGAGCTTCTTCGTGATTCCGGGCTACTGGTTCAACACGAATCCGCAGGATACGCGCGAGAACGCCCAACAGCGCGACCGGAGCCTACTGGGTGTCGCCTCGCCAGAGTTTCCTTTTTATGGCGAGCCTCTGGATATCCGAATCACGATTGAAGGCGCGATTGCGGAAAACTACACCGCACGGGTAGGCGACCAGACGGAGTGGTTGCGTAAATGGGGCTGGATCCCGCGCGAGTATGGCAACTCGGGCGAAGAGATCCCTCTGGCGCACCGGCGGTATTTCCACGACGGCAATAACGGGCGCTACGCGGTGAACCTGCTGATGCGCTATGACCCGGTTTTCCGCAATCCGATCGTGGGCGGTCAGCCTCTCCGCACGGCGTACACGGCGAACCCGGCAGACCCGTTGTACGCACACCCGGGCAATATTCTGCCGCCCATTCCACGCCTGCCCGTATGCCCGAACCCGATTTTCGCAGGGGATATAAGACCGTAAGGTGGGGAGATGAAAGTTATGCGACGAATCTGCGTGCTGATAGGAGTCTGTTTGCTGGCGGCTTTCGGCTTTGCTGACGGGCGCGGCTACGAAGCGCGCACCGTGCCGATTTACGCAGGTGTCGGCAAGTTCAGTGAGAACGACCCCTATGTGCGCGACCAGTACACTTTCTATGTGCTGGAGCGACGTAACGATGTGAAGCCGCTGGGGCTAACCTTCCTCAATCCTTATGCCCCTGCAGGCGCCACACGCGAACAGGCTGCTTACTGGGAGGTGGATCTCTCCCGAATTGGGGAAACGGAGATTACGCGCTACCGCGTGCTGCTGCTGAGCCGCGTCAACTGGAGCTTCTTGACGCCTGAAATTTTCGCCAAGCTGCGCCGCTTTGTGGAGGCGGGCGGCGTACTGTGGATTGATAAGCCTTATGTTGCGACGCCTCCAACAGGCAATATCCGACTGTTCTTCCCCGATGTAGAGATAACAGGAGGCATTAGCCCCATCACAACGGTCAATTTGAACCATCCCCTGCTGAACGGGTACTATCGGCTTTCGCCGGGCGAGATTGCGCAGGTGGGGCTGCGCGGGCGCGGACTGATGGAGGGACGCCTGAACCTGCCTGCGGGCGGTCGTCCGCCGCTGCAGATTGTCTCCGCCGACGCAAATGGACCTGTGATTGCGGCATGCACCTATGGCTCTGGACGGATTGTGGTCAGCGCTGCGGGGGTGGCGTCGGCAATTAACCGCCCCTTCATCACCCGAAGCGGTGCGATGGCGCCTCGCGCTCGAGAAACGCTCCTGGAAGCGGTGCCCGATTTAGACCTCAAGTTCGCCTATAACATCATCCGCTGGGCGGGTAGCAGCACTGCGCCCAATGTGAATATTCGCGGCGCAAATGCGATTGGCGATCAGTATGGCGCGCCGCTGGGTGTGCGCTGGCGCAATTCGAACGAGACGCTCACCCCGCGCGATGGCGCCGTGATTTATGCAGGCTTGCTGTTCGCCACAACAGGCGGCAAGCTCGTCTGCTATGATATGCAACCCAACCGCGACCTCGATGGCGACGGACTCGCCGACGACGGCATACGCGACATGGCAGAGGGCGCAACCTACGATAAAGTGTGGGAGGTTTCCCTGAGCGGGCAAGCCTCGGCGCCCATTATTGCTGAAACTCTTAGCGGGACCCAGGTGATTGTGCAGGTAGGCACTCGTGTGGAAGGCTACTGGGCGCTTCCGCGTGACCCATCTACAGGAATTATTATCCCCGCTGGTCAGCGCGTGTGGCAGGTGGATAATCCGGTAGGGGGCAGTATCCCGTCGCTACCGGACGGACGGCTGCCTGCACCTGTGCTGATTGATAACGCACTGCTGGTCGTGCCGTCTTATCACGCGGCAGGGACGGTGATGACAACAGGCTTCTACGCCGTGGCTCTGGGCGACGGGCGCAATCCGCAGGTGGTGCAGTCCAGCAATGGATTTCCGCCTCAGTGGTATCAGCCGCGGAGTGGGGCTGCAACCAGCACATGGCTCCTGCCTGTGGTGGCTGGCATGGTACCCAACCGCGGCGTGGGTGGCGGCGACGATATGGTGCTTTACTACGGTAGTCGACGAGAGCCGCAGGGTGGTTCGGGCGGCACTACCGAAGGCGTGCAATCCTTCTGGATTGGCGCCCGCGGCGAGGTGCTAACCCCCGCGCTCGCTGGCGACGGCACTTACTTGGGCTACTTGCGCTGCCGGATTACAGGGCAAGCGTTTATGTTCGTACCCCCTGCGGCGGACCCGGCGCTCCGCCTCTTCCGCCCGCGAGTCTACCGCTATAACGAAGTATCGGGGTTACTGGAAGACATCTCCGATCAGGTGAGCTTCTCCGACGAGTCCAACACACCTGGCGAGTCGGCGCGTGTGTTTTACCCTGGACCGCTCAGCGGCTTCCGCTTCTTCATCGACTACTACATCGACTGGGCGCGCACCACGAATTCGGGCGTGATGTTCCGCTCCTTCGCGCAACTGCCCAGATCTTCAGGAAACGAACCCGTGCCTCCGAACAAACTGCAGGGCATCACGCTCGGTCCTAACGGCGTGCTGTATATCACGACGGGAACCGAGTCCACAGACCCAAATATTGCGAACGGCAACCTGATTGCGCTGCTGGAGCAGACACCGCCTCGTAGCGGAGCGCGGGGTGGCTCGATGGTGCTATGGCGCTGGCAGTCGCACGGCGGCTATAAACAGAATTTGCGCAGCGGTCAGGAATGGGCTGTGGAAGGCGCGACTCTCTGGAAAGAACCGAACGCCGTGCTGGACGGCTTTTTGGGCAGCTTCGTGCGGTTCAATCACACGGTGAACCCGAATAACCGCGCGATGAACTTCACTTTCAAGTATGCTCCCATCTACTACGATGGCGCGATCTATGTGCTGGGTGAAGGTCAGGTGCGGCTCGGGCCGATAGCGCTTCCCTACACTATTTTGCTCACCTTTGACGCCGAACAGAGCAATTTCGCCATTGACCTAGGCGCACCCATCACTTCGGGCACGAACATCCAGATTTCCCAGCGCGACTACGGGCGCTCTGGACCCCAAAATCTGTTCAATATCGCCTCCAGCATCAGCTATTCAGAAGGCAATCCGAGCCCCCTGCTGCTGGTGGATTACGCGCGTGGGCAGATTCGATTCAGCGCCTTCGCGCAGTCCAGCTCGGGCGGCGTAGTGAATTTGCTGGAGAATGTGCTGAGCATCTCGCAGCCAGTGGTCGTAACGGTCGGCACTGAGGTGCCCGTAGTGATCGATCCCGACCAGATTGCTGGCAACTGGAACAATCTGCGCTGGTACGCGGTGCTGTTTGGCGTGCAAACGCAAGGTCCGCCTGTGGTGGTTGGGGATAATGTCTACCTGCCCGTGGTAGCCCAGTTCCCGAACGCCCCTGCGGGCAGCGGGATTCTGGCGCTGGGCGCTGATCCCTACCGCCTGCAGCCGAACCTGCCAGCACGCAAGGCGCAGGCGGGAACCATCCCCTATGTGTCGCAGGGCTATCGCTCCATCATTCGCTGGCCCTATATTGACGACCTGGTGGACGAATCGGCGCTCAGTCGCAACCCGTTTGCTTTCTTCCGCGAGTTCATCACGCGCTTTGCGGAGACGCTGCGATTGGGCGGGCAGGTCTCACCGATTTACGCTGGCGAGGGCGCGCTGGTGGTCGGCTCCAGTGAAGGATTGTACGCTTACGCCCGACAGGGCACGCTCATTGCCGACGAGGGGCGCGTTGTGGAGGTGGACAGCGCAGGGCGCGTGGTGTGGTCTACCGAAAACACGCAGCTGGAAATTCCCTCGAGCGCATTCGTGCCCAGCAAGGCGAAGTATCCGCTCACGCCGAATGCACGCGTCTATCGCTACGGCGACAATGAACTGCTGATTGTGGAGCCAGAGCGCAATCGCGTGGTGATTATAGATCGCGCAGGCTACGAAATGCGCACCATCACCCGGTTCCTGCCCGATGTGGTGCCCCAGTACGATTCGAACGGGCGTATCACGGGCAAGATTGACCTGCGCGATCCAACTCGAACGCCCAGCTCCAACTATGTCAGCGGCGCGCCCGACACCCTGCGCAGCCCCACGGATGTAACGGTCTGGACCGAATTCGTGCCCGAAAACCGCAACCCCTACCTCTATCGGCTGCCGCTGGAATACTGGATCCACTACACCATCAGCGACGCAGGCAACAACCGTGTGGTGGATATCGTAGACCGCTATGAGGTGAACCCCAGAACCTTTGAGATTGGTCCGCCCGTGCAACATCCGCAGCTGGGCGCGATGCTCGGCGTGCTTTACTGGATGACTCCTGCCACGATTCTGGGACGCCAGTATAAGTATGTCTCCGCGCAACGGTTTGAATACTGGGATGGCAGCCAGATTCGAGTGGGCTTCGCAACACTGGTGCAGAATGTGGCAGTGGAAGGTTCCCTTGTGGAAGGGGGCGGCGCGCCCAATACCGACCCTGCCACGCCCGAAGCGGGCATGATAACAATTGAATTGGCAGCCCGCACGCTTTATATTCGCCGCATGCAGCTGCCCGATGGGCGTATCGTGCCCATTCTCGGCCCAGTTGCAATTGATACCGCGCGGCGTTCCGCCACAGGGCAGGGCAGAGCAGGACTCTATCTGCTCCTGACCACCAGTACGGGCGTCTATGAGTTGCAAATCCCGATTTCGGGAACCATCACAGACACCGCGCCTGTCTCATGGATGGTGACCAACGAAGCCTACAGCTACGCCCTGCGGCGGCGCTTCGATGGGCTGGATCTGGCGCGTGGCAACGATAACCTGCCGCTCCAGCCGATCCTGTTCAAGCCGCGGCAGGCGCGATACCTGTTCAACGGCAATGTGCTGATTGTGAACCAGTATTCGGGTGCGACGCTGGTACAAAACGGCAACCTGCAGGAAGAGCGCATCTTCCCAGGCGAGGTGTTTGAAATCAAGGCAGACGATTATGACCCGAACGATACCGACCCGTCGGATGGCACGCTCTACGGGTTCCGACCGTTCTCGATTCTCTGGAGTACGGCGGATCGCCCTGCGCTGAGCGGTTCATCACCCTTGCGTAAGCCGTCTTCTGCCGATAGGGGATTCTAAGTATGAGAACGTGGTGGAGGCGAAAACCTATGAAAGCGATTTGGCGAAGTGGAATTGGGATGGTGCTGGTGTTGACGCTTGGCGCGGCGCTGGCGCAGGATAGCTGGCAAACCCATCGCGGGAACAACGCCCGCACAGGTGTTACCACCAATTCGGCAGGTGGCTCGGTGAACCTGCGTCTGGTGTGGACCTACCCCTTCATAGACTCGCTCTCGGCGCCTCTGGTGGTGGATAACGACTCACCGGGCACGACCTTCACCCCCACAGGGGCATGGGGGGTCCCCCTCAATCCCGCCTCCGACGCCTACAAAGCCGACCCCAACACGACCGAGCCATACCGTTACGCGGTTACGACCTCCGCGCCATCGCGCAACTCTGTCGAGTTCACATGGGTCAGTAGCAATTTGCGTCCGGGCTACTACCGCATCTTCGTCCATGTGCCCTCTGCCGAGACGCCGCTTACCCCACCGCGCGACTACGCTCGCTACGCCGAGTATAAAATCACCGATAGCACAGGAGTGGAACAACGGGTTTACATCAACCAGCAGGTGGGCGGCTGGATCCCCCTGGGCGAGACGCCCTTCTACTACGACGGCGCAACTCCCATTCGCGTGACCCTCACGAATCGGGTCGTCGCAGATAGCCCCGACTATGTAGACCCCGATGACCCGAACTTCCCGAATGTCATATTCCCCATCGTGGTCGCGGATGCCATACGCTTTGTGCCCGATTACGGTACGACCAAAGCCTCGCCTGTGGCGATTCGGAACCCGCTGAACGCCAGCAACCATCTGGTATATGTGGCGAACGGCAACGGGACGGTTACATGTCTGGAAAGCACGCCTTCGGGCACCTTGCGCGTACGCTGGACCTTCCGCGTGCCCACCGACCCCGGTACGGTGGGGGGACAGATTTATGATGACCGCGACCCCAGCATTTTCACTGCAGGAAGTTTCCTGAATAACACCGACCTGAACGATGCCTACGATACGCTCTACCACTATGCGGAGCCGACCGATGATCCGGGCGCGACTCAGCGCGCCTACTGGCGCATTCGGGTGCCAGCCGATGGACTTTACTATGTGTACGCATGGTTCCCCAGCGAGGCGAACAACGCCCAGCAGGCACAATATCTGATAGAGCATGAAGACGGCTTGCTGAACCTGCGCATTGATCAGCGCAACGGCGGACGCTGGGTGCGCCTGAATAATGTACCCGTCCGATTCCTGCAGAATCAGACCTACGAGATTTCGGTAACGAACTTCTCGCCCGAAGATGTGCGGCTTGGCTCGCGGCGCGTGATTGCCGATGCCATCCGTGTGGAGAGTGCAGAAGGGGGGCAGAACGGCGTCTACACCACGCCTGCGGTGGGGCAGGTCGTGGTGAACGGCTCCTCTCGCTGGGTCGTGGTGTTCGGCGCGGAGAACGGGCGCGTCTACTGTGTGGATGCGCTGGGCGACGGGCAAAACGGCACGCTCCCCGGTCAAACCCGCGTCTACTGGGCGGTCAAGCCGAACCTGTCGGGACCTTTCAGCTTCGCCTCACCGCTGATTATCGAAGACAAAAACCTTGTGGTGATTGGCAACTCTGCGGGGCGCGTGTTCGCTATCAAAACAAACCTCAACGACCCAAACGACGAAACCGATTTCCTGAAGTGGCAATTCGCGATTGGCACAGGCGCGTTTTACTCCACGCCTGCTTATGACGGCTCTACTGTCTATATCGGTAGTGTGGAGGGCGGCGGGCTGTTCGGGCGCCTCTATGCGTTAGACCCCGACACGAACGACGACACGCAGCGCATGCGCTGGGCATACCCGCCGCTGGATCAACCCGCTGTAGAACCCATCACCGCCACCCCGGCCGTTGCGAACGGTCGAATTTACTTCACCACAGGCGGTGTGGAAGGCGGGCGGATTTATGCGATAAGCACTGCAGGAACACTGATTTGGGTACGCCCGCAGCTGCTGACGCCTTTACTGAGCTTCCTCTACAGCTCGCCGCTGGTGGCGCGGGTGGACTACAATCGCGACGGCAACCCAGTTGAAGTGCTATATGTCGCCACCCAGAGCGGGCGCGTGGTTGCACTGGAAGCGGCGACGGGCAATCTGCTCTCCATCAGCGAAAATCTGGGGAGCGCAATCTTCAGTTCGCCCGTGTTCACAAATGTGGTGGACACCGACCGCACAGGGGCGCAGTTCGGCTCGATTCCTGCGGTGGTGGTGGGCATCAATAATGGGCAACTGATGGCGCTCTACGCCGACAACCGCCTCAACTCGCGAAACGGCAAAGCGTTCGAAGGCTGGGATCTCTACGCCGATACCCTGTTCAGCTCGCCTGCCGTGCTGGATAACTGGCTCTACCTCAGCGACGACTCGGGGGTTACCTACGCCTTCAATGTAGTCGGTACGATTACAGGCGGGCAGCTGGAAGAGATTGGCATCATTCAGGCGCCAGAGCCTGAACGCACGGATACCACTCCCACCAGCGACTACTCAAAACTCAAAGTTACTGTGACGGATGACAAAGAGCTTTTCGAACAGGTGCGCTCAGGCAGGCTGGGCCCCCATCAGGTGCCGCCCCAGTGGCGCGACGCCTTTGATTGGGGTGAGACCTTCTATGTGATTGCCTGGAACTTCAAGTCCAACACGGCGCCTCAGGTCCAGGTGGTCGGTCCGGGCATCACGCGAGAAGAGCGTGCGGGCGGAACCCTGTTGACGCTGGACTCGCGCCTTGTGCCTGATGACAACTACCCGAATGTCGCGCTCTACGAATTCCGCATCAACCCCAGCGGGCAAAACTTCTGGACGCCAGGCAAAGGCTACGAACTGCAGGTGCGGGCGGGCGGTGCCAGCTGGCAATCCGACCTCGATTTCACCACATCCGAAATAGACCGTCCCAACACAAGCGACCCTGCAAATTCCACCGAGCCAGGCGATCCAGGCGACCCCGGCAGCCTGGTAGGCGGTGCGGGATGGCGTTTCGGCGTGGCGAACCCGCTGGCGATTAGCGGCGTGGGCGTGGTGGGCGATAATGCCGACCCGCGGCTCAACCTTGCGCAGGGCAACGACGGCGTGCCCGTCAGCACCGACTTCGGGAACAACAGTCCCATCGCGAACGGCGAGCATGGAAAACAGGTCACGGGACTATTCAGGGTGCGTGATCGCCGCGATCCCACCCGCGTGGGCGGGCGCCTGAATGCGCGGGTCTTTGTGAACGACCTGCGCTGGCAGGGCGGTCCCAGCGCGGTCATCAATCCGCTCCCGTGGGAGATTCTGCCCACATGGCTCAACAGCAGCCCCGACTATCCCGATATCCCTGCCCGACGGGTGAAAACGCAGGTGCAGGGCGGTACCGACCTCCAGCGCGCCAGCTATACGCTCACCATCGACTGGACGCCCGTGGTGGTGCAGGTGGACATCCCGCGCTATCAGCCGCCCAACAGCCTTGGCTACCTGAGTGATAAGAACTTTGTCTATGTGGATAGCAACAACAACGGGCGATTCGATGGACTCCAGCTGGGTGCGGTTGATGTGAACGCAACGCGCAGTGAAGCGTATCGCCAGATTCAAATCGCGACCACGGTACGCCCCGACCCGCGCATGGTGATAGAGGAGCAGACCATCGATTTTGGCTCCCTGCCCGGAGGGTTCGGTTTCAGCTGGAACACGCTGCTCCCGAGCGATCCGAACTCGGCGTTCCGACCCGATAACTCCATCTTCGCGCCGTACTGGAAGACCTTCACCGTGCGCAACGAGGGGAATATGAACCTCTACCCTGTGCGGTTAGGCAAAGCCTTCAATGACCCGCTTGGCACCGTGCTGTTCGGCTCCGATGTAACAGGCGCGACGATGCCCGCCTATACGGTAGTTCACAGCACGCTGGATGAGCGCTTCTGGTTGCCCACGCCAGAAAATGCCGAGTTCACGACGAACCCCTTCTATACACCCACGGGTGGGCGCCAGCCGTATCCGATCCTGCAGAAACCTCAGGTGGGCGATTTTGCCCCCACGGTCCTCTCGCACCCGACCCTGCCGCCGCGCCGCGACCCGAACATTCCTATTCCGCCTGATGCCCAGCCCAAGCTGCCGCGCGTGGCAGTCGCCATACCACCTTTCCAGCCGATGGGCGTCTATGTGGCGCAGCTGGGTCCTTATGCAGGCAGCGATGCGACAGGTATCGTGGGTAACGCCGATCCAATCGCAACGCCGCCTATGCGCCTGCTGGTGCGTGTGCGCGAGACCCAGCTGACAGGTAGCACCAACCGCGGTGTGCAACCTGTGATTGACACACCGCCCGCTAATCAGAACACACCCAAACTCTCCGATCTGACGCCCACCGCGTTTCGCGACCCGAACACGGGACGCATGCACCTCTACTGGAGCAGCAACCGCAACAACCCGAACCGCCCAGCACAATTTTTCCTCTACCATGCGCCCTTCGAGTGGAAAGGAGTGGGCACGCTCTTCAACGGCTTGCGCACCACCAACGGCTGGGTTCCTGCCCAACCCGACCGCTGGAGCCAGCCCGAGGGACCCTTCCCGAACGACCCGAACGGGGATCTCTTTGCAACCGCGTTGAACCTTGGGCGCGCGCTTACCCCAGAAGAAGTCGCCACCATCAAGCACATCAACCCGGTGGCGTGCATGACCAATCCAGGCACGGCGTGGCTCTTCTGGACAGGCGAGGTAACGCTACGCAACCAGCCATACTCGCTGCTGTTCTATGCGCCAGTTAGCCCCGCTTCGGGCGCAGTGATTGGCAGTATTCAGGCAGTGCCGCTGGATCCTGCTGTCGCGCGCTCGCGCCCTGCAATCACGGGCGTGCCGGGAGAGGGACACTGGCTCTTCTATGTCGCCGCGCCGTCGGGTAAGAAGCAGGTCTATGCGATTGCCAGCAGTGGCGACAACTTCGCCAACTGGCGCCGTGAGCAGCTCGTGCCGATTAGCCAGGTAATGCGCTCGGTGGAGAGCGTCTCGGCGCAGGTGTACCCTGTGCTGCCGACGGACAACGCACGCCCGTTCCTTGTGGCGGATCTGGTGCTGGCAGGCACAGTCGGCAACGCCTCCGAAATCCTGCTCCAGCGATTCCTTGTGGATCCGAACAACGGCAACCTGCTACCCTTCAACGATAATCGCGCCATCAACCTGCTCCGACGCCAGTACGGGCGCGCCACAGCCGATTTGCTTATCGATACGTTGCTCCCGATCGTCGCTGAGGAGGTGGCGCAGAAAGACGCCGGCCAGAATGTGTGGCGCGTGCGCCATCTCGACTGGGTGCGAATGGGGCAGGAGTGGAACGCCGACCCAACCCGTCTGGACCTGGACATCAAAGTGAACGGCGTCTCGGTGATTGTGGACCCAATAAACCCCACCGGGATGCAGACGCCTGTGGAAGACCCCGAAACGGGCATCATTCAGTTCCGCTACATGGCGCCCGGACCGAACAACACGCGCCTCGACAGGGGGATTATCAGCGTAGACCCGCGCAACGGCACGATTCGGTTCGTGAACTTTGCGCCGGGCACACGCGATATCGTTTCGGTAACCTACCGCCCGCGCGTGTACCGGCTCACAGCGCCTGCGTCCGCGACAACGGGAACCTACTCGCAGGTGTTCACGGTGCTACAGACCATCAAGAATCCGCGCCATGACGCAAACAACCCTGCCCGTTCGCCTGTGCGCAAAGGTCCGGAGAACGGCGCGTGCGCGGCGGGCGACCGCCCGCCTGTGGATCGGCTGTGGGTGCTGTTCCGTCGCGCAGGCGCACCGCCTAACCCGCAGGGCAACTTCTTCTACAAGACCCTGCGCCCTGGGATTCGACTGGGAGCCACTATCGCGACCGCGCGCGGAGGTCTCCCCCTGCAAACTGGCAGTTTCATTCTGGCGTTCGGTACAAACCACGCCACCCTGCGTCCCACAGGGAACAACCCAGCTGGTGCCAGCATCGGGTTCTATGAGTACGATGCCAACCGGGGGATTGTCTTCTTCACCACCGAAGACCTCGGCAAAGAGGTGGAGGTGCGCTTCCTGACCTATGTGCGCGATGCGAACGGTCAGGTAACGGGTGTGGAAGAGCGTACTGTGGTGGAGCGCGTGCGCTGGATTGATGAGGGCAACCTGCCTGGCGAATCACCCGAATACACCTCCGCCGTGCCGATAGACCTGCCCACAAACGAACTCTACCTGTGGGCGATGCCCACACTGGAGATGCGCAAGCAGGGCGACCCAGTGCTGGATCAAGCATATGGCAGCCTCGATGAAATGCTCCTGCTGTTCTGGAGCAGCACGCGCAACGGCGTACCCGAAATCTACGGCGGCGCCCTCCAGCCGCGCTTCACCATCTCCATCTTCGATAGAGGCGATTAAAGCATGTGCCCTCCCCGCCCGGCGGGGAGGGCAGACGAATTATGATTGTACGCAAGCGTGCAGAAAAGGCAGGATTGCCGCCCGGCACGCCCGTGTTGGTCGGCGAGCGCAAAGTCGAGCGCGTCCAGTACCATGCGTTCCGTTTCAACCCCGAGCAACTGGAAGAGCACCACACCGAGTTCGTCAAAGTCGTGCTGGGATTGCGCGCCCCCGACTCGTTCCTCTGGATTGATGTGGTCGGCTTGCACGAGGTGGACGCCATCCGCACCCTTGCCGAGGCTTTTGAGCTGCACCCTCTGACGCTGGAAGATATTCTCAGCACGCACCAGCGCCCCAAACTGGAGGAGTTCCCGCACTACCTCTACCTGGTGTTGCGTATGCTTCGCTACGAAGAGGCAGCACGCGCCATCATCTCGGAGCAGGTGAGTTTTGTTCTGGGGCGCGATTTTTTGCTCACTTTTCAGGAGAGCAAAGGGGATGTGTTTGAACCTGTGCGGCAGCGCCTGCGTTCGCCGCAAACCCGCCTGCGTACGCAGGGAATCGATTTTCTGGCGTACTCGCTCATCGATGCGATTGTAGACCAGTATTTCGTGGTGCTGGAGGAGGTCGGCGATGCGATTGAGGCGGCGGAGCAGGCACTGATGGAGGGGAGCGCACAGGAAGTGCTGCGCACGATTCAGACATGGCGCCACGAGATGGTGCAGTTCAGTCGGGCGGTCTGGCCCCTGCGAGAAGCGCTCGCTTCCCTGATGTGTTCCGATAATGAGTTCGTCACGCCCGAGACTCGCCTCTATATGCGCGATGTATATGACCACCTCGTGTATGTGCTGGAGAACCTCACGACCTATCGCGAAATGCTGGGGCATCTGGTGGAAATCTACCTCTCGGCTGCGAACAACCGCCTCAACGAAGTGATGAAGATGCTGACGATTATCGCTACGATTTTCATTCCCCTGAACTTTATCGCCAGCATTTACGGGATGAACTTTGAATATATGCCCGAGCTGCGCTGGACTTTTGGCTATCCGCTGGTGTTGCTGATGATGGCGCTGATAGCAGGGGGGTTACTGATTTACTTTCGGCGTCGGGGCTGGTTGTAGAGTTGCATTTCTCTTTCTCCATAGGGTATACTAGACCCGCCTACCGCAGACAGCAGGGGCTTCCCGTTGGGAGGCTTAATCATCCTGCCGAGGGATGGCGCAACGACAGTCGGTAAAAAGACGGTTCTCCGTGCCTGTTCCGCGGCATGGGGTGGTATCTCGTTGCGAGCCTGCGTCTGCGCGTGGCTCGCGTTTTGCGTTTAATAATAGGAGGTGACGCTCAATGGCAAACCCGAAAAAGGTGGCGCAGGTAGAACAGATTCGGGGCTGGATGCAGAAAGCCCACGCCCAGATTCTGGTGGACTATCGCGGACTGACCGTGCGCGAGATTACCGACCTGC
>JBBIQJ010000050.1:0-14590 GCA_037442385.1 Armatimonadota bacterium
GCCCCGCCATCAGCATCAGCCACGCTGGGATGGTGAGTGTGCCCACCCTGCGCCCTCCATGCACCCCCGCCTGCTCCACGCCCCACAGTAGCCAGCCGTACCAGCACAACACCGCAGGCACAGAACTCATCTGGAGCCAGCTCACAAAAAATGTGGAAAACATCCACACGCCCGCGCCGACCAGACTGCCCGCCAATCCCACCCCGATTTGGCGCAAAAACAGCCCCAGCCCCACGCCCGCCAGCGTCATGTGCAGCCACGCCAGCCAGCCGACTGCCAGCCATGTCGGAAGCGGCAGCGTCAGCAGATGGGGCAGGTAAAATGGCGCCGATTGACTGTTCGCCAGCAGCGGCATGCCCCCCAACTGATACGGGTTCCAGAGCGGAATCTCGCCGTTCAGCCAGAGTGTGCGCACCAGATCGCGCCACACATAAAACTGCGCCACGCTGTCCCACACCAGCACATCCCAGGCAGGGGGCGTGGTGTCTCCCTGCATCGTGCTCCACGGCGCGAAGTAATACAGCATGCGCAACGGGGCGAATACTTTACCCCCAAGAGTGCCCTGCCATAAAAACAGGAGTGCCAGCCCTCCACAGAAAAGCCAGATGCGCAGTCCCTCTGAAATGCGCCACGCCTGAATGCTATTCCTCATCCGCATCCCAGTCTACGCCCAACGTAACATGCCGAATCGGCAGCCCGCGCACTTCCGAGAGCCAGCGCACCATCCGCACCACCTCGCCCGAATTGCGCCCTGCCACATGCGCCGTCTCAAAGACAAACCCATCGCGAAAGAGAACTCCGTAATAGGGGTTCTCATAAGGCTCTATGGTGCCCCTTAACCGATGACGGAACTTCGCGATGAACACCACCTGCTCCACCTGCTCCAGCGGATAGAACTCCTCGTGCAGGCTCCAGAAGCGATTGAAGTAGAAGCCCTCACGGTTCACGCGCGTGTAACAGTTGAGGTTCAGCAGAAACGGAACCATGAGAATCGCCACAAGACCCCACACATAGCGGTTCAGCGCCCGACTACGCTGTTCGCCCAGAGGATATGCTTTGATAGCGTCCCACTTATCGCCCGCCAGCCACTTCGCGAAATCGTCCGAAAGCGTCCCAAACACCAGAAGCGCCATAAATCCCCCTATGAGTCCCACAGGCAGGAAAAACAGGTTCTCACCGCCCCGATAGAGCCACGACTGTACTTTGGGTGCGAGCCACACGAAAAAAAGCATGCCCCCTATCAAGCTCACAAGAGCATATACGCCAATCCCCAACCATGTTCGCAAATACGCACGAATCTCGTCTGGGTCTTCAAGGGGACTGTCTGGTATGTCTTCGGACGCAGGGCTTGCGCTTGCCAAAAAGCCGAAGACCTTCCTCGTAGCAACTACTGTAACTATTGCGATAGTGGGTATCTTCACAACAGTTTCCAGAAAAGGACTTATGCCCCCCAAAAGTCCGCTGAGGTACAACCCGACTATCAGCACCACGAGTGCGAGAAATAGTGTACCGAGGCAACCCAGAGCAGCCTGCCGCATTGGCGACTCCATTATCTCACCCCTTTCTTTGCTTACGGGTTCTGGTATTCCCACACGGTATCGGGGAGCGTGCCTTCGTAAAGCGCCTTGCCAACAATCACGCCTTCCAGCGTGGTGTTCTGGCTCAGTTGCTGGAGCGCCTCAATATCCCGCAGGTCGCGCACGCCGCCCGATGCAATCACAGGAACACGCACCGCGTTCAAAAGGGCTTCCAGAGGCGCGCGCTCCAGTCCTTGCAGGGTTCCGTCCTGCGCGATATTGGTGAAGATGATTCGCCGCGCGCCCGCTGCCGCCATCTGCCGGGCGAACTCGATGTAGTCGCACTCCGCCAGCGTCTGCCATGCGCTGACGGCGACCTTGCCCCCGTACACATCCAGCGCCAGCGCCAGCCGCTCCCCGTACTTTTCAAACATCGCCTGTGCGAAGGCGACATCCTGCACCGCGCGTGTGCCCAGAATCACGCGCTCAGCGCCCGCCTCCAGCAACTGCTGGATCTGGTCTTCCGTGCGTACGCCACCGCCCACCTGCACGGGAATGGCTACCGCTTTGCAGATGCGCCGAATCAGCGCCAGTTGTTGCGGCTCGCCCGCCAGTGCGCCATCCAGGTCCACCACATGCAGGCGTGGGGCGCCGCGCATCGCCCAGTGTTGCGCGACAGCAACGGGGTCGTCATGGTAGCGGGTTTCGTGCTGATAATCGCCCTGAACCAGCCGAACCGCACGTCCTTCCCGAAGGTCTATCGCCGGAATCACTTCAAGCCGACTCATCAGTCGCCAATTGTACCGAAATTGAACAGCACAATCAGCAGGTCGGCATCATCGACAGTTCCGTCGCCGTTCAGGTCGGCGGGGTTCGCGCCCGACTGCCCAAAGCTGAACAGCACCATCAGCAGGTCGGCGTCGTCAATCTGGTTATCACGATTGGCGTCGCCGTTAATCAGGCTCCAGTCGGTGGTTGCGGTGTCTGTGAGGGTGAGCGTCTGGCGTTTGCCCAGCCAGCCGGGCACATAGGCGCGCACCTGCAAGTTGCCCGTTAGCAGCGTCGTGAGCGCATATTCGCCGTTTGCGCCCAGCGGCACGCTCACGGAGTCGCTCTGGGAGCCATCGGTGAGCGTGAACTGGGCGACATGAGCGCTGGGATCGCCCACGAACGACTCTAAAATCACGCGCCCAGTGAGAGTCGGCAAGCCGCGAATACGCCAGATGCCTGCGCATGCCATGTTGTCGCTCTCACGGTTCACGGTCGCGACGGCGTAGAGCGCGCCGTCGGGGCTGGACACGAGCAGTTCAGGCTGTTCATCTATACCGCTTAGGGGCGGCAAGTTCAGCACGCCCGTCGGCTGCCCATCCGTGCGATACCAGTAAATCTGGGGCTTCCACGCTTCGGGGTTGGACTGGCGCATTCCCATTAGAAGCGCAAACGCACCGGGCACGCCAACACCTGCAACGGGGCGATAGGCTCCTGTAAGCGCTTGCGAAGCGAGCAGGACGCCATTTAGGGAGCGCACTTCGACTGCAAGACCGCTGGCGCTTGCGCCTTCCACGCTCCCGCTCACAAGCCAGCTGGCGCCACTTATTGTCAGCACATCGGGAATCGAGTCGCCATCCGCGGCGCCAATCTCCCACTGTCCCAGAACCTGCAGGTCTGCATCTACGCGCGCCACACGCAGGCGCATCTGCTGGGCAGATACATTCCAGTAGTCCCCCAGCAGGCAGAAAGCGCCGTCGGAAGCACGGGCAAACCGCGCCACACGCATCGGCAAAATCGTCTCGCTTACCAGCGCTCCCGCCGAGTTCAGAATCTGCAGGCGTGTGTGCGGCTGGGACTGGAGAATCTCATCGATCTCTGGGGCTATCACTACCAGCAGTGTGTGAACCGCATCTATCGGGAGCATCCCTACAGGGAATCGGGATGCCATCCATGTGACGGGCTGGGGGAAGGTGTGCGAGGCGAGCAGATTGCCCGAAGAGTCGTAAATCAATCGCGCGTAGCCAATCCCTCCGTTTCCGTAAGCCAGCAACGCTTCCACGCCTCCATCGGGGCGGGCAACTAGCTGCTGAATCACATCATACGCGCTCAGACTGATTGCTTGCGACCATAGAAGCGCTCCTGAAGGCGAATATTTCTGCACATAGGCGGTGGAATCGGTGTTCGCACGCGTGATCGCCAGATAGAGGCTATCATCGGGCGCGACGGCTATCGCTTCGGCATAGTCCGATTGCCCGCTGGCGCCAAAGGTGGTCGCCCATAAGAGGTTGCCCGCCGGCGAATATTTGAACAGCGCGACGCTGTAGTGTCCGCTCGTGCGCAGGTAGCGCCCTGCCACAATCAGGTTGCCCTGACTGTCGGTTGCCGCGACCTGCGGGAGAAAGCCGCGTGCTGAGTCCTGCACATAGAGGCGACTCCACTCCACCGACTGAGCATGCCCCCAGAACAAGAGGCATAGCACGCTCAGCCCAATGAACCAGCCTTTCATCACAGGTATTATAGCACAGTTTTCCGCCTCTCAGGGGTGTTCCTGCAGAATCGGGCGCAAAACGGAAAGCGTTCTGTCAATATCGCGAGGGGTGATACCGTAGTGTGTTACGGCGCGCAGGCGATTGCCCGACAGCGAGAGCAGAATCCCTTCCGCTTTGAGGCGCTCTATCAGGCGCGGGGCGTCCCAGCCTGTGGCTGGGTCTACGCCAAAGATAACGATATTCGTCTGCACGCGGGTGGGGTCTATCTGGATGCCCGCTATCTGGGCTAATCCTTCAGCGAGCTGGCGTGCCAACGCGTGGTCTTCCACGAGGCGTTCCACCATCGTGTTGAGCGCGACGATGCATGCGCTCGCCAGCACGCCCGCCTGACGCATGCCGCCGCCCAGCATGCGGCGCGTGCGCCGCGCCTCCTGAATAAACGCCTTCTCGCCACACACGATGGAGCCTACCGGCGCGCACAAACCCTTCGAAAAACAGAAGTTGACCACCGTGAACGGCTCGGCAATCTTTTCTGGGGGCACATTCAGCGCGACGCTGGCATTAAACAGGCGCGCCCCGTCCAGATGAAGCGCCACACCGCTTGCCCTCGCCATCTCCGCGACGGCGTGCAGATACGCCATCGGCAGCACCGCGCCTGAACAGCGGTTGTGCGTGTTCTCCAGACTAATCACGCGCGTGCGGGGGGTGTAGACCTGATTCCGAATCGCGCCGCGCAGGCGTTCCAGCGGGATGGTTCCGTCGGGCTGGTTGGGCAACACATGGAGAAACACACCCCCAAGCAAGCTGATACCGCCCACTTCAGAAGTGTAGAGGTGCGACTGGTCGCCCACAATCACCTCGTCGTGGCGTCCTGTGAGCGTAAGCAGGCTCACGAGGTTTGCCATAATCCCGCTGGGCACAAAGAGCGCCGCCTCTTTGCCCACCCGCGCGGCGGCCAGTTCCTCCAGCTGGCGAACCGTGGGGTCGTCGCCCAGCACATCGTCGCCGACCTCCGCCTCCGCCATCGCGCGGCGCATCGCAGGCGTCGGCTTCGTTACCGTGTCCGAACGCAGGTCTATCAGCCCGTCTGTTTCGCGCACCACAGCACTCCGTTATAAATAATCCGACGCACAATGGGGTGGTGGTAGGTCGGCACCGACTCATGTCCGGGACGGAAGTAAAATACGCGCCCGATGCCATACCCCTGGTTCACGCCGTTGCCCGGTCCGGAGGTGAAGTTGGGGTCAATCCCCTTGCCTACTGTCCAGCACAGCCCGCTGGGGAAACTTTCGCCTCCTTCGGGGAAATAGGATTGAAACACTACCACCAACGGCGGGGGCACATCGAACGGCGCGCCGTACATCTCTTCGTGTTCAATGGTAAAATCGTCGACGCCCTGTGCAATCGGATGCCAGGGGGCGCACACCCGAATCTGTTCGGGTTCGGGGGGGTGTTTCTCGCGCCAGCCGCCTTTCAGGTGTCCCGTACAGCCCAGCACGTGCTGGAACGGCTTGGAATAGTGCCCCGAATGCAACACCACCAGCCCCATGCCCTCTTCATGCACGCGCTGGCGGATGCGTTCCACATATTCGTCCTTCACTTCGCCGTGTCGGATGTGTCCCCACCAGACCAGCACATCGGTCTGGCGCAGGCGCTCCCACGAGAGTCCCTGCTCCGGCTCGTCGATATGAATGGGGACGACTTCCAGGGTGTCGCGTCCCAACTCGGCCAGTCCTTCTGCCACAGCGCCACGGATGCTCTGGGGGTAAATCTGCTTATCCACATGCGGCGGATTTTCGTCCCATACGCTCACTTGGATGATTGCCATAGCGTGCAGGATTATACCCGCACGGGGAGTGCGCCCCTCCCGCTTGGGGAGAGGCGCAGGATAACCTCAGGCGTCATAATAGAGAGCGAACTCATAGGGATGGGGGCGGAGCAGAATCTGGTCTACCTCGCGCGTGCGCTTGTATTCGATATAGGTCTCCAGCAGGTCAGGTGTGAACACGCCTCCTTTGAGCAGGAACTCGTGGTCTCGCTCCAGTGCCTCGAGCGCATCGGCAAGTGAGGGCGGTGTGGTGGCGATTCCTTTGCGCTCGTCGGGAGGCAGCTCGTAGAGGTCTTTATCAATGGGGTCGGGAGGCATGATACGGTTCTGGATGCCGTCCAACCCTGCCATCAGCATCGCGGCGAAGGCGAGATAGGGGTTTGCCGTTGGGTCAGGCGCTCTAAACTCGATTCGCCGCGCTTTGGGGCTGGGCGAATAGGTCGGGATGCGGATGCATGCGCTGCGGTTGCGCTGGCTGTAGACCAGATTGATGGGCGCCTCATAGCCTGGCACCAGCCTCCGATAGGAGTTGGTGGTCGGTGCGGCGAACGCCAGAATCGCGGGCGCATGTTTCAAAATGCCCCCGATGTAATAGAGCGCGGTCTCGGAAAGCATCGCGTAGCCGCGCTCATCATAGAAGAGGTTCTCCCCATTTTTCCAGAGGCTCTGGTGGGTGTGCATCCCGCTCCCGTTGTCCTGAAAGATGGGTTTGGGCATGAAGGTTACGGTGTAGCCGTTGCGCCACGCGACATTGCGCACGATGTATTTATACATCTGCACCTTGTCGGCGATGCGCACAAGGGTATCGTACCTGATATCGATCTCCGCCTGCCCTGCCGCGCCGACCTCATGGTGCTGTACCTCCGCTTCCACGCCGACCTCGCGCAGGGTGAGCATCATCTCGGTGCGCAGGTCCTGCAGGGTGTCGGCGGGCGGACACGGGAAGTAGCCTCCCTTGAGGCGCATCTTATAGCCGAGATTGGGCGACTCCTCGCGCCCTGTGTTCCATTCGCCCTCGTCCGAATCGATGTAGTAGTAGCCGAAGTTTGCGCCCTGCGCGTAGCGGACATCGTTGAAGATGTAAAACTCCACTTCGGGACCGAAGTAGGCAGTGTCGGCAATCCCCGTGGAGCGCAGGTAGGCTTCCGCTTTCTGAGCGACATAGCGCGGGTCGCGCGTATAGCGCTCGCGCGTAATCGGGTCCACCACATTGCAGATGAGGCTGACTGTGGGAACCTCAGGAAACGGGTCGAGAAAGATCGTAGCAGGGTCAGGCATCAGGAGCATGTCGGACATGTTGATTGCCTGAAAACCGCGGATTGAAGAGCCGTCGAACCCGATGCCTTCCTCGAAAAGGTCTTCCGTGAGCAGTTCGGCAGGGAACGAGAAGTGGTGCCACATGCCGAACAGGTCGGTGAACTTGACATCCACGACACGCGCGTTATGCTCTCGCGCGAACTGAATCGCTTCTCTTGGACTCATGCGAACCTCCTGTTAGAGTATGTTTGGGTGATGGCGTGTGCCATCGTGCGCTCGCGCAGTTGCGAGCGTTTTTCGAGGCGGCATCGTTGCCGACAGTGCGGGCGACGGCGGCTGGCGAATGCGGAAGCCTGCTTGCGCCATTGCAAGACAGCGGGGAGCCAACCTCCCGTCCAGCGGTATTATACCACATACAGAAACCGGACATGTCAAGGGAGGGGAAGGGTGTTAAAAAAAAAAATTCCACCTCATCCCTGAGAGGCGATCCTGGAAAACGAGCAAGCTGTGGAATCAGAGGGCATTTCCGCCAGACGGCTAAAGCCGTTCCTATGAAACGAAGCCGACCTGCGTCGGCTGAAGTAGCCAGCGCAGGCTGGCTTGGTATACTGGGAGCGGGTTTCACCTGCTCTGTTGCAAGGATGCGCATTCCATCTTGTGATCCTGTTTAGATTGCGGGCACGGGAACCGTGCCCCTACCCATGCCCGTACGGACGCGGTTCCCGCGTCCTGCTCAGCAAATCCACCGCTTTTTGCAACAGAGCAGGTTCCCCCATCCTGCTCGAAAGCGATTTTTCCGCTTTCTCTGCGGATGCTATTCCTGCGACTCATTCAGCGCCACAGGCGTCCCTGCCATCAGAATCGCCTCTCTAAGAGCGCGTCTTGCAAGGGGCACTTTTGGCAGTTCCTGAAGCGCGTAGCAAAACATATCATACGGCATCTGCACCGATTCGAAATAGTCCCCGTACTCTGTTCCCCGGTCCAACCAGCGGGCATGGGGGCTGTGGCGCAGTACTATTAGCAGATCAGCGTCGCTTCGGGGGGTCGCTTCATCACGCGCCAGCGAGCCGAACAGGTAAACCGCAACCACCTCCGGGCGCTCCTGCACCAGCCGTTCGGACGCCTCACGAATCTGCTGGAGCGCCGCCTCACGATCCAGCCCGAAGATTCGTACAGAACCGTAAGATTTTTCGCGCACAAGCGAGCGCCTCGTCCGCGTCTTCTTCGGTGTAATGCTCATGGGGGCTGCCCTCCTGCCACCCGTTCGGATAACGGGTGGGTACATAAAACTCGTCCAGCCGCTTTGCACAGCGGCGCAGGGCGCGGTATTCGTCCGCGGGGGCCTCTTTTGCCAGTACCTTGAGCAACCCTTCGACCGAGTGCCCCCAGGCTTCTATCCCCCGCGCTTCCAGCACCGCTTCCAGGGCTTTTTCAGCCGCTTGCTGCGACATAAAGCATGCCCACTCGTGGAAAGCGCCCTGCCTGGCCCATTCGGCACTCTCTAAGTCGCGTTGAGCCTGATTGAGCCAATCCCCGCTGCGTCGCATGCGCAAAAACGGGCGGGCGTGAAGAATCAGCCCGCCACAATCTCCTGAACGCGAATCTGTGTCAGGCGTTGACGATGCCCCCAGCGTTTGCGCTCGTTCTTTTTCGGCTTATACTTGAACCCGATAATCTTGGGACCTTTGGTCTGGCGCACGACCTCCGCCTTCACGCGCGCCCCCTCTACATACGGCGCGCCCACTTTCAAGCCTGAATCGGTGCGCACCATCAACACCTGCGTAAACTCAATCTGGCTCCCAGGTTCCGCTTCAATCTTCTCTACATTCAAAACCGTACCTGGCTCCACGCGGTACTGTTTGCCGCCTGTTTCAATAATTGCGTACATGCGTTATTTCCCTCCTGTTGCGCAGGGTAGATTATACCCCATCTGAACCGCCGCGCAACACGCCCCATCAGGTACAATTGAAGCCTATGGAGAGGACAGTCGTTCTGGTTTACTCAGGCGGGCTGGATACCACCGTGTGTATCCCCCTCCTGCGCGAGGAGTATGGGTTTGACCATGTGGTGACCGTTACGGTGGATGTGGGTCAGCCCCGAGAAGACATCGCCGATGCAGGCGAACGCGCCAAGATACTGGGCACAGAACATTATGCGGTGGACGCCCGCGCCGAGTTCGCACGCGACTACTGCATGCCCGCCGTTCAGGCAAACGCCGATTATCAGGGCTACCCGCTCAGCACCGCGATTGCGCGTCCCCTGATTGCGCAAAAAGCGGCGGAGGTGGCGCAAACGCTCCCCCGTGTAGACGCCTTTGCACACGGTTGCACCGGCAAAGGCAACGACCAGTTCCGTATCGAGTTTATGCTCCGCACGCTGATGCCTGAGGTGCCCATTATTGCCCCCATGCGCGAGCGCAATATGACCCGCTCCGAAGAGATTGAATACGCCCGCAAGCGCGGCGTGCCCATCCATCAGAGCGCGGAAAAAATCTGGAGCATCGACGAAAACCTCTGGGGACGCTCCATTGAAGGAGGACGGCTCGAAGACCCCAACTATGCCCCGCCCGAAGAAATTTACAAATGGACCCAGAGTCCTCAGAAAGCGCCCGATGCCCCGCAGGAAATCACCCTCACCTTTGAGCAGGGCATCCCTGTTGCGCTGGACGGGCAGCCGATGGAGCCGCTCCAGCTCGTGCAAACCCTCAACGAGCTTACAGGACAGCACGGCGTCGGGCGTATCGATATGATGGAAGATCGCATGATCGGGCTGAAGGTGCGCGAAAACTACGAATGCCCCGCCGCCGTAACACTGATTATGGCTCACCGCGCGCTGGAAGCGCTTGTTTGCACCCGCGATGAGCTGCGCTTCAAAGCGCAGGCGGACCGCGCTTGGGCAGAACTCGCCTATGCAGGGCTGTGGCTGGACCCCTTCAAAGAGTCGCTGGAGGCGTTCATCCGCAAGGTGCAGGAGCGCGTAACGGGTACTGTTACCCTGCGCCTTTACAAAGGCTCCGCCGTCGTGATTGGGCGCCAGAGTCCGTGGGCGCTCTACGATGAATCGCTCGCCTCGTTCGACGATAAAACTTTTGACCAGTCCGAGATGAGCGGTGCGGTCAAGGCGCACGGCTTGCCCGCACGGCTCTACTATCAGCTCAAACGCAAACACTTATGAATTCCGATGGGGATGGTGCGGTAGCCATCACCCCGCCTCAAATGAGCGCTATGCAAAACCTCTATCACCTGCCGATTGGTGAAGACGCACCGCAGATTGTGCCTGTGGTGGTGGAAATCCCCAAAGGCACGCGCAATAAAATCGAGTATGATCCTGTGCATGGGGTCTTCCGGTTAGACCGTGTTCTCTATTCGCCTCTGCATTACCCCGGCGACTACGGCTTCATTCCCCAGACCCTTTCGTTAGACGGCGACGCGCTGGATGTGCTGGTGCTTGTTACAGACCCCACCTCCACGGGGTGTGTGGTGATGGCACAACCGATTGGCACGCTGGTGATGCGTGACGAGAAGGGCGAGGACGAAAAGATTCTCGCAGTGCCCGCCCACGACCCCCGTTTTGAAGAGGTCAACGAACTGACCGACCTGCCCGCTCACACCCTGCGCGAGGTGGAACACTTCTTCGAAATCTACAAGTTGCTGGAGGGCAAGCCGACGGCTCTGCTGGGTTGGCGCACCGTGCGTACTGCTCACACGCTGATTCAGGAGGCGCACCAGCGCTTTATGGAAAAATACGGTTCCAGCGGGTAAACTTGGGAACAGGTGAACGCGATGCGCTCCGTTCGGGGGTTCACTCTTGTGGAGCTGCTGGTGGTGATTGCCATTATCGCTCTGCTGGCGGCACTGCTGTTTCCCGTGTTGAGTCGGGCGCGAGAGAAGGCGCGCCAGAGCCAGTGCTTGAGCAACTTGCGCCAGCTCGCCGGCGCGCTCGCGCTCTATCGCACCGACTACGACGGGCGCAATCCTGGCATGGGCGACGGAACCTACTGCCCTGGCACGGTCAATCCGCAGTTCTATCCACGCTGGATAGGGGGCATCCGCACCACCGCACAGGGGCAGTGGGTTCCCTGCTACTGGGTGATTTACCCGCCGTTAGACCCGAACGCGCCAGTGGGCGCGCTCTGGCGGCAGACAGGCGTTAAGCAGGGCGCACTGTA
Source organism: Armatimonadota bacterium (assembly GCA_037442385.1). Lineage (GTDB taxonomy): Bacteria > Armatimonadota > Fimbriimonadia > Fimbriimonadales > GBS-DC > LDYB01. The sequence goes on from JBBIQJ010000050.1 coordinate 11,251, forward strand.
CGCTTATGTGCAAAACGAGCCGGTCTACATCTGCCCTTCTGACCCGCGCGGGCAGGAGAAACGGCTGAGCTACTCGATGAACTATGTGGCAGGTTTTATCCCGGAAGCGGCGGTGGAGCGCCCTGCCCAGTTCGCCGAGATGGTGGACGAGCAGGCGACCCTGAATGACGGCGACCTGACCGCCTTTGACACTGCAGGGCGCTACTTCAACTGCCCGACGATTGCCCATTTCAACGGTTCGAACCTGAGCTTTTTTGATGGGCACGCACACTGGTTCCGTGCGCTCCACACGGTCCAGCGCGTGCGTGAGTGCCAGCGAACGATTCCAGCGCACTATTTCTGCCCCATGATTCCCTTCCCCGATGCGGGCGGCTACACTCCCAACTGCCAGCGCGAGATGTAGGTGGGTATCGGGGAACTCACAGCCCGCATATCAGGTAGAATCTTACGGGTGTTGCCCGTGAAGCAGCAGGAGGTTCAGCGTCTGGACCCGCGCAAGTCGGCGATATTGAAAGCGGTTGTGCGGGATTATGTCGCGACGGTGGAGCCTGTCGGCTCGGAGGCGCTGGCACAACGCTACCCGCTGGGCGTGAAGCCCGCCACGGTGCGCAACGAGCTGGCGCGCATGACCGAAATGGGCTATCTCATCCAGCCGCATCCAAGCGCCGGGCGACTGCCCTCCACGCGCGGGTATCGCTACTATGTGGAATACCTGCGCAGCGAGGTGCGACACCTGCGTGTGGAGCGCTATCTCAAACGCGCCCCCCTGCAGGCAGGCGAAAGCCTGAACGAACTGCTGGAAAGCACGCTCCAGACTCTGGCGCACGCAAGCCACCACACCGCCTTTGCCACGATTGCCCACGATGACCAGCTGCGGCTCCTGCGGTGCGTGATTACTCACTGCAGTACCCGCCGCACGCTGATGGTTGCCATCTTCGAACACGGTTATGTGGAGAACCGCCTTGTGGAACTCTCTCACGCGCTGAACACCCGCATGCTGGAGCGGTTCCAGAATGTACTGAGCGCACTGCTCGAAGGACAGACGGTGCGATTCCTGAGGGCAATCCCGCCCGACCACGCGCCCCCGATGGAATCACCCGCCGAGCGCGAGACGCTGGGGCTGTTTCTCAAGACCATGCAGGGCATCGCGGAGGAAGCCGCCGACGGCGAACTCCACTATGAGGGCATCACCTACCTGCTATTGCAGCCCGAATTCCAGCGCGAAGCGCCGCGCGTCGAATCGCTGATGCGTCTGCTGGAAGAGCGCAAAACCCTCTATCGCTGGCTGGAGCGCAACGCCCGACCGCAGGTAACCGTTTCGATTGGCGAGGAGCATCCGATAGAGGCGCTCCAGCCGTTCAGTCTGGTGTTCGCACGTTATTACGCGGGCGCCCGCCCCAGCGGTGTGATTGGGGTCGTCGGCCCCACGCGCATGGACTACGATCAGGTCGTGCCCACGGTGGAGCGCGTGGCGCAGGCGCTCAGTGCGGTGCTGACTCAAACCCTCTATTCGTGAGACGCCTATGGTTCTGGTGATTGACAACTACGACAGCTTTACCTACAATCTGGTTCAATATCTTGGCGAGCTGGGCGCCGAGGTGCGCGTGGTGCGCAACGACCAAATGAGTGTGGACGAGGTTCTCGCTCTCAACCCCGAGCGCATCGTGATTTCGCCCGGTCCCTGCACTCCCAGTGAGGCAGGTATCAGCGTACCCCTGATTCGCGCCGCGGCGGGCAAAATCCCCATTCTGGGCGTGTGTCTGGGACACCAGAGCATCGGGAGCGCGTTTGGGGGCGAAATCGTGCGTGCGCCCAAGCCGATGCACGGCAAAGAGTCGCAGATAGTGCATCGGGGCGTGGGCGTGTTCGAAGGCGTGCCCAATCCGCTCACCGTGATTCGTTATCATTCGCTGGTCATCCGCCGCGAGAGTCTGCCTGCCGCACTTGAGATTACTGCCGAATGCCCCGAAGACGGCACCATCCAGGCAGTACGCCATCGCCAGTACCCAATTGAAGGCGTGCAGTTTCACCCCGAATCGATTCTCAGCGAGTCGGGCAAACGCCTGCTGGAAAACTTCCTGCGCACGAACAGGGGTCAGGCTGGGGTATAATTTTGTCAGATATGCCAAAAGAACCAACCGCTAAGCGGGACGCTAAAACGCAAACAATGGGTGAGCGAAGTTTTACGGACGACCTGCATGCCTTGCTGGAGGTACTTCCCCCCACCATCCGCCAGTGGTTAGAGGAACAACCCGATCTCGATTCACTGCTGGAGGTGGTACTGGACCTGGGGCGGATGCCTGAAGCGCGCTTTATGAAGCGCACCATCCGCCTCGAGGACGCTCAGGTGGAAGAGTACGACCTGAAATATGTGGAGGAGCGCATCGGCGAGTTCGGCAAGGATAACCGCGCCGGTATCCCGCGTACCTTGCATCGCATCTCAGCCATCCGCAATCGCCAGGGACGCATTATTGGGCTGACCTGCCGCGTGGGACGCGCCATCTTCGGCACAATTGATGTTATCCACGATATTGTGGCGTCGGGCAAGAGCATCCTGATGCTGGGTAAGCCGGGTGTGGGCAAGACCACGCGACTGCGCGAGGTGGCGCGCGTGCTGGCAGACGAGTATAACAAGCGCGTCATTATTGTGGACACCTCCAACGAAATCGCAGGCGATGGCGATATTCCCCACCCCGGAATCGGCTTTGCCCGCCGCATGCAGGTGCCCGAACCCAGCCTCCAGCACGCTGTGATGATCGAGGCAGTGGAGAACCACATGCCTGAAGTGATTATTATCGACGAGATTGGCACCGAATTGGAAGCCTACGCGGCGCGCACAATTGCCGAGCGCGGCGTGCAGCTTATCGGCACAGCGCACGGTACCACCCTCGAAAACCTGCTGATGAACCCCACCCTTTCCGACCTTGTGGGGGGCATCCAGACCGTTACGCTTTCCGACGAAGAGGCGCGACGGCGCGGCACTCAGAAAACCGTGCTGGAGCGCAAAGCACCACCCACCTTCGATGTGGTGATTGAGATTCTGGACTATCACCGCCTGGCGATTCACCACGATGTCGCGCAAACAGTGGACCGAATGCTACGCGGGCATCCGCCGCGTCCTGAAATCCGCGTGCAGACCGAGACGGGCACTTACGAGATTGTCCAGCGGAGCGACCTGCTGCCGCGCGCCTCGGAAGTGGATGAATCCGAATTGCCCGCCGCCCAGCCTCACACGACTACCACGCTGATTGCCTCGCCGGGAACCCCGCGTGGGCATATCACCCGTATCTTCCCCTACGGCGTCAGCCGGAGCCGACTGGAGAAGGCTCTGCGCGACCTG
>JBBIQJ010000051.1:0-14576 GCA_037442385.1 Armatimonadota bacterium
TTTTCAGTATGAAGATTCGCCGCCTGGACCTGCGTCCCGAGCGTCCCAACGGTGTGTTTCTGTTTGTGGGACCAACAGGTGTGGGCAAGACCGAAACGGCGCGTGTGCTGGCAGAGTATTTCTTCGGCTCTTCGGAGCGCATGCTGCGGCTGGACATGAACCAGTTTTATGAGCGCCACACTGCCGCGCGGCTGCTGGGCGCTGAGTTTGGTTATGTCGGCTTCGAGATGGGCAGTCCGCTGCTGGATTTCGTGGCGGAGAACCCCTTCTGCGTGGTGCTGTTAGATGAGATTGAGAAGGCGCATGAGGATATTCACAAGCTCTTTTTGCAGATTTTTGACGACGGCGCGATTACCGATGCTCAGGGGCGACGGGTGTCGTTCGCTGACGCGATTATTATTATGACCTCCAACCTGCACCCCGAAGAGGAGGTGGGTTTCCGTCGTGGGGCCCCCTCGCTGGAGGACTGGCGCAAGGCATTTGCGAAGCGGTTCGCCCCTGAATTCATCAATCGTGTGGATGCCATTTGCGTTTTTCGCTCGCTGGAGAAAGAGCATATTCGGCGGATTATTACCGAGCGATTCCTGCCGCGCATTCAGCAGATTTACGCCCTCCGCAAAATACGACTGGAGGTCGCGCCCGAAGCGATTGAGTGGCTGACCGAGCGTGGTTATCACGAGCGTTACGGCGCCCGCGAGCTGGAACGCACGGTGGAGCGCGAACTGATGATGCTGATGGCGCCCCAGATTCCCGCGATGCTGGACACGCTGGGGCAGGTGGAGCGTACGGTGCGGGTCGGGGTACATGCGAGTCGGCTTGTGATTGAAGGAGTCTGAGAGGTCTGCACTTTGTTCATATCCCTTCGGGAGGCGTTCGGAGTAATTGTTCGATCTCCTGCAGGTCGTGAGTCATGCGCGGCTCACCGTAGTACTGGGCGGCGTAGCCCCCTATGAGCGCGTAGGCAATTTGCTCCTGTTCCAGAACCCCACAGACCTCACTCAGTGCCTGTTCGAGCGGACTCACGCGATTGAACCTCCACCATACGCTGGAACACCTTCTGCAGGCGCATAATAAACTCGGAAGGCTGTTTGGGGTCGGGGCGTTTTGCTCACTCCCAGAGGGCGAGGTAGATGGCGCGGGACTGTTCGGGCGTGAGCTGGCGCAGCCACTCCGCTTTTTCCTGCTCGATGTATGCTTGCGCCCGCCGCATCGCCTCCAGCCACTCGCGGAACTGCGCCCCTTCCACAGAGAAACTCTTCGGTTTCACAGCCTAATTCTACCTCGGTGGGGGAGTGGTTTGAGGCGGCGCGCCAAGCCATGCCCAGCCAAACTTACCCACAGAAAATTCGCGAGTCGTCCATTCGCCGTTCTCAGGGTTCCAAACATACCACAGGAGACTTGCGGAAATCCTGTCTTCATCAGGGAACAGACTGACACGCCCGCGCCGCAGGTAAAACACAAAGTCGGGATGCCAGGCGTTGCGATAGCCAAACGGCTCAAGCCTCCCGTAATAGAAAGTGTTCATGCGCCACAGGTTCAGCAGGCGGTCGCCCGCATCGGCGCCGAGTGCAGTGAAAGGGATTTCCACTTGCTCACCCCTCCGCAAGCGCTTCCAGTAATACTGTTTGTTCGGCATGCGATTCAACAACGCCAGGAGGAGCCAGGTGGGGGTCTCCGCGTCCAGATAGCGCGCCATGCGGTAGCCTTCGATGGCGGGAACCTCAATGGATGGGGCACGACTGAGGGCGCTCACGAAACGCCACCGCGCCTCCGCAGGGATTCGGGGAACCCCATCAGAACCCACGACTGCCTGACGCTCCAGCTCCACAAGGGCGGCAAAGGGATAATCGTAGAGACGGCTCAAAAACCCCAGCAGGTTGTGGGCAATCAGAACGCCGTCATGCCTCTCAAAACGCCAAATATTTCTCAGCCGCTCGACCAGCGCTTGCTGGAATGTCCTCGCCGAGGCATATTCGGGCAGGTCGTTTATATAATGCGCGTAAAAGGATAACAACAGGAGCGGCGCCGTCTCTTCTTCCCATGCCTCCTGAGATTGCACTCCTAGGAGCATTAGTACTGCAAGCGCGGATAGGCCCCTCCTATCCGATACGCTAGGGATAAGTGTTGGGGTACTCAGCACCCCCTGCAAGCTCGTTTGAATTGATTCTGGCACGCTATAAACCCACTCCTGCTCTGGCGCAAGCTCCATCAGCACTTCCTGTTCCAGCTGAACGGCGTACTGCTGCAAAATTTCGGAGAGCCAGCTGCCCTCCCGAATGCGGAAAGGTTTCTTGAGAGGCGAGTCGTCCTGAAACGCCTCGTGCTGGCGTTGATTCAGCTCCTGCATGAAGTGCAACGCCTCAGGACTCATCTGATGGAAGAGCGTCTCTAAATAGAGCGGCTCCGTTTTCACCTGCACGGGGAAAAAGAGCCATCCCGTGCCTGGCTCCAGCGGCGACAGCAGGTCCGCGTAGGGGATTAGTTGGCGCGTCGCGGGATCCCAGCCCACAACCCCCATCGCCAGATCGTAGGACTCTTGCGGTTCTGAGGCGCCTCCCAGAAACCAGTACCCTTCTCGTATAAAAGATTTTAGCGTCTCCTCGTCCAGCCCTTCCACTCCCAGCGCACGCGGCTGGAACATAATCAAGCCGCGCTCCCGTATCATTTTGCGGGTCAGATGCTCGTTCCAGTGGCGCCGCATCCAGCGGAGCATCACATAGCCGTCCAGCGACTGCGCCCAGTAAAGCCGCATGGATTGCTCCGCCTGGCGTCGCAGGTCTTCGGGAAGAGGAGTGTCCAGGGTCAGGGGTACAGACTCGGAGTCGTCCTGGGCCGACCGTTCAGGGTGGCGATAGGCTTCCTGAAGCGATTGGAGCGGTTGTGCCAGCAGCGCATCATAGTGTTTCAGGTCGTCCTGAATTTGTTGCGTAACGACACGCACATATTGATCGAAGAATCGGGCGTCGCGTTTTGCGACTTCACGGTCGCGCTCCAGTAGCCAGTAGGGGTTCCCCCTATCGTCTTGGTATTGCCGAATCCACAACTCCAGACCGTATTCCAGCAGGCGTCGCGCTTCGTCCCACGAGCGCTCTCTGAGGTGTATCAGGATAGCGCGGCGCTTGAGCGAATCGTCGGCATACACACGGCGCTCTGGGGTTGTCAGCAGGCTGGCTAACTGCTCATAGGTCATAATCTGGGGAGGAATGGTGATTCGTTCCCCTTCCTGAGCGAACAGTGAGACCAGCAGTCCAAAAGTTGTCAGCACGGACCCGGTCCAGCGCACAATAGACATCGGATACCTCCAGATAAATTACGCAAAATCAGGGGAGCCTGTTTCGGTATTCGCCCTCACCAGCAGGGTTGGGTATTCTATGAGTGGTGAGAGGATGGCGACGAAAGCGAAGTTGCGTGAGCGACGAGTGTCCCCACCCGTCGAGGCGATTCCAGAGGGGGGGCGCCCCTACCGCTTTACGCCCGAACAGTTTGAGCAGCTGGGCGCGCTGGGGCTATTTCGCGACCAGCGCGTGGAACTGATTGGAGGCGAGATTGTTCAGATGGCACCTGTTAAACCTGAGCATTCGGTATGCAAGACCTACTCGGCGCGCCCGTGGCAGCGGCGCACTTCAGCGAACTGGCATGTGCGCATAGAAGACCCCCTGCGCCTTGGGGAGAGCGAGCCGTATCCCGATATTGCGATTGTGCCGGGCAAGCCGAGCGATTACCGTCAGCAGCATCCCACAACGGCGTTGCTGGTGATTGAAATCGCCGACACCTCGCTGGAGTACGACCGCACGGAGAAGATGAGTTTGTACGCCGCCGCAGGCATTCCCGAATACTGGATAGTGAACCTTGTGGAGCGGTGTTTGGAGGTGTATCGGGAGCCGATTGCGCCAGCGGAGGGGACGGCGTTCAACGCGCGGTATCGGGCGTTGCGATATTACAGTCTGGATGAGGTGGTGCGTCCGTTGTTTGAGCCGACGCTGGAGGTTCCTGTGAAAGCCTTCTTTGAAGGAGAGGAGTGAAGCAAAACGCCCCCTCTCGGTTAACCCTGGAGGGGACGCTGTGAGGACACCTTGTCTGGGGGGTGCCCTTTTAGAGAATTACCGACTGCCTGTGCGCTCGAAGACCTTGATATCGCCCGCTTTGACCACGCCGCGATAGGTGAAGATGGGGTCGGCATCGGGGCGCAGCCGGAAGCCGACGGCAATCGTATCGGGATCGCCTTCGGACTGCCCCGGGCCGCGGTTATCCTGCACGCGCACGAAGGCAATCCCGCGCTCGCGGCGTACGCCGTTCGGAGTGCGAATAACCGCAATTGCGGGGCCCGAGAACTCCGCAACGCCTGTGTCCATGTTCGCACCGAAGCGTGCGACCTCGCGCATGGAGATCTCTACGAGACGCTCGCCGCGGAACGAGAAGTTGAACTGTCCACGCACGCGCGTCTGGTCGTTGTAGGTGAACTGTGCCACATGGAAGTCGAAGCGTGCGTTAGGTCGCTCCGCATCGGGCGCGCCTGCCGCGCCGTGTCCTACCGCGCCACGCACAGTAATTGACTGCGCGAAGGCAATCGCAACGATGGCGCCCAGAGCGCCCAGCCACACCAGTTTGCGTCTGCTCATCTCAAACACCTCCTTAAGGGTTTGTTTCGGGGGGCTACCCCTGCACACCTGTAGACGCTTCCATGCGGGTTTTGTTCGCCAGTTCACATCATCTGAAATTCGGGGCTGGCGAACACAATCTGCAGAACGCCCTGGACAACGCTCCGGTCAGTGCCTCTCAGAGCGGTTATGCCGCCGCGCTTTTGCAGGTAGCCCTGTAGTTTCTCGCGAGTCTCTTTGCTCAGTGGCACATCCAGCGTCTCGCCGAGGCGGTCTACGAAGCCTTCTATGGTGCGAGGCGGCTCGCTTCCCAGCAGATCGCGCAGAGTCTGGACCCCCAGCGGACCGCGGTTCGGCACGAGGAACTCGGCGAAGCGCATGCGCTCCAGCATGGTCTGACTGCTGATCCACGCCGTGCCCCATTCCCAGCCTGACACATCAGGGGGGTAGAGGAGCATCTGCCCGATTCGGCGCGTCCACTGTGTTGCGAGGCGCAGGTAGGCGACCACGGCGCGCTGTCCCGTACCACTGTTCAAATCCAGCTGGCGCAGGCGCTCGCCAACACCTACCTGACGCAGGGCGCCCACCACGAACTCTACCGGGCTTTTGATACGCCGACGGTAGTTAAGTGGACTCCAGAACGCCTCCGAAAGCAGTAGTTTGCGCATCAGCGCCCGCACGCTATAGCCCGCTTGGGTGAACTCCTTTGCCAGCGCCTGCACGGCGCGCTCATCCACAGGGTCCACATCGTTGATGAAGAGGCGATAGAACTTGCGTGCTATAAAGACGGCAGTCGCCGGGTGTTCCACTGCCATTTGCACAATATCTTCGCCACTGAAGTGCCCGTGCTTGCCGAGAAACTCTTTCTCGCCGTCGTCGTGCTGGGCGCGATTGAACACGAAGCTGCGCGTGACTCGGCTGAACGACCAGCCTGTGAAGGCGCGCGCCGCCTCTTGAATGTCGCGCTCGGTGTAGTGTCCAATCCCCATCGTGAACAGTTCCAGCAGCTCGCGGGCGAAATTCTCGTTCGGCTTGCCTTTCACATTACGCACGCCGTCCAGCCACACCAGCATGGCGGGGTCTTTGCTGACCTCTAACACCAGCGTCTTGAAATCCGCCAGTGCCAGCCGCTGGAACATCTGAATCTGAATGAGCATCAGGTTGCCGTCGCCGACTTTGCTGGCGGAGGTGGCGAAGTGGTTGTGCCAGAAGAGCGCCATGCGTTCCTGCATCGGGCGCTGAGTTGTTAGCATCCGATAGAGCCACCAGCTGGCGACCATAGGGGGCTGGAGCCGCGGCGAGTCGCCCCGCATGAGCCGGATCACCGCTTCAGGCTGCTGGTCAAACGATAGCAGGGCGTCTACCGCGCCCTCAATTCCCAGCGGGAGCAGGCGCTCTATCTCGCTTTGGTGTGCGCTCAGCCCTGCACGGCGCAACAGATGTGCCAATCGCTCACGCAGAGAGGATTGCATATCTTAATAGACGCTTCTTAGAGCGATGTGTTCAGACGCGCCGTTCCATCCAGCGGGAAATAGCGTTCTCGTAGGCGTCCCGGCATGCCTGCAGACTCAGGCGTATCAGTGGCTCGCCCTCATAGTCGATAGCGACCTGATTACCGCCTGTTTCGCCAATCAGGTAGCACGCCAGCCCATGCGCCTGCGCCAGATTCTGCACAAGAGGAACCGCCTCGCGGGGCGCGGAGAGAATCACGCGCGTTTGCGCCTCGCTGAACAGAATCGCGTCGCGCCTCTCCTGTGCCCAGCCGAACGCTTCGTCCATCAGGTTCACCTGCACGCCACAGTTGCCGATTAATGCCGATTCGGTCAGCGCGACGGCGAACCCGCCCTCGCTGATGTCGTGCGCCGAACGCACGAGCCGCTGGCGGGCGCACGCCACCAGAAAACGGTGCAGTTGCGCCTCGGCGTCCAGCAGCAGGGCAGGGGGTGCGCCCCGCTCCAGCCCGTGAAGCCCACTCAGATACTCGCTCCCCCCAAGTCCCAGGTGGGGGTCGTCCCATTCACGGGGCTGAACGAGCAGCACCGCAAGTCCCGCCTCACGGAATCCTGCCTGAAGCGCGTCTTCCGCTCGTTCCAGCACGCCCAGCATGCCGATTGTGGGAGTGGGGTAGACTGCGCCGCGCTCACTCTCGTTGTAAAAGCTCACATTGCCCGAAATCACGGGCGTACCGAGCCGCTCGCTGGCGTCAGCGATTCCGCGCACCGCCTGCTCGAACTGATAGAAGATTTCGGGGCGCTGGGGGTTGCCGAAGTTGAGGCAGTCGGTGATGGCGCGAGGCATGGCGCCCGTGCATGCCACATTTCGCGCCGCTTCCGCCACCGTTAGTTGTCCCCCACGATACGGGTGCAGGTAGCAGTAGCGGCTGTTGCAGTCAATCTTGACCGCGATTCCTTTCTGGGTGCCGCGCACGCGCAAGACCGCTGCGTCGCCTTCACCGGGTGGCACAATCGTCTGCGTGCCCACCAGCCAGTCGTACTGCTCGTAGACCCACCGCTTGCTGGCAATATTGGGCGACTCCAGCAGTTTGAGCAGCGCCTCTTCTGGGTTCTGCACATCGGGCAGGGCACTCAGGTCTAAGGTCTGCACCTCGCGCAGATACGCTGGCTCCTGCGTTTCCAGAGAGTAGGTGGGGCATTCTCGGGTGAGGTAATCGGGCGGGATTTCGGCGACCACCTCGCCGTGATGGCGCACACGCAGGATCGGTTCTGCTATCACGTGCCCAATCACGACGGCGTTCAGCCCCCACTTGCGGAACACGCGGGCGACCTCCTCCTCGCGCCCTGCCTGAACATAGAGCAACATCCGCTCCTGCGATTCGGAGAGCATAATCTCGTAGGAGGTCATATTGGGTTCGCGTGTGGGCACGAGGGCGGTATCAATCTCCACGCCTGTGCCCGATTTGGAGGTTGGCTCGCAGGTGGTGCAGGTCAGCCCTGCCGCGCCCATATCCTGCATGCCCAGCACGGCGCCTGTTTCCAGTGCTTCGAGGGTGGCTTCAATCAGCAGTTTCTCCATGAAGGGGTCGCCAATTTGCACATTGGGGCGTTTCTGCTCGCTGTCTTCGTCTAAGGTTTCGGAAGCGAAGGTGGCGCCGTGGATGCCGTCGCGTCCCGTGCTGGCGCCGACATACATCACGGCGCTGCCGGGCACATCGGCGCGGGCGCTTACAATCCGATTCAGGGGCACAACGCCCACCGCCATCGCGTTCACGAGCGGGTTGCCCGAATAGCAGGGGTGAAAATAGACCTCGCCCGCGACGGTTGGCACGCCAATACAGTTGCCGTAGCTGGAGATGCCCTCCACCACATGCTCAAACAGGTAGCGGTTGCGTGCCTCGTTCAGCGGGCCGAAGCGCAGGGAGTCTAGGATAGCAATCGGGCGTGCGCCCATCGTGAAGATGTCGCGGATGATGCCGCCGACGCCCGTCGCCGCGCCCTGGTGGGGTTCCACCGCAGAGGGGTGATTATGGCTTTCCACCTTCATCGCGATGCCGTACTGTTCATCCAGCGGCACGACGCCCGCGTTTTCGAAACCTGCGCCCTCCAGCGCCTCGCGATATTTCTTGAACAGGCGCAACACGGGGCGCGAATATTTGTAGCCGCAGTGTTCAGACCACATCACGGCGAACATGCCCAGCTCGGTGTCGGTGGGTTCGCGCTGGAGCAACTCAACGATGCGTGCATACTCGGCGTCCGTCAGTCCCATCGAACGCCACACCTCAGGGGAACGGCTCGTGCTGACCATCGGTATAAGTGTACCTGACTGCCTTTCGGTTTCTCCTGCTACCGTTCCTAATCCCACGAAGCCGACCTTGCGTCAGTTCAAGTAGCACGCGCATCCTGCGCGTGATTTTGAGGCAGATGCCAAGGCTACGGAAGCCAGCGCAGGCTGGCTTTGTATGTGAGGAGAGGCTTCCAAAAAAGCAAGCAGGCGCTGATTAGGAGGCGTTTTAGAGCAAAGCCTCCCGGTAGCGTATTGCGCTCTGGTGGGGGTCTGGCGCGTCCAGAATCCCCGAAAGCACCGCCATGCCCCGCGCGCCTGCCTTCAGGCATTCCGCCACGCGCTCTGGCGTAATGCCTCCAATCCCGATCAGGGGCAACGGAACCGCCTGCGCGATTGCTCTCACCAGCGCGACGCCTTCGGGCGCCTTGTCAGGATGGCTGGCGGTCGGGTAGAGCGTGCCTACGAGCAGGTAATCGGCCCCCACCCTCGCCGCCTGCTGCGCGCGCTCCACTGAATGAACCGAATAGCCCACCAACCGATGGGGTTCGGGCACAAGAGGATTCTTCAGATGGTGTTCGGGCAGGTGAACGCCGTCGGCATCTGCCCATTCCGCCAGCGCGGGGTACGGGTTGACCGAAAAGAGCGCGTTTGTTGCGCGAGTCAGACGCCGCAGTTCCAGCGCAAGGTCCAGACACAGGCGCGGGGGCAGGTCGCGCACCCGGAGCATCACCCAGTTCACGCCTCCTCTCAGTGCCTGCTCCACACGGGGCAGCAGCGACTCGGCGTCGCTCTGGGGCGTCCATGGCGCCACCAGCATCAGCGCACGCTCGGGAATCGCGGGTTTCACGAACGCACCACGCCCTCCAGTGGACTGGAGGCGGAAGCGTAGGGCAGTTTCGGAATGCGCCCGGCGCGGAACGCCTTGCGCCCTGCCTCCACGCCGAGTTTGAACGCCTCCGCCATCAGCACGGGGTCTTTCGCCTTCGCGATTGCGGTGTTTACCAGCACGGCGTCGCAGCCAATCTCCATCGCGAGCGCCGCTTCCGACGGCGCGCCCAGCCCCGCGTCCACCACCACGGGCACATTCGCCTGCTCCACGATGATCCGAATCGGCTCCAGTCCCACGGCAAACCCCTGCCCGGTGCCGATGGGCGCTGCGAGCGGCATCACCGTCGCGCACCCCATCGCCTCCAGCCGCTTTGCCAGCTCCGGGTCTGCGGGAATGTAGGGCAACACCACGAAGCCCTCGTCCACCAGCACCTTGCACGCCTCGTAGGTACCAATCGGGTCGGGGAGCAGATATTTCGGGTCGGGCACAACTTCCACTTTAATCCAGTCGCTCAGTCCCATCGCGCGTGCGAGCCGTGCCACCCGAATTGCCTCTTCTGCTGTGCGACAGCCTGCTGTGTTGGGCAGAATCTGATAGCGGCTCCAGTCCAGATCGTCCAGAATGGAGCGTTTGGGGGCATCCAGGTCAATTCGGCGGATAGCAACAGTAACAATCTCGGCGCCGGAAGCCTCGATCGCGTGGCGCATCGTTTCGGCGTCGGGGTATTTGCCTGTGCCCACCATCAGACGCGAGCGGAAAGTTTTGCCTGCAATCACCAGCGGGTCATCCATCGTAGCAGGAATTATACCTGCGCCCGCGAACAGGAGAGGCTATGCAAACCCAGCCCACCCAGTTGCGAATCGCCTATGGCGAAGACCCCTGCACGCAGATGCAGATTACATGGCAGGTTCCCAGCCCCGTCGAGTCGCTCGTGGTGGAGTACGGCACGACGCCTGCGCTGGGCATGCGCGCTCTTGCCACACGACGCCCCTACCCCCACGAAACCGGGGCGATTTACCACGCCCGCCTGGCAGGACTTCAGCCGGGGACGCGCTATTACTATCGTGTGGGGAGTGTGCGGGGCGACTTCAGTCGCGCCTACAGTTTCCACACCCCGCGCCGCGAGCCGCACGATTTCGTCTTCACCGCCTTTGGAGACCACGGCACGACCCTCTTCAGCCAGCGCAACACGCGCAATGTGCTGGCGCGTAGCCCGACTTTCCATTTTATTGTGGGCGATCTCTCGTATGCGAACGGGCGTCAGCCAATTTGGGATGTGTACGAGCGCCAGCTGGAGGTGCTGGCGGCGCGCGTGCCCACGATGGTGTGTCTCGGCAACCACGAAAACGAGCGTGTGGGGGACCAGCGCATCGGCTACAGCGCGGCGATGACACGATTCCCCATGCCCAACGATGGCCAGTATTACTATCACTTCGCGATAGGGAATGCCTTCTTCGTGGCGTTCAACAGCAACGAGCCAGACGACACCGAGCAGCGCCGCTGGCTGGAGCGCACGCTTCAGGACGCCCAGCGCAACCGCGCCTACCGCTGGCGAATTGCGTTTATGCACCATCCGCCGTATAGTTCCACCGCGCGGCGCGGCAACAACGAGCGAATCATTCAGACCTTCGTGCCCCTGCTGGAGCGCTACGGCGTAGACCTCGTGATTATGGGGCACAATCACAACTACGAGCGTTTCTATCCCATGCGGAGCGGGCGTGCGGTGGTGCGCTCTGGCAGCCACTATCCGCAGGGCAAGGGCGTGGTATATGTGATTTGCGGCGGTGGGGGTGCCGCGCTCTATGACTTCGTACCAGAGCCGACGCCGTGGACCGCCAGACGCGAGCGCGCTTACTGCTACCTCAAGGTGTTGGTGCCCGTGCGGGGCGCCATGCGCGTGGAAGCCTACCGAGCCGACAACAGCCTGATTGAGCGGTTCGAGATTGGGTGAGGAACCTTTCCGCGCGAGAAGCGTCTATCCCTCATGAGATTACGGTTCTCGCGTAACTCCCCCTATGGAAAACTCCTATGGGGGACTGAAGCAAAATGAACAAGGAGGCAGAAGAGCATGAGAGCGCAAAAGCTTGCGGTTTACGCAGGGCTGCTGAGCCTGCTCGCTGCTGTGTTCAGTGGCTGCGGGGGTAGCTCAGGGACCAGCCCGCAAGGTGGCTCTGTGGGAGTCTATGTCACAGACGACTTTCGCCAGCAGTTCCGCCAGGTCGTGTTTACGCTCTATCGAATAGAGGTTGGTCGCCAGGGCGACCCAAACAGCTTCCAGACCGTTTTTGACGACAGCGCCGGGCTGGCGCTCGATGTGCGGGCGCTCACCAATATTGCCCAGTTCCTCAGCGTGGGCACGGTGCCTGAAGGGACTTACAATCGCGCCCGTATCACCGTCGCCAACCAGATTCATGTGACGGACGCCTCTGGCACGCCCCAGACCTTGCCCCTGGACACAGGCATCGGCACGCCCCTGCCGGGCGGACAGATCCAGATTGAATTCCCCATCCAGCTCACCGTAGTCGCTTCGGGGAACACGACGCTGGTAGTGGACTTTGACCTGCCGTCCTTCTCCAACATAGACGGTAAGGTGCGTCCTGCTTTGCGGCACCTGCACGACGACGAACTGGGCAATCGCCAACGCTTCACTGAGATAAACGGGGTGATTAGCGCGCTGAACGCCAGCGGCTTTACCCTGCGCCTGCGCAACGGGCGGCTGGTAAGCGTGGAGACAACCCCGCAAACCATTATCACCAGCGAAAGCGGTACGACCCCCACCCTTGCCGCTGGTCAGCGTGTGGAAGTTAAAGGCACGGTAGACCCCTCCACTCTGGTTATCACGGCAGCACGAGTCAAAATCAAGGATCCTGATGACGATGCCGCAACTGTGAAGGAGATTAAGGGTATCGTAACCCAGATTGGCGAGGGGCGTTTCACAGTACGCCTGCTCCGCGCCCGTGATATGATGCTCACCAGCCCCGAACTCGCTATCGCCTATGACGACCAGACGCGCTGGGTACGCGATAAGGGACAGCCTGCTTCCCCCGACCTGCTCCAGGTGGACATGAAGGTGGAAGTCAAGGGAGTGCTGGAGTCGCAGGGGGTCCTGCGCGCAAGCCTGGTTGAACTCGAAATCGAAGACGACTGAGCAAACAGGAACTCGGTGGACGAATAGGGAACCGAACGGGAGCTTTTAAGTGCCCCGTTCGGTTCCGTTATACTTCTACTTCCAGCACAGATAGCTCTTTTCCTGCCAGCCAGCGCGCTAGCTCCGCCTGCCAGTTCAGCGGACTGATGAAGAACAGCTCCACCCCGTGCCGACGCAGTGACACGATTTCGTTCCATTCGCGCCACGCCGTGAGGGTGTCCATGTCCCGCAGCCTGCCCCAGTGGAACAGATTGATGCCCCACTCAGCCGGCATGCTGGCATCCAGCACATCAAAATGAAACCCCCGATAGGTGGCGTTCAGAATGTGGGGTACGCGATGCGCGTTCAGGAAGTCGGAAATCTTGTGCAGGAGCGTTTCAGGCGCTTCGGCGCGGGTGTTGCACATCACATTTTGCGTGGCGACCAGAGCGTGGGTCAGCCGCAGGGTGCGCTGTTCCCAGAGCGTTTTGTCCACGATCAGGGTCAGCGTGCGCCGCGCCCGCGTGATAGCGACATTGAACAGATTCGGCTGCTCCACCCAGTGAAGCTCACGCTCGGTGGCGTTACTCCCCGCGGTGGTGACGAAGATCAGGTGGTCCACCTCGTTGCCCTGAAAGCGGTGCGCTGTGCCGATAATCAGGCGCTCCTGGGTCCAGAGCGTGTTCAGCGCGGGGTCGCCCTGCACCGTCTGTATGAGAGCGTCGGCAACCGCGCGATAGGGCGTTACGAGGCCGTGCGTGGCGTTGGGATAGCGTTCCACCTGTTCCCGAAGGCACTGAAGAGCGGTCTCCTGCTGGGCGGGGTTCAGGCGGCTGCTCGTGCGCGTGGTGGTGTGTTGGCTCTCCACAAGGCGCAGGTGCAGGCAGTCGGGGATGTCGGGGGTGTGAATCCGCAGGTTGCCCCCATAAAACTGCGCGTTCGCAAAGGTGATGATGCGAGGCGGGCAGCGAAAATGGTCGTTCAGCAGACAGTGTTCCTCGCCGCCTACCAGCAGGCGGCACAGCTCATAGGCGGACAGCCCGAACTCCGCGCTGAACGCCTGAGCACGGATATCCAGCAGTTGGGGGACAGGACCGACCTGTCGCCAGCCCCTGCCCGTGATGTGGGGCAACTGCTGCGGGTCGCCCACAATCACCGCATGCTTTGCGTGATACAGTAACGGCACCAGCGAAGCGGGGTCGCAGGTGGACGCCTCGTCGATAATCAGCAGGTCGAACAGTGCAGACTCCAGAGGCAGATTCGCGCTGATAGCCAGATTGGAGACCGCAATCGGATAGCCGGGGATACTGCGCTCAGCACGCGCCAGTCGCTGAAACACACGGTGGCGGGCGCGACTGTCGCTATTCAGCGCCTTCGCAAGGCGCGGAAAGAGCTTCTGGTTGAAGCGCACCAGCGTATTCAGCGCGTCTCGCAGCTGGCTCACCCGAATTTGGCGCCACTGCTCGATGAAGCCAAGCGTTTCGCGGCTCTCCTCCATCATTGCCTGCCATGTCCGCTCGAACTGGCGCAGACGCCATCGGGTCAGTATGCGCCCCCAGGGCAGGGCGGTATCGGGCACATCTTCCAGCCGATGGGCAAGCCTTCGCAGGCGCCCAATCTGGCTCTGAAAACGGGCGGAGCGGTGGTGCATCCTTTGCACAAACGAGTCCGCCTCGGCTTCGTCCACGCTCTGGTCTCGGACTGCCACAGCTCGCCCTGACCTTGCCAGCCATTCCAGCCTGTCATGAGCGTGGCAAGACCTGTTAGTTGCGCCCGCGCGTCCGGATTACCCGTGCGCAAAATCGCGCCCTGCCCCAGCAGGCGTTCTACCATTGCCACTGACGCATCCACCGCCGTGTTGATTTTGCTGGCGACCAGCACCGACTTGCCCCGAATCAGGTGTTCAATAATCAGAGCGCCAATCACGCGCGTCTTGCCCGTGCCCGGCGGTCCCGTGATAACCGTTAACGGCTGAGTGAGGCTATGGGCAATCGCAAGTGCCTGACTGAAGGTGGGGCGTGCGGGGTTCGCCAGCGCCTGCAAGACCGCCTCGTCTTCCAGGGTGTGGGTGGAGGGTGGTTCCACCAGCAGTCGGAGTGCGGTCTTGCGCCAGCTGCGATGCTCTTGAATCGCCTTCTTGAGCTTGTTGAGTTCGCGTATCAGCCCCCGGTCGTACTGGGAGTCCAGCGCCACCAGCCACAGGCTGGGGAAATCGGCGATGGTCGCGTTCGGCAGGCGTTTGAGCGTGGCGATATCGGGGCACGGCTCGGGAACAGCCAGT
>JBBIQJ010000052.1:0-14248 GCA_037442385.1 Armatimonadota bacterium
GCTGCTGGATTGGTGTTATCCGCGCCGTTGTGTGGGCTGCGGGCGCTTCAGCCGGCAGGCGCTTTGTGAACTGTGCGGGTTGCTTTTGCCAAAGATTGCGCCACCGGTGTGCTGTCGCTGTGGCGCGCCTCAACAGGCGGTTGAGTGTCCCTACTGCCACGCGCAGCGATATGCGTTTGACGAGGCGCTCTGCGCTTGCGCTTATGAGTCACCCTTACGCCCTGCCATCATACACCTGAAGTTCCGTCGGTGGCTTCGCGGGGTGCCTGTGCTGGGGACGCTGGTCGTGGAGGCGCTCTTGCATCCCTCGCGACAGGCGATTCTCAAGCAGGCAGACTGCATCGTGCCGATGCCCATCCATCCGCGGCGTCGCGCCCTGCGCGGCTTCAATCAGGCAGAGGAGATTGCCCGCGTGGTGGCAAACGCGCTGGGGATTCCGTTAGAGACGGGGGCGGTGCGTCGGCGTTTCTACCGGCGGTCGCAGGTGGGGCTGGACGCCGAAGCGCGTTGGCGCAATATCGCTGGCGCGTTTGAAGTGGACGCTCCTGAACGCATCCGTGGGAAGTTTGTGCTGCTAATGGACGATGTGTTCACCACGGGCAGTACTTTCAACGCATGCGCGACCGCCTTGAAAGCGGCGGGGGCGCGCTATGTGGTGGCAGTGGCTGTCGCACGTGAACTGCTCGCGCTACCGCAAGAGAATGGTGTCTGACGATTCGTACACATGCCCCCAAAGAATCAGTTGTACATACACGGTGTGTTCCCCTGGCTCGTCGGGCAGTTCCCAGTCCACCCATTCCTGGGGGGTGCGCCATTCCGTCCAGTTCACGCCGTCATTGCTGAGACGCATCGCGCTGGCGCGGTGCGCCCCATGCACATAGAGCCGCACTCTGGGGTTCTCCGTCCAGGGGGCGTCCAGATTGATAATCAGGGGGTAGACGCCCCGGCGCGCGCCCAGCACCTGTGCCCACGCGGTGGTGTAGCGCCCTGTATTCGCCCATGCGCTGCCGACGCCCACCTCACGATAATCTGGGGCGAGCATCGCCAGGCGGTGGGGCGGGCTGTTGAGCCAGCCTTCGATGGCGCGTTCCCAGCTGGGCTGTCCCGCTGCCAGATTTTCCGCCAGCATCGTGAAGCGATAGCCCGCCTGCAGGGCACGCGCATCGGCGCGGCGTCCCTCCCGATCCACATGAGAACACGCCTGCATAATCAGAATCTCGTTCGCCTGCGTCTGCGCTGCCTCGCACAGCTCTAGATTTAACTTCAACGGCGGCAGCCCCAGCGACACACGCAACTCGTTCAACTGTACCACATACTGATGGAGCGTGAGCAGGTGAACCCCCCGTTCGCCTGCCGTTCCCGAAAGGGCGCTCAGCAACCAGCAAGCGAGAAGTCCTGCCCAGCGAACGCCACGATGTTTCCAATGCCGATAAAAACGGTTGACGACCTTCCTCGAACGCTCCGCTGCCCGCATAGGGGTTCCTCCGTTTCGGTTATTCCACAATTGGAGCCGTACCTTCCCACCAGAATCCGAGCAGGAGCGTCGTGCCTCCTTTCACAAAGGCGTCCAGCAACTCCTTTATATTATAGCCCAATTGCCTCTGTATAGAAAATCCGTCGTTTTGTGGGGCTGCATGGGTAAACTTATGGCGAGGTGAGCCGATGGAAAGCTATCCGCTAACGGAGGAGCAGATTCAGTTTTTTCGCGAGAATGGGTATCTGACCCTGAGGGGCGTGTTTACCGAAGAGGAGATGGCCGAGTTGCGCGAGGCAGCCGAAGCGCTGCGGAACCAGCGCCTGGATCCCCAAATCGAAATCTCCCAGAACGACCCCGAATACGAAAAAATCTTCGTGCAGAAGGTGAACCTGTGGCGGATTGATGAACGCATGCGCAAGTTCGCTCTGCACCCCCGACTGGGCAAGATTGCCGCGCAGCTCGCGGGCGCAACGATGCGTATCTGGCACGACCACCTGCTTGCCAAAATGCCAGGCGATAGCAAACCCACCGCATGGCATCAGGACATTCCCTACTGGCCCCACACTGTCGGCAACCAGCTGGGCGTCTGGATACCGCTGTATGATGTGGATGAGCAGAGCGGCTGTCTGGGCGTGATTCCTAGGAGCCACAAGCTGGGGCTGTTGCCTGCGCACGATTTTCGCGAGCTGGCGGATGTGTTTCAATACCTGCCTGAATCGATGCGTACGCCCGTATGGCTCCCCCTGAAAGCGGGCGATTGCTCGGTCCATCACGGGCTGACCCTGCACGGCGCGAATGCGAACCGCTCCAACCGCCCGCGCGTCGCCTTCGCGATTTTTTACATGCCCGACGGAACCTGCTACACGGGCACAGGGCATGTCGTTACGGATGGGCAGGGGTTCGAAGTCGGTCAGCCGTTGCGAGGCGAGCTGTTCCCCATCGTGGGCGAGCCTTAGCCTTTCAACCCGGTCAGTGTAATCCCGCGCACGAACGCCCGCTGAGCCAGCAGAAAGACCACCACCAGCGGCGCGGTAACTACCACCGCCGCCGCCATCAGCAGGTTCCACTGCTCGCCGTGCCGACCCAGAAAATATTGCAGTCCCACCGCGAGCGTGAACTTGCTGGCGTCGTTGAGGTAAATCAGCGGCCCCATGAAGTCCGTCCACGACCACACGAACGCAAAGAGCGCGACGGTGGCAATCGCGGGCTTGGACATGGGAGCGACGATGCGCCACAGAATCAGCCAGTCGCTGCAGCCGTCGATCCGCGCGGCGTCCACCACTTCCTGGGGCAGGGTGAGGAAAAACTGGCGGAGCATGAAAACGAAGAAGGCGTTCCCCAGAAACGCAGGCACAATCAGGGGCAGGAAAGTATCCACCCAGCCCAGCCAGCGAAACAACAGAAAGACGGGCAGAATCGTAACCTGTGGCGGGAGCATGAGCGTGCTGAGCATGACCCAGAACCAGAAGCGCCGCCCGCGCCATCGCATCCGCGCGAACGCATAAGCCGGTGGCAGGCAGCTCAGCACCGTACCGACCATCATCAAAATGGCAATCACCAGCGTGTTGCGCAGGTAAAGCCAGAAGGGGAAAGTGGTGAGCGCCGTCTGGTAGTTTTCCCAGGCGATTCGCTCAGGAACCCACACAATGTGTTCGGTGAAGAGGGCGTCGTCGGGCTTGAGCGAGGTGCTGACCATCCACGCAATCGGGAGCATAAACACGCCCGCGAGCAAAATCAGCACGGCGTGCGCCGCCATGACCTTGCCCCATCGCGCCGTCATCCGCCAAGGGTTAGAGCGCATATCCCACCAGACGGCTATACGCCTCGCGATAGCGCATGGCAGTTTGCACGACAATCTCGTCGGGCAGTTCGGGCGCAGGCGGCTGCTTGTTCCAGCCAAGACGCTCCACATAGTCGCGCACGAACTGCTTGTCAAAACTGGGTTGCGCGCCCCCAGGAGCGTACGACTCGGCGTCCCAGAAGCGCGACGAGTCGGGCGTCAGTACCTCATCAATCAGCAGAATCTGTCCGTTCTCGTCCTGACCGAACTCGAACTTGGTGTCGGCAAGCAGGATGCCACGCGAGTGGGCGTATGCGCTGGCAAATTGATAAATCTTCAGGCTCAACTCCTGCAGAGTGCGAATCGTTTCCTCGCCCACAATCGCGGCAGCCTGCTCCAGCGAGATGTTCTCGTCGTGCCCTGCGGTGGCTTTGGTGGCGGGGGTGAAAATCGGTTCGGGCAACGGTGCCGATTCCACCAGCCCCCCTGGCAAGGCGATGCCGTGTAAGGAGACGGGTATCTGGCTCTGTGGCCCGCCAGCGGCACAATACTCTTTCCACAGCGAGCCTGCCAGATAGCCCCGCACAACACACTCCACCGGGTAGGGCTTCGTGGGGCGTATCAGCATCGTGCGCCCCTCCAGCGTGTCACGATACGCCTCAGGGTTGCGGACGCCCGCGCGACGCAGGGCATCCGCAATCGTGTCCCACTCCACACTGAGCATGTGGTGCGCAATGCCCTGCGCCTCCAGCTGACGGAACCAGAACGCGCTGAGCTGGGTCAGCACGCGCCCCTTATCGGGGATGGGAGTGGGAAAGACCACATCGAATGCCGAGAGGCGGTCGGTGGCGACCATCAGAAGCACATCGCCGCACCGATACATATCGCGCACCTTGCCGCGATGATGTAGCGGCAGCGGCAACTCCGTTTGATAGACGATTCGGCTCATCGGATGGCTTGCTCCGTCTGCAGGTCAAACAGGTGCAGATGCTCCAGATTCAGGCGGATGGGCAGGGTCTGCCCCTCGGCGACAGGCACGCGCGCACTGATCTGGGCAATCAGGCGATGCCCGTTCACCACGAGATGCACATCGTTGCGATCGCCCTGTGGCTCAATCACATCCACGGTTGCGGTCAGGGGCGGCGAGAGGATGGCGTCGCGAGGGGTGTCGTCGCCCGCGTGGATGTCCTGTGGTCGGATTCCCATCAGCACGCTGGACGGCAGGGAGGTGGGCTTGGTGTTCGGTAATGGGAGAAGCGTCTCACCGAACCGCACGGCAGCCTGTCCCCCTTCGCTGACGACGGACACAGAGAGGATATTCATTGGTGGTGTGCCGATAAAGGTCGCCACGAACACATTTGCGGGCTGATGATAGACCTCCTGCGGCGTGCCCACCTGCTGGAGAACGCCATCTTTCATGACAGCGATTCGCGTGCCGAGCGTCATCGCCTCTTTCTGGTCGTGAGTTACATACACGGTGGTGACGCCCAACCGTTCCTGCAGTTTTTTGAGTTCGGCGCGGGTCTGGTCGCGCAGTTTGGCGTCCAGATTGGAGAGCGGTTCGTCCATCAGGAACACTTGGGGCTGGCGCACAATCGCGCGGGCGAGTGCGACGCGCTGGCGCTGTCCGCCCGAAAGCTCTTTGGGCAGGCGGTGGAGCAGGCTCTCAATCTCCAGCATATGGGCAACCTGGCGCACGCGCTCGTCGATGCGCTGGCGGATGGCGCGCGCCTCGCTCCAGTGCGTCAGCTGCCAGAACCAGCTTTTCAACTCGCGCAGGCGCAACCCGAAGGCGATATTGTCGTACACGCGCATATGGGGATACAGCGCGTAGTTCTGGAACACCATCGCAATATCGCGGTCGCGGGGGGAGACATCGTTCACGCACCGCTCGCCGATGTAGATATCGCCTTCGGTAACCTCTTCCAGCCCTGCGAGCAGGCGGAGTGCCGTCGTCTTCCCGCACCCCGAGGGACCCACCAGCACCATAAACTCGCCCGGCTGGATGTGCAGGGTCAGCCGGTTGACCGCCACCACCTGTCCGAAGCGCTTGACGACCCGCTCGAAACGCACCCCTTCGGCTCTCATGGCGTGCCCTGTGCCAGTTTTTTGCGCCAGTATCGGGCGTAGCCCAGTGCAATCAGTTCGTAGCCTGCGCCCAGGTCATAGCTGGAGGGGTCTACGCCGCGCTCCGCCATCTCGCGGTTGCCGTACTGGCGTAAAACTTCGATTAGCTCTGAATCGCTGATTCCCTGCTCAATTTGCTGGCGTGTGAACTGCGCCCAGTCCAGCAGGCGCGCTTCCAGCTCGTCGAGATGGCGCGCCACATCGTCAAAGAAGCTGAAGTGGGTCAGGGCGAGCCGCTGGATGGGCATGGCGCGCAGTTTTGCCAGGCTGGCTTGCCACGCTTCAATATCCAGTTCGGGAGGCGGTGTGGGCGGGCGCACATAGGTCGTATTGGGCATGCGCACGCCTGCAATATCGCCTGCGAAGAGCGTGCCGTCATGCTCATCCAGATAGGCGTGGTGATGGCGTGCGTGTCCGGGGGTGTCTAGTGCCAGCAAGGTGCGCCCTGCAATCGTGAGGCGCTCGCCGTCCTGCACCACGCGTACGCGCTCGGCGGGCACGGGACGCACTTCGCCCCAGAGCGTGTCCATCATATCGCCATACAGGCGCGAGGCGCTCGCAATCAGGCGCGAGGGGTCTATCAGGTGCGGTGCGCCAACGGGATGCACATAGCAGATTGCACGGGGCAGCTGCGCCATCAAGACTCCCAGCGCCCCTGCATGGTCCAAATGAATATGGGTCACCAGCAGGTGGCGTACCTGTTCGGGCGCAATCCCGTGTGTTCGAAGCGCGCTCCAGAGCGTAGGGAGCGTGGTGGTGGGACCCACTTCAATCAGGGCACACTCGTGCCCATCGGTCAACAGATACGACGCAATCGCCAGCGGATAGCCCATGAAGTTCAGGTCAATCAGCTCGGTTTTCATAGCCTGGTGGATTTTAGTGTACCCGCTGGTGTGAAGGACGGCGCGATTTCAGGCGAAGCGTCATGGAACAAGACCTGAAAAAACCTCACCGCATCGGTCGTAGAATATGCACGCGCACTTTGCGCCTGCCAAATTGAATCGCCTGCTGGCGCGTGGCGTAGCAGAGGTCTATTTTGTTGCCCCGAATGGCGCGTCCCCGATCAGCGGCAATCGCCATCCCGTAGCCTTCCACATACAGCACCGTGCCGAACGGAACCACATGCGGGTCTACCGCCACCAGCCCGTAGCCTGCGGGCAAACCCGTAGCCGTGCGCCCCGTGCCCGTGCCGCCGCCGCTACGATGTGGGGCGTAGGCTGTGGCGTGCATCGTGAGCGTTTTGACGGTGTAAAAGTTGTCGTTGCGCCCGACTGCGCCGCGCGAGGCGATGTGCCCATGCACCCCAATCTGGTAAATCTGGGGCTGGGGCGGGGTCAGTACCTCACTGGCAACCTGCGTGCGCTGAACCTCTTTGCCGTTTTTGAGCACTACACGCCACCGCACCCACTTCTCGCCTGCCTGTCCGCGTTGAACCAGCACGCGGTGGCGCGGGGGTAAACGACGGTTCACCTCAAACACTGTTGGAAACGGAATAGCGACCGTTTCCTCGCGATGCACGATTTCCGTTTTTTGATCGTCGCGTGTGTTTTGCGCGAAAACCCAGATGCCTGCACAAGTGAGCGCCGCCAGCACAAAACCTCGCCACGATCCAGCCCGTACGGCGTTCCTTCGCTTCTGCATTGTTCTCCTCCCTTTGCGAAACCGCATCGGCTCCGCGAAGTGTGCCCGGGTTGGACGGCAAAGTATACCCGATAAGGTGTGGAAATTGCAACTTTTGATTCTACAAATACCGCCAGCACCCCAGCGCGAGCAGCAGCCAGAGTGCGCTCAGTGCCCCATGCGCAAGTGCCCGACGCTCCGCAGGAAACAAACTCTCCCAGCCCAGAGTGAGCGTGATGGCAATCGGTGCCAGCGCAGGGTAAAAATAGCGCCCCTGGGTCTGGAAAAACACCCGCACGAACAGCACAAAGCTCGCCAGCACCAGCCCCGTCAGAACCGCCGCAACAATCCACCAGGCGCGCTGAGTCGGCTCCGCAGAAGATCGGTTTTTTAAGCTTTGCCCGGCGCGTACGCCCAGCCCTCCCAGCGCCAGAGCGCACCACGTTAGCAGCCCCCAGTAAACGCTGTCAGGCAGAAAGTTGGGAAGCCCCGTGCGTGCCGTTTGCGGCGTGCCGTAGGCGAACCAGAAACTCCGAAAAGTCCAGTCGGCGATGAGGCGCGCGTAGTCCCCCACGCTCATGCCCTGCGCGTAAAAATCTTCCGCTTTCGCCGTGCCCGCGAACACGCGCACAAAAGTCTTCTGGAGCAGAGGGTCCTCGTAAAGCAGGGCGTTCCGCACGAACCACCAGCCGCTGAGAACCCCTGCAATTGCGAAGGCGAGCGCGAGCGCGGACAGGCTCGCACGCCACACCTTCCCATAACGCAGCGCCAGCCCGACCGCTATCGCGGGCACAAGAATCAGCGCAGTCGCTTTGGTCAGGAGCGCCAGCCCCAGCAGCATGCCAAACCGAACCCCATCGCGCCAGGCAGAGGGGGGCGGCGGCGGTGCGAAGGCATACAGCACGCCTGCGAAAAGCAGATTGGTCAACGCATCGTTATTGACCGTGGCGCCAATCGCGAGGTGCATTGGCAGGAACGCCACAAACCCCATTGCGGAAAGCGCGAGCGGCGTATTCTGGGGAAACAGGCGCCGCGCCGTCAGCCATGTGAGCCACACTACGCCCGCCGAACAGAGCGTGGAGAGCAAGCGCACCCCCTTGCCCGCGCCCCCCGCCAGATGATAGGCGATCCCTGCCAGAAAGTAATACAAAGGCGGCTGATGCGCTTCGTAGCCCACGCCCTCGTAGCCCTCGAATAGGGGCAGGCGCCATGCCCGCGCGACATACGCCACATACTGGAAGTGCGCGCCTTCGTCGGGCGTGTTGGCGTAGCCGTTATTGCCGAAAGGGGTCGCCGCGTTGTAGGCGAGCGCCAGCAGGAAATGCGCCCCCACAATCAGCAGGGGCGCATAACGGAGCCAGAGGGGCGTCAGAAGCCCTTGCTGGCGATGTATTTCGCGAGGTCGGCGACTCGACACGAGTAGCCCCACTCGTTATCGTACCACGCCATCACTTTGGCGAGGCGCCCGCTCATCACCAGCGTGGAGGGCAGATCAACAATCGCGCTCCGCTCGTCGCCGCGGAAGTCTGAAGAGACCAGCGGCTCGTCGCTCACGCCGAGAATACCCTTCAGCGCGCCCTCCGCCGCCGCACGGTACGCCTCATTAATCGCGCTCTCGGTCGCTTCGCGCGAAAGCGTTACGGTCAGATCCACAATCGAAACGGTCTGCGTCGGCACCCGCAGCGCAATCCCGTGCATGCGTCCCTTGAGTTCGGGCAGCACCCGATGAATCGCTTTCGCCGCGCCTGTAGAGGTCGGGATGATGTTCGCCCCCGCGGCGCGCGCCCGACGCAGGTCTTTGTGAATCTGGTCCTGAACGCGCTGATCGTTCGTGTAGGCATGCACGGTGGTCATGATGCCATACTCGATGCCGAAAGTTTCGTGAAGCACTTTCGTCACGGGCGCAAGGCAGTTGGTGGTGCATGAGGCGTTGGAAATCACATGGTGCTTGCTGGGGTCGTAGGCTTCGTGGTTCACCCCCAGCACAATCGTAATATCCTCGTTGGTGGCGGGAGCGGTGATAATCACCTTTTTTGCGCCGCCTTTGAGGTGGGCGCTTGCTTTCTGGGCGTCAGTGAACACGCCCGTCGACTCAATCACGATATCCGCTCCGACATCGCCCCAGGGAATCGCGGCAGGGTCTTTCTCCGCGAACACGCGAATGCGGTCGCCGTCGACAAGAATCGCGTTCTCCTCCGCTTTGACCTCGCCGGGATAGGTGCCGTAGGTGGTGTCATACTTGAACAGATGGGCGTTACTGTAGGCGTCGGCGAGGTCGTTGATGGCGACTACATCGAAGTCGTTGGGGTAATGCTTGCGGATGGCGCGCAGGGTCATCCGCCCGATGCGTCCAAAGCCGTTGATACCGATTCGAATTGGCATCGTAGTACCTCCTTATGCTTGCCAATTGTACCCTGTGATGGGAAGCACGAGAGCCAAACGCGCGGATGAGGTTGAGCAGTGTCGCCTCTGGGGTTCCCACGCTCCTGCAAGCAGGTAAGCAGAGCCGCGCTTGTAGGACGCAAATCGGAGTAGCGCCAGAGCCTTGCCCTGCGCCTCTTTCTATCGTTGGCAGGAGTGAGAAACTGCCCAGCGAATGAATAAAGCCATGCACGGCTATGTCATCGGCGTGGATGTGGGCACTGCCAGCGCTCGGGCGGGTTTGTTTGATTTGCAGGGCAACCGCCTTGCTATTGCGGTGGAGCCGATTCAAATCCATCGCCCGCAAGCCGAGTACGCAGAGCAATCGTCCGAAGACATCTGGCGGGCAGTGGGGGAAGTGGTGCGTCGCGTGGTACAGGAAGCGCAGGTGCCCCCGGAGCAGGTGCTGGGCATCGGCTATGACGCCACTTGCTCGCTGGTGGTGCTGGACGAACACGACCAGTCTCTGAGCATCTCGCCCACACGCGACCCGCAGTGGAACATCATTATGTGGATGGACCACCGCGCCGTCGCCGAAGCGGAAGAGATTAATGCAGGCGACTACGAGGTGTTGCGCTACTCTGGCGGCGCGCTCTCGCCTGAAATGGAGCCTCCCAAACTGCTCTGGCTCAAGCGCCATATGCCCGCTGTGTTCCACAGCGCGGGCAAGTTCCTAGATTTAGCCGACTTTCTGGTCTACCGTAGCACTGGGCGCAACCTGCGCAGTGAATGTACGATGGGGTGCAAGTGGACCTATCTGCCCGCCGAATCGCGCTGGGATGAGCGGTTTCTGAAAGCGATAGGCATCGAATCAATTCTGGAGCGTGGACGCGCAGGCGAGGCAATTCGTCCGCTCGGCGAGTCGGCAGGCACGCTGACTCCCGCAGCAGCGCGCCATCTGGGGCTGACCCCGCGCACGCAGGTCGCAATTGGGATTGTGGATGCGCACGCGGGCACGATTGGTCTGCTGGGCGCCGTATGGCACAATCAGGAATCGCCCGACCTGGCGGCTGTGGAGCGTGCGCTGGCGCTGATTGGGGGCACTTCCTCATGCCTGATGGCGCTCGCGCGCGAGGCGCGGTTCGTACCAGGCGTGTGGGGACCCTACTACGGCGCGGTGTTGCCCGGCATGTGGATGAACGAGGGCGGTCAATCGGCGGCGGGCGCCCTGATCGACTACACGCTGGAGCATCATATTCAGTACCCTGTATTGCGCCAGCAGGCAGAAGCGGAAGGCGTTACCCCCTACGAGGCGGCGAACCGAATTATCGACCGCCTTGCCGAGGGGCTGCCCTATCCCGCACTGTTGACCCGACACCTGCATGTGTACCCCGACCATTACGGCAACCGTGCGCCTTACGCCGACCCACATTCGCGCGGCGTGGTGGATGGCTTGACCCTGGACAGAAGCGTCGAGGCGCTGGCGCTCCTTTACTATGCCACCGTGCAAGCGCTGGCGTATAACATTCGAGATGTGCTGCGCGCTCTGCAGGAATCGGGCTACACCATCGACACCATTTTCGTCACGGGCGGGAGCGTGAAAAACCGCGTATGGCTGCGCGAGCATGCCGACATCACGGGTTGTCGAATCGTGATAAACCGCGAGCCAGAGGCGGTGTTGCTGGGGAGCGCGATTCTGGGCGCGGTTGCCAGCAGTGCTTACCCCGATATCCCCAGCGCGATGAACGCGATGAGCCAGCCCGAACAGGTGATTGAGCCGAACCCTGCCACTGCACGCTACCATGCAGTGAAGTTTGAGCTGTTCCGCGAGATGTATCAACAGCATCGGGCACGGCGCGAGCGCATGGCGCAGGTTTAGCCCGGATAGCCTGCGCCACCAGGCGAGACGCTGCCCCGTTCCTCCGCGACGCGCTCGGCATAGCCTGAGCGCCGAAACGCCTCTAACGGGTCAGGCTCCAGTCCCATCTCGAGGCGTACCTGCGCCAGTAGCGGACGCACATCGGTCTCGTAGGCTTCCTGCAGAATCCGATGCGCTTCCAGCACCGCTCCCGACTCCTGCGCCTCGCGTAAGCGCGCCCAATCCACCAGCAACGCCTTCGCATAGGCGGTCTGAATGTTCATCACCGACAGAATCATCGCCTCTATTTTCGGCTCGATATTATGCGACTGGTCTATCATGTAGGCGACCTGTCGGGCGCCGGCTTGGGTTTGGGGGTCTTCTTCGGCGCGTGCCAGCTCGCAGAAAATCAGGAACAGCTCAAACGGATTGACGGAGCCGACGATCAGGTCATCGTCGGCGTACTTGCGGTTGTTGAAGTGAAACCCGCCGAGTTTGCCCTCGTCCAGCAGGAACGCCACGATATGCTCAATATTCGTGCCTTGCGGGTGGTGTCCCGTGTCTACCAGCACCTGCGCTTTTGCGCCCAGCTTTAACGCGAGGGTGTAGGCGACGCCCCAGTCGGGGATATCGGTGTGATAAAACGCAGGCTCAAAGAACTTATACTCTATCAGCAAGCGGCACTCGCCCAGCCTGGGATAGATGGTTTGCAGGCTTTCCCACAGGCGATGCTTGCGTGCCCGAAAATCGTCCTGACCGGGATAGTTCGTGCCGTCCGCCAGCCACAGGCTGATTATTGTGGAGCCGACAGTATGGGCAATCTGAATGCATTCCTCAATATGGGCAATTGCCTGCTGGCGCACGGTGGAGTCGGGATGGCACAGGCTGCCCAGTTTGTACGAATCGTTCTGAAACAGGTTCGGGTTAATCGCGCCGATTCGGATGCCCAGCGATTCGGCGTACTGGCAGAGCGCGCGCCAGTCGTCCACCTTATCCCAGGGGATGTGGAGCGCCACGGTCGGACAAACCCCTGTGAAGCGATGCACGACGCTGGCGTCCTGAAGCTTCTCGTACACATTCCGTGCCGCGCCCTTCCGGGGGAAGACCTTGAACCGCGTGCCGGAGTTCCCGTAGCCCCATGAGGGGGTCTCGATCCGCTGGGCTTTGAGCCGCCGCTTGACCTTTTCTACATCCACACCCCGCTGAGCCAGCTGCTCCGCAAGCGCTGAATAGCTCATCGCTCCCTCCTGCATGAGGTTTCGATTCAGCTGATGGAGATTCCTGCAAGCCAGTGGAGTATAATCTTTTTGGGGTGAGCGGCTGGTGATTGAAGAGAGAAATCTGTCTTTCGCTTTGCTGAACCGTTTCGGGGGCTGCTGTCTTGGGTTCGGCGCAGCAACGGCGGCTGCCCATCTGGGATGGGGGCTACTGCTGATTCGGGTGGATGCTGAGGGTAAGTGGGGGATTGCTTACATGCTGTGGGCAATACTACCGTTCACAGCAGCTCTCTGGGGTTGGGGGATTCTGCGCAGGACCTCGTGGAGCCGTGTGCGTTTTCTATATGTGCTTGCAGGGGCAACCTGTATCGCGCTTTTCGCGGAAGCGATGTACCTCCACCTAGTGAAGGCTTCACCATTCCACTGGGTTCGCAATTTTCTTTTGGCCGCATGGTATCCGTTTCTGGGCTGGCTTTGGTGGCGACACGCGAATCGTTCAGATGCGCTTGCGCAGTGGAGCAAGTCCGTCGGGATTTACCTGATGGGTTGGGCGCTTCTTTGCGGCGCTCTTATGCTGGAGCGGTATAGCTCCTATCCATTAGGCTCCGCGCTGGCACTGGTCTTGCTGGTGTTCTGCTTGCTGGGGCTGGCTGCGGGCATAGAGATGGTGTTTGCTAACGGGGTACCCCAGTCCACGCTAGCGATAATAGCAGGATTCACTGTTGTGCTTCTGTTTATGTTGAACCTCTTCTGGCTTACTCATATGTTGTCTTTGATTCGGGGTGTCGGGCAAGATGGTTGGGCGTTCTATCAGCTGGTGGGCGGCCTGGCGGATGCGACCTATCTTCTGGCGCCGCTGGTGTGGGTTGTGGTAATATACTGGGGAGAGTAGAGAAGAGTAGGCTCTTCACCCTGCATTCGGGTAAAATATTTTGGGTATGCCAACTCTCCAGGAGATAGAACAGCTGCTCTCTGGCGCGTTCAGCCCGGAACAGGTTCAGGTGTTGACCTCCGCCCTGCTGCGGATGTCGCAGGAGATTCTGGAGTCGGAGGTCATCAAGTGGGTTGACCAGCTGGGAACCGAGATGCGGGAGCGCTTCGCGTTGCTCTTGCAACAGATGGAGGCGCTCACAGATCAAACACAGGCGAATACCCAGGCGATACAGACTCTCACAGAGCAGACTCGTGCGAATACTCAGCAGCTGCGTGAACACGGTGAGCAGATTGCGGCACTGACTGAACAGACGCGGGCGAACACGCAAGCGATTCAGGTGCTGACTGAACAGACGCGGGCGAACACCGAGCAACTGCGGGTTCACGCCCAGTAAATCGAGGCGCTCACGCGGCAAACCGAAGCCAACACGCGGCAAATCGCGAAAAACACACGGGCTATCAGGGACCTCGCCAAGCAAGTGGGTGGGCTGGCGATGACCGTCGGTTATACTCTCGAAAACGAGGCGTACAAGGCACTGCCACAACTGCTCAAGCGGGACTATGGCATAGAAGTTATCGGGCGGCTTAAGCGCGGTTTCATTACGGTTGGCGAAGATCAGCACTATGGGGTCAACATACTGGGCGAAGCGCGGCGCGACGGGGAACTGCTCACCATTGTCGGCGAAAGCAAGGCGCAGCTCTCCAAAAACGACATCGACAACTTTCTGCGGCACAAGCTGAAACCGCTCAGCCAGCATGTGCCCAATCTGTTCCCTGTGCTGGTGGCGCACATGGTGTCGTCGCTCAGAGTGATGGAATACGCCCAGCAGCAGGGGGTTGCGGTGTACCTGTCTTATGATTTTTGAAATGCTGGT